>JAKAXE010000008.1 GCA_021816695.1 bacterium | reverse complement strand
TGGAACCCGGCGCGACGGTGGCCTTCAGCCGGCCCGACGTGGAGGTTGGCCAGGCCACGACCATCGAAGCCTCAGTCGATCCGTGTGTCGCCTTCGGGATGGCCATGCCAGGTACCTGCCCCGCGACATCGTAGACGGCATGGCACGGACGATGCGTCAGGGCAGTTGACCTGACCAGCGCGTGGCGATCTGGTCTGGGTAGGGACGTGTGTTCCAACTCTACTCACCAACCCTTGGTGCAGGCCCTATCCCACGTCAGTGGCCTTCCGAGGACCATTGACTTTAGTGACCATCTGACCTAACATGTATATACATGTTGGAATTAGCTGCCCCAAAGTACCTTTCCGTCGCCCATGCCCTTGAAGGCC
Organism: bacterium; assembly: GCA_021816695.1. Classification (GTDB taxonomy): domain Bacteria; phylum Chloroflexota; class Dormibacteria; order Aeolococcales; family Bog-877; genus JAJYXT01. The sequence continues at coordinate 51,907 of JAKAXE010000008.1, read as the reverse complement.
AGATCCGCACCGGGAGGCTGAAGCCGGGACGCCGGATCCCGGGAGAGCACGAACTCGCCAAGGAGTTTGATGTCAGCCGTGGGACCGTGCGCCAGGCACTTGGAGTATTGGTCCGCAAGAGGTTGATTCGGACCCACCCTGGTGCTGGGAGCTATGTTGAGTTCGGCCGCGAGAGGCTTGAGTACGCGCTAGGTTGGACGGCGGCTCTTGCGGCCATGGGCACAACGATCAGGTCCAGAGTCCTCCGGCTGGAAGTTGTGGAGCTTCCGGACCTGGCCGCCGGCCTGGGGTCCCAGACTGCCCAATTCGTGGCGCTGGACCGGATACGTCTCTTGGAGTCGGGCGTCCCGATCGGCTTGGACAGGAGCCGGATGCCTCTGACCCCGCGGACCGAGCCGTTCCTCCGGATGGATTTCTCTGCCGCGTCACTGACATCTGCTCTGCGAGAGGCGGGAGAACTAGCTTCCCTGAGTGAGGAATGGGTCCACATACATAGGGTGGACGCTGAGGAAGGCTCGCTCTTGAGGCGCCACCCTGGAGACGCGTGTCTGCTAGTACGGCGGGTGACGCGGGTTTCAAGTGGCCGCCCAATCGAGCACGTCGAGAGCATCCTGGATCCAGACCTCTTCCACATGCACTTTGGGCCGAATCCGGTCAAGCCTATTCCCGCTTCGAGACGATCGCACGGTGCACCAGAGTCAACGACAAGGAGGTGAACCGATTGGTGCCAGAGAGCGCAGGTGGGACACAGAGGTTGGAGGCGAGCGGCGGGGCGACTGGGGGCCAGCGAGACCGGGCACTCGGCTGTCTCCTTGGTATGGCCGCAGGCGATGCCATGGGCATGGCAACCCAGATGATGCCGGTGGCAGCGGTCAGGGCCCGGTTTGGTCTCGTCGCCGGGTTTGCGAGCCCGCCTGAAGAGAACTGGATTGCGCAAGGCGAGGCTCCAGGGACAGTCACTGACGATACGGAGCAAGCGTTCGTGATCATCGATGCGCTCGCCCAAGCGCACGATGAGGGACGCGACTCTGACTCTTCGTACTTGAGCTCCCTGGTTGCCAATGGGCTAGTGCGATGGGCGGCCAACAACCGCCGGAAGGGCCAGGACTTTCTCGGCCCCAGTTCGCGCGCTGCCATCGCGGCGATCGAGCGTGGAGAGAGTATTGAGACCGCTGGCCGATGGGGCGACACTAACGGCGCAAGCATGCGCATCCCCCCGGTCGGCATCGCGTGTCGCCCGGGCGTCCGGCTGCTGGACGTGGTCGAGGCAGTCTCACTACCAACCCATCACACCGGATTGGCCATGAGCGGCGCCGCCCTGGTGGCCACCGTGGTGTCTGAGGCGCTCGATGGCGCAGACCTCGCCGCCTGCATCGCGCGGGGGGTCGAGGCAGCGGAGGCTGCCTATGGACGAGGCCACTACGTCGCCGGCGCTCTGGTTTCCTCTCGGACGAGGCGAGCTGTGGCGCTGGCCAACAGCGTCGATCATGGGGACGAGGACGCGGTCCAGCGCGTAGTTGCCCAGATTGCGGACGAGATCGGGACAGGGGTGCAGACCCAGGAAGCAGTCCCCGCGGCGGTTGGATTCCTATGCCTCAGGGATGGCGACCCCTGGCGGACCATCGTCGACGCCACAAATGCGGGCGGAGACTCTGACACCATCGCCGCCATAGCCGGAGCCATGGGCGGGGCACTCATGGGAAGCGCGGTGTTCCCCGCCCAAGTGGTCGCCCAGCTCGAGGCGGTCAATCACTTGCACCTTGCGGACCAGGCAGAGAGGTTGCTGCGGATCCGCCAATCGAATTGACGAGGAGAGTGTATCAGACATGGACGACACGATCCGGGGCACCAACGAAGCCTTCAAGATCGAGACCAACGGCATTAACCGGATTCCCGATTCAGAGCGCACGGGCCGCGCGCGCGATCTCTTCTGGGTTTGGTTCGCAGCAAACATCGGGATCCTCGCAATCCCTTACGGAGCCATCCTGCTTGCGTTCGGCCTGAACCTTTGGCAAGGCCTACTCTGCGCCGTGGCCGGAGTCGTCCTGTCGTTCCTCATCGTTGGCATCTTCAGCGTCGCCGGCAGGGACGGAGGCGCCCCGATGTTCACCTTGTCTCGCGCAGTATTCGGAATGCATGGGAACCGGGTCCCCAACTTTGTCAGTTGGATATCCTTCCTGGGCTGGGAAAGCATCTCGGTCATTCTGAGCACACTAGCCCTGATCCCCTTGTTGGGGCGCATCCTTCCCATCGGCACAGTCCCACTGGCACTTGTCTCGATCGTTCTAGTCGGAGGCCTGGTGGTCGCGATCGGCCTGCTAGGGCAAGCGACGCTCGTCGTGGTACAGACCTGGGCGAGCTACATATTCGGTCTCTTGACTCTCATCGTGGTCGGCTTCTTGATCACGGATACCAAGTGGCACGCGGTGCTTTCCCTGCCAGCTGGCTCCTGGACGAACGGGTTCATACCAGCCTTCACGATCATCGCCGTTGGCACGGGCATTGGATGGGCGAACGCGGCTGCCGACTACAGCCGGTACATGCCCAAGCGCTCATCGAGGCGCTCCATCGTTTGGGGCTCCACGCTCGGGGCCGCGATTCCTCTGCTCGTGCTGATCAGCGCCGGCATGTTGCTGACTACCAGGGAGCCGAGCTTGGCGTCTACGGGGAATCCGATTGGAGTGATCGAGTCGGCCCTGCCGGGCTGGATGGGGATGCCTTTCGTCTTGACTGCGGTGGTCGGATTGATCGTGGAGGCAGATCTGAGTCTCTACTCGTCGGGTCTGAACCTGCTCAGCCTGGGGGTGAAGATCCAGCGCTACAAGAGCGTTGCCGTCGACTCCGTAGTGATGGTGGTGGCGACGGTCTATGTGGTCATCATCGCCAAGAACTTCTTCAGCCCCTTCGAGTCCTTCCTTGAGATCGTCGGTGTTGGCCTCGCGAGTTGGGCGGCAATCTTCTTGGTTGACCAGATCTTCGTGCGATCGCGCGTTGGGGGGTACGGCGATAGCGTTCTCTACGATCCGTCTGGCAGCCAGGGGCTAACCCGGCGCGGGTGGAATGTGCCTGCCCTCGTGGCGTGGTTCGCAGGGGCCGTTTGTGGCCTCTTGGTTACAGACTCGCCGTTGTTCGTGGGCCCCCTCGCGAAGGGCATCTTCGCCACGTCGAGCCTTGAGATTTTCGTCTGCATGGGAGTCTCGGCAGCCGTGTACGGCGCATGGTCGGGCCTTGCTCTCCGCAAAGTGGCGGCGCAACCAGGAGCAACCGGATCGTGAGGTGTAGCCAACGATCCGAAAGAGCGCGGTCGGATAGCTAACGGTGGAGCCGACGCCGTACGGAGGCCTGGACGAGTCCGGCACGTGGCTTCCCGTTGGGCAGCACCGGTTCATCGTCGCCGCGCAGGCTCTCGTGGATGTGCTGATGTACGTGTCCACCGTGCCCGAGCGAGGTGGGAGCTGCATCGCGACACGCACGGTGACGCAGGTGGGGGGCTCGTTCAACGTCGCCGCCGCAGCGGCGCGGCTAGGCATGTCGACCTACTACGCGGGCAAGGTGGGCTCTGGCCCCAACGGGCGCCTCATACACGAACGATTGGCGAGCGAGGGCATCGGCTCGCTTGTGGCGGCAGCAAATGGGCGGGACTCTGGCTTCGACGTCGGGCTGGTTGAGGCAGGAGGAGAGAGCCGGTATATAGGAGCCCCGGGTGTCGAGGCCGAGATCACCCCCGAGGACCTGGCGAGCATCGCATTGGAGCCTGGCGATCTCATCTATCTCTCAGGCTATGACCTCGCAATGGGCCGGGCGTCTGCATCGGCGCTCGGAGAATGGGCGGGCACACTTCTGCCCGACGTATGGTGTGTCTTCGACCCGGGTCCTCCTGTGGCGGACATCCCGCCGCCAATCGCGACGCAAGTATTGAGGCGGACTGATCTCCTCACCTTGAACTGGCGCGAGGGACAGTTGTTGACCGGCGAGTCGAGTCCCGATGCCATGGCAACTTCGCTTGCAACGCTTATCAGCTCGCGAGGCGCGGTCATCCTCCGTAAGGGCGCCTCGGGGGCCTGGGTCTGGAACGGTGGGGCTCTTTCCCACGTTGCTGCCTACCCGGTGCCAGAGGTCCTCGATACGACTGGAGCTGGGGATGCCCACACCGGTGCGCTGGTTGCTTGGCTCGGACGTGGTGCGAGTCTCCTGGCCGCGGCCCGGGCCGCAAACGCTGCCGCTGCGCTGGCGATACAGGCCATTGGACCCGCGACGGGGCCGACGGAAGAGGAACTCCAGCAGAGGCTCGACCGCGGCTGAGGCTACCCCGCGGGACTAGGTTGCGCCCGGCCGAGGTTGTCCGACTAGTTGCTTAGCCCGGTCGCCGGGTCGTGCGCCGGCGGACCGGCTTGCTGGCGACAGCCATCTTGAGAGCGCTGGCCGGGTAGAAGCGGACCTTCTTGGAAGGGGCTACCTTAACCGGAGCCCCAGTCCTTGGGTTGCGCCGCATCCCACCCGGGCTCTCATTGATCTTCCAGTGGCCGAAGCCGGCGATGCTGACGTCTTCGCCCGCCTCGAGCTTCTGGCCGATTAGCCCGAAGATCATCTGGAGCGTCTCGTCGGCAAAGCTGAAGCTCGAGAAGACGGGATCGCTCGGGTCGCCATCGTAGAGCAGCTGGGCTTGCAAGGTCTTGGCCAGTTCGCGACGGTTCATTGAGAGCACCTCCTGTAGTCTTGGGTGGGCGTTCCGGTGCCCAGTAAGGGATTCTATAGGGGCGACCCGGGCCATTCGTGATGCGGATGCCCGAGCCACCTGGCGAAAGGCGACCGTCAGCGCTCTTCTGCGGAGGCCGCTGGCAGTACAATGTTGCAGAAATGAGTCGTGGTCGTCCCCCCGCCTTGTCCGCCGAACTCGCCGATCGTCTGGTGGAGATGAGTCGAGGCTATGGCCTGGCCGCTCGAGACATCGCGGCGGTGCTTGAGCGTGTGGGGGTCCCGGCCCCTTTCCAAGGGCTTCGCTGGCATCCGTCCACGGTGAGCCGTGCGCTCGCTCAGCGCGGAGTTGTGCTGCCGAAGGGTCGTCCGCCTCAGTGGCAGTGCCGGCCGCGCCCCGAGGTGGCGACCCCCCTGCACCTGATCACGGCCATGGCGTGGCGGCGCCGGGCCCCAGGATCGGGGAGCGACCTATGGGGGCTGCTGCCCGAGCGGGTGTCGAGGTGATGGGGATCGAGGAGTTTGACGCCGCATTCGGCTCTGTGCCACACGCCATCATCGGGGCGGTCGCCGCCAATCGATTCATGCCCGCCCGCCAGACCATGGGCATCGACTTTGCGATCGCCCAGCGCGATGTGGACGTAGCCGCCGAAACGCTTCGCGGAGCCGGTTGGCGCATGCAGCATGAACTGGTCGTGCGTCCGCCGCTCGCCGGGGTCGCGTGGCAGAGCGCCGACGACCAGCCGGTCGACGTCACCATCGTGCCCGGACGATGGGGTGGAGCGTTGGTCGATTCCGCCATGGCCAACCGGGCGGACGGTCTCCCGATGGCGTCCCTGCCTCACCTCGTCATCCTGAAGATGATCGCGGGGCGGACGACGGACGCGGGCGACATCGCGCGCATGCTCGGCCACCAAGACGCCATCACCATTGAGGCGGTGCGCACCGTGGCGCGCCGTGTGCTGCAGGAGCCCGAGTTGGCGGACCTTGACCAGCTCATCGAGCTGGGACGCTTGGAATATGGACCACCGCCAATGGAGGGGCCCGCCGGCATTCGAGACGCCTCGGACTCCAGGGGCAGGAACTGCGGGCCGCGCGCCCCCGGAGGCCTTAAGCGCTGACCTTGGCCTGCCGAGGGTGCTGACGCCTCAAACCTACCGGACTCGTCTATGAAACAGATATGCAGTGCCGCCCCAGACGCAACTATGGCTGCCTACGGGCAGCCATAGGATGTGACGTTCGGCCTTCGGCCTAACCGCCACGGCGACCGTACCACGACCTAGGCGTCTCTCGCGACGAGTTCTGGGAGTGGTGGGCCGCTGGCCGGAAGCGATGAGGCGCCCGGCAGCTCAGCCCGCCGGCGTCCCCTTGGCCCAGAGGGCGGTACCCCAGGCCCAGGCGGCGGGGAGCAGCGAGGCGGGCACCATCGCGTCCATCTCTCGGTTGATGCTCAGCCCGTGGTAGCTGAAGTTGGCACTCCCCCCAAGTCCTTCGGTGGAGGAGAGGATCACCTTGGCGTGGAGGTAGGGGGAGTCCGGGGCCCAGCGGACATGAACTCGATGGTTCGATAGCCAGGAGGCGGCGCCCTTGGCCCCGTAGCCCAGGGGATTGAGAAGAACGTCGACCGTCACCCCTCGAGCGGCATCGGCGGCGAGGGCGTCCTGCACCACATAAGAGGTCGCGTAGTTGGTGATGACTAGGAGCTTGCCGGTCGCCACCCACCCGCGGCTCTGCCCCTCGGACACCTGCCCCGGGGCCCGCTGGGCCTACTCAACCCTTGTCGCAACATCCTCGACCGCTCTCCACGGTCCGTTGACGCCGAGCGCTCCCCGTTCGCAACTGGCGGCACGGCTCACTCATTGATGGAGGTCAGAGACGCCTACATCCCTGCGGAGTGGTCTTCTTGCCCCCCTTCGATCAGATCACGAGCCTGTCGATGGGACTCGTCTGGGGCATGGCTTCAGGTATGTTCCTCACCAAGCAGCCATGCCCCAGACGGCCCCCGCTACTATCTACCTCGATCTCAACCACTGGGTGCACCTCGCCCAAGCGCGAGTCGGGCACCCCGAGGGGGCCGCGCATGCCGCGGCGCTCGGCCTCCTCCGACAGGCGGTCGCAGACGGCCGGGTCGTCATCCCCCTGTCGGCGGCCCATTACGACGAGGTCCGCAAGATCAAGGACTTCGATCAGCGCAACGACCTCGCCCTCACCATGGCCGAGCTCTCGGGCTACCGGACCCTGGTCAACCGATCGGTCATCCGCCGAGCGGAACTCGTGCGGTCGCTGGCGGAGCAGTTCGGTGTCGCCACCAACCCGGAGCTGCCGGTCGTGGTTGGCTACGGCTTCGCATATGCCTGCGGCCAAGCCTGCGGGAGCGGCTACATCGAGGGTGCCGACACGGCCTCAGAGGAGGAGTGGGCCGATGCGGCGCCGAAGTTGATCGCGATGCTTGAGCGCCTCATCGGCGGCGGCTGGCATTTCGATTCGCCGATTGCGGATCCTGTCGCCCGTGTCACTGCGGCATTCAACGAGGTCGGCCAGTTCATCCAGCTTCGGGGTCCGCGACCAGGTGCCGAGGAGCGGGAGCTACGGACCCGCTATGGATACAAGCCGGAGGAAATCCAGGACGCGGTAAAGGAGATCGTCAACCGGCATCAGCGGATCGTCGTGGAGCTCGAGAAGCGCCCCAAGGACAAGCGGCGATACGAGGATCTTCTCGGCGCCTACATGTACGTCTGGGAGCTGATCAACGACCTCTTGCCTGCCTTGGACACCATCGGCCACACCTTCGACGAGCTCGTTGACGAGGGCAAGACAGCCATGGTCGCCGTGCTGGAGCGGATGCCGACCATCCAGACCGACACCGCGCTCCGGGGGGGCAACCTCCGCAATCTCGAGCGTCCCTGGCAGCCCAACGACGTCTACGATGTGGAGCATCTCAGCGTATCCGCCGCCTACTGTGATGTGGTCGTGACCGAGAAGCACGCCGCCACGCTCCTCAACCGTGCCCGCATCGGCGAGCGCTATGCGACCCTGACACCCCCCGGATCGACGACATGGTCGCGTACTTCACCCGGCCGGCGCCCTGATCGCTCCACGCGCAGGTGCTCCTTGCGATGATCCTCGATGTACGCCTCAAAGTCGGCGGGCTTCACCCGGGGCACCCGGGCGCTGAGCCGGACCACTGGGAGGCCCCCGTCGGTGAGGTTCGCGCTGCCGACGATCACCACGCTCTGGCTCAGGACCACCTTCGCGTGGAGGTAGAGAACGAACTGGCCGAAGGTTCAGGGCTTCAGCCCGGGTTCTCGCTGCTCTTGGTCGCCCTGCTGCTGCGCTGACCGGCGCTGGCGATCCTGCTCCCGAGCCAGCTCGCGGTCTCGCTCCGCCTCACGTGCCGCAGACCGATCCTTAGCCTGGGCACGGGCCAAGGCTGCTGCGCTCCCCTCGGGGTCCAGGGCGGGTAGCGGGGGCCGGTTGCGGGCGGTAACGTCTTCCGCAGAGACCGCCTCCAGCCCCGCCTGGTGAGCTGGTACCTCGGGCGCCGGGGTGACCGGCGCCGCCGGCGAAAGCGGGAAGCCGCCCTTGGCAAAGGTCCTCTCCGCCTCGGCGGTGAGTAGCGCGTCTGCAGCTCGCACGTTGTCGTAGGCGAGTTCGTCGATCACGTCCAGCGCCAGCCTGGTCTCCCGGTCGCGGATCATGCCCCGCAGCAGCGCCTCCCGCTCGCGCTCAGCCTGATGGTCTCCCTCTCGCGGCCTGGGCATGTCGTAGTCCTCGCTGGGCTCCGGCCTGCCCGCCACGTACCAGTGCCAGCGGCCACGAGAGCCGCCGGTGTAGACGCTCGCGTGGTCGATGGACGAGAGGTCGCCGAAGACGTAGACATCCCTAGTCGAGGCCCCGACCTCCTTGCTGACGGTACGGGCCCACCCGTATTCGATGCCTCGCCGCCGGTCGGAACCAGACCCATGCTCGGCAAAGTACCAGGCGGGAATCGACACAACCTCGCCCTCATCCTCCCCTGGATCGATCCGCTCAGCTTTGATGCCCTTGGCCTCGCACTCCACCACCCGAAGCACCCAGCCATTGGCGATCCCATCTCTCGTCGCCTGCCGCTGAGTCTGGATCTCGTCGCCCGGAGCCACGTCCAGCCCAGCGTAGGTGCGCCCCAGGTCGACGGCGATGTCTCCCTCGGCGACCAACCGGCTGCGGACTATCTGGTTCAGCCGGTCTCGCTCCGCTCGGCGGTCGGCGAGGATCAGGACGTCGTCCCCCTCTGCCCGAGCCTCCGCGCGGGCAGCCAAAGCATCTGTGACCATCTTCTCTCGAAGCGCCTGCCTCGCCTTGGGCCCCTTTGCGGCGGGGTACTGGACCCGGCCGTGACGCTCATACTCCTCCAGCGCCGCAAGTGCCGCCTCAGGGTTGTCGGGTCCCGCTTCCCTGAGCAGAGAGAGCGCCGCCCGCTCCCACCGGTCCTCCTTGTTGGGCAGCCGATCGCCCCTGTAGGGAAGTTTGTAGGATCCGACCTCGCGGGACAGGCGGCGGAAGGGGCCCTGGATCCCAACGGCGCCCTTCTGCTTCTCGTCGCCGATGACCACCAGCTTGCAGTCGCGCGACAACCCAACCTGGTGGCAGAGCCTGGCCCAGTGGTCCAGCCTCATCCGCTCAGCTTCATCCACAATGATGACGGTCCGGTCGAACCCCAACTGAACCCACGGGCGTCCAGGCTCCCCGGTGATAGACGCCTCCCGGCCCTCGAGGAGGGTCAGGATGGCATCAATGTTGGTGGTGCGGATCCCCAGCTTGCCGAGGGACTCTGCATTCCTGGTCACCGCGGCCATACCAATCACGTCGTACCCACTCCCTTTCCAGGCCTCAATGGCCGGGCGGAGGCTGAAAGTCTTGCCGGAGTCGGCCGGGGCTCGGACCACGCTCACCCCCTGCCCATCGGTGGAAACGCCCTTGACCATCGCCACCTGCTCCGGGCTGAGCGGCTTCGCACCAGCCTGCGCTGCGGCGATGGCTTTGCGCAAGGCGTCGGGGCGGACCACGCCGACAGCGGCGTCGAGACGGGCCAGGGCCCAGTCGATGACACTTTTCTCTGCCGCCACCACGGCGGGAGCGGAGTAGACGGCGGTGTCCACGCCCGGGGCAGGGATGTGCTTGCCGTTCCTGAGAGTGATGCCATCACCGGTCCGCAGTTCCTGGGCCTCGCCCAGCTTCACCACCGCGTCGCTCGCCAGGAACTCATCGGCCAGCCGGGTAGCGTCGGCGACGGAGATCCCGCCTCGGAAGTCCGACGCGATCGCCATCACAACATCACGGACTCCGAAGGTGTTGGTCATCTTCGTGATTTCCAGGGCGAGGCGGCGCCGCGACCCTGGGGTCATGACCGAGGGACGGGCGGCGACCCGCCGCCCCCCTTCCTGGATGGCCCTGGCCAGCGCGGCCGGGTCCACGTCGTACCCGGCCTGCTCCGCCTCGGCTCGCCACTCGGCGACAAGCTCGGCGGTGGTCTTGCCCGACTCCTTCGCCTGCCGGGTGCGGCGCTGAGCCACGGTCCGGGCTGCAATCGTCGGTTCGACGTCCCTGGCGGCCAGGTCCTCGGCGATCTCTTCCTGCCGCTTGGAGAAGAGCTTGGCCAGCCCAGCGGGCACTCCGACCAGCTCCGCGACTCCATTGACCACCTCGGTCCAGCCGCCCCCAATGCCGCCCTTCTCCCAGGAGGGGGACAGTTGGACCCGGAGCTCGGCCTGGTAGAGGTAGCCGAGCGCCAAGGCGTAGTCGTGAGCCATGCGGGCATCGAGGGCTCCCCACCGCTCGTCCGTGCCCCTGACCATGTTGGCGATCAGGAAGTGGGTGTGCAGGTGGGGGTCCGAGCACCTGGAACACCTGTGGGGGAAGGCCACCGCGATGAGGCCCTCGGTCCCTATCTGCCGTAGTCCGTTGTGCCCCCGCCGGCCGTAGGCGACGAGCTCGGCGAACCGTGCGAAAGCCAACTTTGAGGCGGCGTCGTGGGCGGCTTCGATACGCCCGCGGAGGGCCTCGTCGCCAAGACCCCACGCGGTGGAGACGGTCTTTGGGGCGGAGAACAGCGCGTCCCAACCCTTGACCCGGTTGCCGGTCTTGGGACCGTGGACGACCTGCACACCGGTATCGGGGAGCTGGCCGTCCATCAGCCGCCGGAAGGCCTCGGCGTTCTCGTCGTAGCTGACCCGCCGGCCGTCGAGGCCGAGGGCGACGGCGCCGCGCCCGAGGAAGACGCCGGGCCTCTCGCCCGCCTCGGCGTAGTACTGGAGCACGCGGCCGCGGCCCTCCTCAGCGCGGATGCCAGCGACCTGCCGGAGCCAGTAGTCGATGTCCATCACGGGCCAGACCTTGAGCATGGCCGCCATCGTAGCATCCCTGATGCAAATGTGCTAGGCACCCTCCGCCGCCACCGCCGCGAGCAAGCCCAGGAGGAGCCGAGCCCTGGCACCCACGCTGGCCGACACTGGCGACGGGCCCGCGCTTGAGCCGACCGAGAGGAGGGCCAGCGCCCCCTACGCAGGAAGCCCACCGACCCGAGAGAGCCGCCATCCGAGGAACCGCCGGCAGCAGGTGCAGTCTTCGCCGCCCCCCTTTCGGTCGGCGCGCGGCCCAGGCCGAGCGAGCTCCCGACGGCCGGTTCGTTATTCCCGCGGGCTGTCCGCCACGGTCGTTTCGTCTGCCGGAGGAACGCCCGGCAGACGCGCCCATGGACCGCCTAGCTGGGTCCGGTCGCCGCCCCCACTGCAGAAGCGGGAAGCTCCCGCGCGAACCCTGCCGCCCTGCGGCCCCTGGGCTTGGTGCCGAGCCGCTCGGCCACGAACTCGGGGGTGATCCACACCCTCTGCCGGGGAGCGCCGTGGGCGATCGCCCGCTGTATGACCGCCTCCATCCTGGTCTCCACCGACCGCAGCCCGGCCTCCTCCGAGGCAGCGTAATCGGTCACCAGAGCATTGACCCCATCCGGTGGGAGTGGGACCGATGCCGCCGCCACGCCGTAGGCCGTGAGGAGCCGGGGCCACACGTGAGAGAGAGCCACCTCCACTCGCTGCTCCGCCGACAGGCCCGGCACCTCCACCACCTCGCAGCGATCGAGGAGCGGGGCAGGGATGGGGGTGAGGTCATTGGCCGTCGCCACGAAGCTCATCGCTGCGGTGGGGTATGGGACACCCAGATACCTGTCTGACCAGCTGGCGGACCCGAGCAGTTCCAGCAGCCACGCCGTCGGAGAGGCGCCCTGCCAGTGACCAACGGCCACCTTGTCGAGCTCGTCGAGCACGAGAAGGAGGCGGGCCGTGCCAGCCCGGCGCACGGCCCGGATGATCGCCCCGGGCTCCGACCCCGCCCACACTCGATCCGCACCCGCCAGATAGCACTCGTCCACGGCGGCCACGGGCACGTTGATCACCTCGCATGGCATGCCGAGCGCTGTGGCCATCGCGCTGGCCAGGGTGGTCTTCCCGGTGCCGGGCGGACCCACCAGGAGCAAGGGTCGCATCCGGTGGTCCCCGCGCCGGCGCTCGATGTGAGACATGGAGGCTACCCGGTCGGTGAGGATCCTCTTCACTCCATCGTGCCCGCCGTGGGTTCGGTCTAGCACGCGGTGGGCCGCGGCAGTGCTCGCCGGCGCCCCCTTCTCTGGGGTCGGGCCCCATGGCAAGGCCGCGATCACCCGCAGCCAGGCCTCTTGGCGGCGGACGGTGTACTCGTCATCGCTCGCCTCGACCACTTCGGCCACGGCTTCCACCTCCGCCTGAACCGCAGCCGAGGCCGTCGCAACCGCCTCTCGAGCCGCATCAGCCAGAGCTACCGTCCGATGCGGTGGGGAAGGTCGCTGCTCGGTGGCAGTGGGTGTCGCCTTGAGCGCCACCACGGGTGCCCGCATCTCCTCGGCAGCGCGTCGAGCGAGAGGACAGTCGCTCGGGGCGAGGGTAGGGTGAAGCACCCCACAACCGGAACATGGGAGGTCCGAGACTCGGCGAACGGCCACACCACTACCTCCTGCCAGTCACCAGGGTGGTCGCCCAAGGCGCGCTCATACCCCTGGGAACGGTGGAGGTGTGGCGCGGGCGCGGGGCCAGCGACTCGTGAAGTCTACCCCCGGTTGGCGGTCTGGGAACTACTTTGAGAACTCAGTTCCACCACCTTGCCAACCGGTGGCCGACCGGAGCTCGGGCGCTGACGATCTACCTAGGGGCAACTACCGAGGAATCCTTGATAGGTCAGCCGCCCTCCGGAAGTCGGCGATCCATGCCTGTGCCGCCTCCAGCTCGTCCACCGTCGACCGGTACCGCTCGTAGTGCACCAAGACCGCCTCGGCACGGCGCCTCCGGCCGAGCACCACGGGTTGAGCGGCCGGCCCTGCCTCCCGGAAGCGGGCCAGAATGCCCGGGAGCTGAGCCCGTGCCTCCGTGATCGAGAGAACTCCCAGGGGGAGGGTGCCTGGAACTTCGGTGGTCATGGCTCGCGGCCCCGTCGCTCAGATTGCAATGATCTCTGGCCAGCCCAAGCCCGCGGCCCGCTGTTGGCACTGACTAGCTCGTCTACGGCTTGCTTCAGGCGGATGGGCCGGTAGTCGAGCTGCTCCACCGAGGCGTTGAAGTGCCGGGCCATCGGCGCCGGGTTCTGGTGGATGTGGCCGTGGACATTCAGCTCGCCTTCGGCCAGGCCCTCCAGCGGTTGGTGACTGAAGCGGACCGTCCACCCCTGGTACTCGAACGCGAAGGGCTCCACCATCAGCCAGCCGATCGAGGCCAGTGCCGCCAGCTTGTCCAGCCCATCATGGTTGCCCGGCACGAGGAAGACGTGACCCGGGAGAGTGGGGAAGTGGTCGGGCAAGTCGGCTGCGGTCAGGTCGCCAAGGAACACGTCGCCCAAGTGAAGCACGGGGTCTTCCAGCCCGACTACCTCCCACCATCGCCGGACCATGAGGGTATCGACGTCGGCCGGGCGGACGCCAGGGGCGAGTACCTCTCGCAGCCTTCGGTGGCCCCAGTGGGTGTCCGAGATCAGCCAGGTGCGATCGAGGTGGTCAAGGAAGCGCCTGTGGCTCACCCAAGGCAACTCGGCCCGGGATCGGATCTCCGTGTTCACCGTGGACATGATCCCTGCTTCATACCTCCAATGCCCCACCCGCTGGACATGCCCCGGCCAGATCCGTACGTCGAATGCCCATCCCCGTACCTCGGGACGCCGCTGCTGAACCCAAGTCCAGACGCTCAGTGCCCATCCTGGCACCGCGGGAGGGATGCGGGCGAACTCAACCCCCAGAGGGGGTGGGGCATTATCGGTAGGAACATGCGCTCAAGCCACCTGGTCTGCGCGAGCGAGGTGGGCATTCGACGTACGGTCCGATCTGGGGCACCCCTTTCCGAGCCCGGCGTTAGGTCCGGCCTGCGACAAGGGGGATGGGCATAGGGCGTCCAGTGGCGCGGCGCTTGCCTCTCCCGCCGCGATCCGGGGGTGGGGCCTTTGTGGTAGGTCATGGGGCACCTAGCTCCGGACTCTCACTCCGCAGCTGGACCCTTCTCAATGCTGTTGGGGCTCGCCTCCTCCCCGTTCTCCCGTTCGGTGATCGGTGCGAGGGGTCCAAAGATGGTCTCCAACAGGCCCTCCTGGGCTTGCACCTCCTCCTCCGTGGGTTCCCCCTTCGCCTCGGCCAAGGCATTCCGGTACGCGGTCCTGGCATCCCAGTAGATCGGCCAGAGCCGCTCGTACTCGGAGTGAGCTTTCTTCACGGCCTCGTTGGCTGTCTCGTAGGCGGCCTTGAGTTCGCCGAGGTTGCGCTGTTCGATGGTCATCCCAGCCTCCTAAGTCCGTCGAAGTCGCCCGGCACGTACCACGGCCAGGTCCCAGCCCGAGCGGCTCGTTCCTGGCGGCCATCCCCAAAGCCGGAACGGATGGCTTCTACCTCGTCGTCGGCGTCGAGCAGCTCAAGAGTCCAGTTGTCCGTGCTGGGGTTCATGGCCACCTGCAAGCGCACGAGCGGGTCCGGGTGACGACTGAGCTCCACCAGCTCGCCAGTGCTAGCGGACGGATCTGCCGCTCGCTCGAAGTCAAAGTCTCGCCGAGGGATGGCCGGGCCGAACGGCCGGCGTCTCCAGATCCTCATCTCAGTTCCTCCGTGGTCTCGAAGGCCAGGGTCAGCTGTGCGGGCGGTGGCGAAGATAAGCTCGGCTCCCACGCCCGCTTCGGGAGCCAGTCATTGGCGTCGGTCCAGTCGATCACTTCCAGCACGGCCTCACCAGCCGTCTCGAAGTCGCAGCCGGCGGAGTCCTTGACCATGAGCATCAGCTCGTACCAGGTCGGCCGGTAGCGGCCGCCCTTGGGCCCATCCTCCGACCAGTAGAGCGACAGAGCCCGCGCGGTGCGCTCTGGGTCCTGGGCGTTCCGAGTGGCCCTCATCCGAACACCCCCATGGACTGACCGGCGATCCTGACCACAAGGGCGAGGCTCTCGGCGTAGACGTCCCCGATCTCGTAGGTGGTGGTGGTCCCGAAGGTCCAGCGGTCAAACTTCATAGCCTCGACGGTGTAGGTGTCGTCAGCGGCGAGCAGAACGACGACCTTGCGGAGAGTTCGTCCCGCCGACCGGCCCACCGAGAAGTGGATCCCGTTGCCGCGGTCCACGATCTGTCGGGCTCCGAGACTTTGGAGTGTGCCATCGCCGATCTGTCGAAGGATCGTCCGAGCGCCTGCCGCCCGGGTGGCTATGTTCATGACTATATGTTAGCACGTCCCTACGTCTCGAGATACGCATAGCCGTACCTGGGTACGTAACGCTGTCATGACTATGGCAGGGGTTCCGTCCTTTCACTGAAGGCGGGCGCTGGACGCTCCGTGCGGCCTCTCTCCTTCCTCAAGTGGGAAGGGGAGCTGGTCCACGGCCACTTGTGGAGCAGCCGGCACGCTGAGCCCACCCTGGCGGTTGAGAGGGACCCTCCACCTGCCCACGGAAAGCCGGCCATCCGGGCTCTAGCGGCCCCGCTGCCCGCGCGGTCCGGCCCTGCGCCTCTTACCACGGTGGCCGGAGCTGGGCCGGCCACTGGAAGTTGACTACCTCGGAGTTCGGCCCTTCTCGACAAGCCGAGCATCGGCAACTCGCCCGGGCCGAATCCTGAAGCCCATCATGCCAACGCCCGCAGGATCGGCCACCACCTCGATCGAAGGGGTGGATGGGTCATCGTTGACCTCCCCGCCCCTCACCGTGAACTTGTCTCCAGTTGTAGGGTCCACGAACACGAACCGAGGCTGGCCCTTCTGTCTCCCGAAGCCTGGGAACTTCATGGCGGCACCAGTTTACCCGGCTGACCCACGCGATCATTACTCAACCCAGGGATAGTGCAGACGCCGCCAACTCGTGAGGTACTGAGGTAGCCAGTGCCCCGCTCGTCGAGTGAGGAACAGTGGCCCGACAGTGTGGTTTGGGCCCGGCCAGCGCGGCGTCCACCCGCGCTAGTCTTGCCGCACGTCCACACGTCCTAATAGACGTACCTCCTCACGTCCCGACGTGTTACCATGGGGACGTGAATACCACACACATAGTCACGGTCAGCGCCTACAAGGGCGGTGTCGGCAAGACGACCGTGGCTATGGAGCTGGCCGGAGCGCTCGGCGCCATCCTGGTGGACTGCGATTGGGACAGGGGCGGAGCCTCAGGGTCCTGGGGAGCCGCGCTGTCCGATGGCCGCCTCCTGCGCGCCCTCCTTCGGGACAGTCCTCCCCGGCCTCTGCGGCGTCCGGGGAGGCCCGACCTGGTACCGAGTTCCGCTGGCCTGGCGGAGTGGATCGGTGACCCTGCCATCGTTGCCGGCCGTCTGCGGGACTGGGCCGAGGCTTGGGGCCGTCCGGTGGTCATAGACACCCACCCTGGGGCGGTGCCGATGACCGACGCGGCGTGGGCAGCGGCTGACGTGGTGGTGGTCCCTGTGGGTATTGCATGGCCCGAGCTGAGGGCATTGGAAGGCCTGCTGGCCGAGCGGGCCACTGCATTCACCCTCATCCTCGCTCCAAACCGCGTACGGGATCGAGCCGTGATCCGGCCGCAGCTGAAGGCGCTGGTGAACATGGCGCGGACCTATGGGGTCGCGGTTGCCCCACCCGTCGGGGACTACCCCTGGCTTCCTCGTCGCCGTCGTCGGTCCGCCCTGGTCCTGACTCCGAACCCGGGCCGAGCCGTGGCCGCCGCGGCTGCCGACTTTCGGTCACTCGCTCACAAGGTGGAGCAGGCATTGGCCGTGGAGGCGCCAGAGCTCCAGAAGCAAGCCGAAGTCTTGGAGGCAACTCATGGCTGACGATGGGCTGGACACCCTTGAGGAGATGATCCAGCGGCCCCGCCGCGTGACTCCTTCTATGGCAGGGGGACGCCGGGGGAATGCCGACACTCCGACCTATGCAGGTGGGGGTGTCGAGTCGTCCTCATCTCTTGACGTGCCTACCTCCCCACATAAGGCGGTGACCGCTCTCCGACGTACCAAGGTGGCGATGAAGGGAGGTGGCGGGCGCCCGAGCTTCGCTGCCCGCAAGCTCCAAGTCCAGCTCCGAGTTGAGCAGGAGGAGTGGCTCCACCGCATTGTGGCCGATGGGCTCCGGGATGGGGTCCGGGTGAGCGAGGCGGATGTCGTCAGGGTGGCGGTGGATCGGCTTCGAGAGGGGAGGGCAGGCTGGTCAGAACTCCGCGACGCGATCCTGGCTGAGACGAAGCAGCGCAGCCGGCGTCGGTAGGCGAGGTGGGCGCCGACCCCTACGATCACTGCGATGGACCGAGAGCCCACACCAACGGACCGGCCCGCACCCTCGCCCCTTCTACTGATCTCAGGGGTGCCGGCGACGGGCAAGTCCACCTTTGCCAGGTGGCTCGCTGAGAATCGCGGCTTTCTCGCTGCGGACGTGGAGCGCGGCGGGTTGGCACGGCTTGGACTCCAGTCCGAATGGGACCAAGCCGTTAGCCATGGAAGGCAGGCGGGGCTGGTGGCAGCTCTCCACGCGCTTCACCGACCCGTCGCACTTGACTGGGGCTACCCGCCGAGCAGCTTGCCGTTCGTCGAGGCCCTGTGCTCGGCTGGCGTGGATGCCTGGTGGTTCGACGGGGATCGGGCGGTCGCCCGGCGCCACTTCATTGACAGGGGAACGGTCACGGTAGATGCCCTTGACCGACAGATGACCAACATTCAGGCGGCGTGGCCGCGATTGGCGATGTTCTACGGCCGTAGGATCATCCACACGGTCGATGCCGACGGCAAGTCCGTGGATTGGGCTGAGGTGATCGATCGCATCGTTGACCAGATCGCCCAGAGTTAATCGCCGCGGCGCCGACTGGGTGGGAGGTGACTGTTAGTCCGCGACGGGGGCCGGGCATGGGCACTGACTGTACGTGCCCGACCGCTGGTGATCCCAAGGGCCTACCCTGATCTCGTGACTGTCGCCAACGCATCAGTCCCCGCCGCTCTCCCACTCCTCTTCCTCGACGTGGATGGGGTGATCTCCCCAGTGGCGGGAGAGCACATGGGGCCACTCCCCGCCTGCTGGCCAGCCTGGGTCCGGTCGCCCTCTATCCACATGCCCGTCTTCTTCGCGCCCAACCTGGTGGCCCGCCTTACGGAACTGCCAGTCGAGCGGGTCTGGTGCTCCACCTGGGAGAAGGAAGTTGACACCTACGGGCTCTCGAAGGACCTTGGCTGGGCCGGGCAGCCATACCTGAAGCTTCCTGCCCCGGTCCGCCCGTGGGACAAACTGGTGGCAGTCCAAGAGTACCTGCGCTCACAGCCGGACCGGCCCTTCATTTGGGTCGACGATGATCCCCGCATGGTCTCCAGCGGGATGAGGTGGGCCCGAACCGTACGGACGCCGCACCTGCTCGTACACCCCGAGAAGAAAGTAGGCCTGACGCCGCGGCATATAGACCGGATCGAGCGCTGGCTGAATAAGATCGGCGACGGGTCGCCCCTGGACCTAGCTTGAGTCAGTTGTCTGCTGGCTGCGAGCCCTCAGTTCGTCCAACTTCCGCACGGAAGGCTTAATATCTGCCGACCATTTGACCGCGTCTTTGAGATTCGGCCTGGGCTGCTCAGCGGCCGAGTGCAGTACCTCCATCAAGAGATCGACCGCCCGTGTGGCGGCCTCTGCGCGGTAGGTGCTGTGGGCCTTGGACACACTCAACCCAAGTGGGTGTGGCGCGGGGTCCTCAGCCGACTCCCCATAGTGAACGGCGCCACCCCGCAAGTTAAACAGCCACTTGAACTCCCGGACCCAACGGTTGTTTAGCCGGCCCACCAAGAAGACTGCTTTCAGCGCTTCTCTGAGGATGGCCTCTCGGCGAGCGCCTCGCCCAGGACCCGACCCCGCTTGGCCTGCTCCATCTCTCTCGGCAATTGCCTTCACAGGAACGTGGAGCGCGTCCAGAGCAAAGGCCGCTGTAGTCACGGCTTGGAGGGAGGCTCTGAATTCATCCTCCATCGGTTCGCTGCGGTCGGCCGGACCTGACGCACTCAATGCCCGCGACCGGGCTCCCCACGCAGCAGCTTCGTGCTCTATCGCGAGTTCACTCCAAGTGGCCCACAGTGAGTGCTTCAGTTGGGCGGTCGGCAGTCCGCTCGACCTGGCAATTCCTTGGCTATTGAGCGCTGCGGCGCTGTCCGCGCTATCCAGCCCCATGCCGGCCAATCCTACGTCCCACTTCCGGCCACGTGCGTGCGGACGCCATCACAACGTGCCGAACCATTGGTCATCTCACCACCGTCAACCTGGCCGCAAGTAGAACCTGAGGTCGTACCCTGACAGGCCATGGAGTGGCTCGTAGGAGCGGGGACCCTCGCCCTGGCGGTGGCGACCGTCATTCTCGCGGTGCAGGCATACCACACTCGAGTTGATGCAACGCAGCCGGCGGTGGCTCTCATCCTCGATGCGCCTCGCGACACCCCACTGAAGCCGCCGGCCTTCGCAAGTCAGCCGCCGAGCCCTGTAGCGGCCGGGGACCTCTTCACCGACCGCGACGGCAGCGCCCAGTTGCTCCTGGTCCGCGCCTCTGGCGCGGTCCTGAACGATGGCCCTCGGGCAGCGACCATTGAAATGCTCGAAGTGGCCGGATCTACGTCGTGGGACAAATTTGAGTTGCTGGATTGGGTCGCAGACGTGAACGACGCCATCGGCACGTTCCAGAGAGAGGTCTCGTTTGACTCCGTAGGGCCCGTTGCTCCGCTAGGCGATCTCACCAAGATGTCCCCTCTCCCCCTCGGCCCGGGCCGCTACCTGCTGCCTGCACGCTCCATCTCGCGCCTCCAAATCACCTTGGGCGCCACTGTGGCGTTCTGGGGCACGGCATCCGCGAGCGAGCCGTCTGGTTCCCCGCTGGCACTTCGCTCGGTCTCCCGAGTCTTGGAAGTGCGCCCAGCCGGTGGTGGAGGGGCAGTTGACCGAATACGGTTCGACCTTCGCGCTGCCCCGTTGCGCCGAAATCCGGGTGGCGATGGGTGGGTGGTTGGGAGTCCCGTCGAAGTCCACTCGGCGTCCGGGGGGACCACGTACGTTATGCCCCATCCGGAGTCTCTCGTGGCACCTCCAGTTCGAAGCTATCCATTCGGGCTCAGGAGCTTCAAGAGGATGCCTGTTGGTCATGCAGAAGGGACCATCCCCCAGTGACCCGGCGAGGTCACGGTGAGGGCTCGGTATACCGCCACAATGACAAGCTGTGGGCCGCGGCGATCACCCTACCCAACGGACGCCGGCAAGTTTTCTATGCACACTCCAGGCACGAGGCGGCTGAGAAGCTCAACACGGCCCTGCACTCGCGACACGAGGGGGTGCCGATCCCGTCAGGGAGAGAGACCGTGGCTCACTTCCTTGACGAGTGGCTCGAGATGGCCAAGCCCCAGGTCCGGGAGCGGACCTGGGTGCGGTACGAGCAGTTGGTCAGAGTCCACCTACAGCCAACCTTGGGGAAGAAGGCTCTCAAGGCCCTCCAGCCGCGAGATTTGCAGTCGCTCTACTCAAAGCTCTTGGGCACCAACCTCTCCCCAACGACGGTCCACCACGTGCATATGGTCATCCACCGGGCGCTGGGCCAAGCCCTGAGGCTGGAGATGGTGTCGCGGAACGTGGCCGACCTCGTCGATGCTCCACGGATGGCCCACCACGACATGGCGACTCTAAACGACATCCAAGTTCGGCAGCTTCTCACGATCACCTCAGAGGACCGTCTCGCCGCCCTGTGGCTGCTGGCCGTCACGACTGGAATGCGCCAGGGCGAGCTGCTCGCACTGCGATGGGGGGACCTTGACCTCGACCGGAGGGCATTGCAGGTCACCGGGACCCTTCAGCGATCAAGGAGTAGCGGAGGGATGGTCCGAGAGGCGCCGAAGACGGCGCGATCTCAGCGGCGAATCATGCTTGGGGACTTGGCTGTCGCGGCCCTGCAGCAGCGCCGTACCGAGCAGGTGAGTGAGCGGCTCTTAGCCGGGCCCAAGTGGCAAGACCCAGACCTCGTGTTCACGACCGAATCTGGAGGGCCGCTCGACCCGTCTGAATTGCTCCGTCACTTCCGCCGGCTCCTGACCCAAGCCGACCTTCCTCGGATTCGCTTCCATGATCTCCGACACACTGCCGCGACCCTCATGCTCAGCCGCGGGGTGCACCCGAAGGTCGCGGCCGACATGCTCGGCCACTCGACGGTGGCGATCACCCTGGACCTGTACTCCCACTCGACAGAGCCAATGCACAGGTCCGCCGCCGACATCCTCGACGAGATCGCCCGAGGCGGCTAGCGAACCTTTTGCTGTACGGGGCCACTTTACAAGGCCAGGCGGCCGGGCTGTGGCGGCCTCGGCAGTGGCCCATTTGAGATCAAACTGGCGGAGGGAGAGGGATTCGAACCCCCGGAAGCGTTGCCGCCTCAGCGGTTTTCAAGACCGCCGCAATCAACCACTCTGCCATCCCTCCGGGTGGCGCCCACCCTCATGATCCCACCGAGCACGGTGGGCCACGCAACGTTGGACCGGGCGCTGGCTCAGGCCGGAGAGGGCTCGGCCACTCCAAACTCGCGCACCGCCCGGGCTCGGAAACCGGCACCGGCGGTGATCACCACCAGCACCCCTCCAGCGGCGAAGAGTCCAGAGACTCCGATCCCTCGCGCTACCCCTCCAGAGACGGCGTAGGCGATGGGGGTCAGGCTCATGCTGGAGAACATAAGGACGCTCATAACCCGTCCCAGCACCTCGGCAGGGGTCTTCTGCTGCACCAGGGACACCACCGCCACGTTGGTCGCGCTGATGAGGCTCCCCATCACCAGGGCCAGCAACATCGCCAGCAGCAGCATCGGCGCGCTCCCCAGGAGGACCGTCAGCACCCCGAGGGCCGCGGCCATCCCGAGCACACTGAGCCCAGGCCGCGGCAATCGGAGGCCGGCTCCCATAGCTGCCCCGCCCACCAGAATCCCAGCTCCCAGGCCCCCTTCGATGAGGCCATATCCCGCAGGTCCCCAGCCGTGGGCGCGCGCGAGCAGCGGGATTCCCACATTGAGCGGCCCGCCCGCCGCCAGGTTCAGCACCGCCGTGAGCGGCATGAGTGCCCGCAGAAGGGGGTTGGCAAGGCTGGTGCGCACCCCTGCCGTCAGGGAGGCCCAACCGCTCTCCCTGGGCTGGGACGTAGGACCGGGCGCGGTAGTGGCCCGGACCACCAGGAGCGCGGCGAACGCCACCAGGAAGCTCCCCCCGTCCACGAGGAACGCCGGCCCCGGCCCGGCCAGCCCGATCACCAGCCCACCCAGCGGCGGGCCGATGATCATGGTCCCCTCCACCGCCAGCTGCCAAACGCCATTGGCGGCGGACAGCCGCTCGGGGCTGACCAGCGCCGGCACCAGGGTCATCGTCGCGGGGTAGAAGAGGGCGTCGAAGACACCGAAGATGGCGGCGATCAGGAAGAGCAGCAGGACTGACAGATGGCCCAGGAGGACCACCGCCGCGACCCCACTGATGAGCAGCGCCCGGCTCAGGTCGCTTCCCAGGATCACCCGTCGCGGGCCGAGGCGGTCGACCACCACCCCGCCGGCGAGCATGAGGATCGCCCTCGGGAGGGCCGAGGTGGTCAGCAGCAGCCCCAGGTAGACCGGGGAGCGGGTGAGCTGCAGCGAGGTCCAGGCCAGGGCCACGAGGTAGACCCCGTCCCCGATGGCCGACACCCCCTGGCCGCCGGCGAAGATCAGAAACCGTCGTTCTCTGAGGATTCCGGGGAGGCGGAGGGACCAGGGCAACTCGGGCACTCCTATTGGCGAGTGGAGTTTCGAGAGTAATGCTTCGAGAGACTGCTGTCAAGACTCCGGGGGGCCAATCTCCTCAATGCCGCCCAGGTAGCCACGGAGCGCCTCGGGCACGCGGATCCCGCCCCCCTTCGTCTGGTAGGTCTCAACCAGACAGTCGAAGGTGCGAGGCAGGGCAAGGGCGCTCCCGTTGAGGGTGTGCACGAACTCGGGCTTCCCCCCGGGAGGCCTGAAGCGAATGTTGGCCCGCCGGGCCTGGAAGTCCCCGAAGGCGGAGCATGACGAGACTTCGAGGTAGCGGCCCAGCCCGGGAGCGTAGGCGTCGATGTCGTACTTCTTCCACTGGGCGAAGCCCATGTCCCCCGAGCACATCAGCCGCACCCGGTAGTGGATGCCGAGCGCCTGGAGAACCGACTCCGCGTCGCGCACCAGGGACTCCAGCTCGTCCAGGGAATCCTCAGGCCGCACGAACTTGACCAGCTCCACCTTGCTGAACTGGTGCAGGCGGATGTACCCCCTCGTGTCCTTCCCCGGAGCCCCGGCCTCACTCCGCCAGCAGGGCGTCCAGGCCACGTGCCGGATGGGAAGCCGGTCGGCGTCCAGCACCTCCTCCCGGTAGAGGTTGGTCACCGGGACCTCGGCGGTGGGGATCAGAAAGCGGTCGCCCTCTGCCACGTGGAAGGCCTCGTCCTCAAACTTGGGAAGGTTGGCGGTACCCACCATGCATTCCCGGCTCACCATGTAGGGGGGCGAAACCTCCTCGTAGCCGTGATCGCCGGCGGCCAGGTCGAGCATCAGCCAGGTGAGGGCGCGCTCCAACCTGGCCCCGGGCCCCTTGAGCAGCGCGAACCGGCTGCCCGCCACCTTCACCGCCCGCTCGAAGTCGAAGATGCCCAGCCGCTCCCCGAGGTCGTAGTGGGTCAGCGGCTCGAAGTCGAACGTGGGCGTCTCCCCCCAGGTGCGCACCACCTGGTTGTCCTCGTCCCCGACGCCGAAGGGGACCGAGGGGTGGGGTGGGTTGGGGATCGCCAGGAGAAGCCGCTGCAGCTCCTCCCAAACCTCCCGGCGCTGGGCGTCCAGCTCCCCAATCCGGCGCTTCAGCTCCGCCAGCTCGGAGCGCTCCTCCGCGGCGCCCGACGGCTCCTCCCGGGCTCGCCGTCCGAGGTCTGCGGAACGCTGGCCGAGCTCGGCCCGCAGGGTCTCCACCTGGGTCAGGGCAGATCGATGCTCGCGATCCAGCCGCAGGACCTCGTCCACCGGGGCATCCTCACCCTTGAGACGTGCTCCTTCCCGGACCAGGTCGGGATGGTCACGGATATAGCTGAGGGCCAGCACGGGTTCTAGGTTACGCAACCGGGGTGGGCTCAGCCCACCCGGCTACTCCGGGCGCAGCGTGGGGAAGAGGACCACGTCGCGGATGCTGGGCGCCCCCACCAGGAGCATCACCAGCCGGTCCACCCCGAGCCCGATCCCCCCGGCAGGGGGCATGCCATGCTCCAGCGCCTCGACAAAGTCCTCGTCGAACGGCGGCACCTCGAGGTTGCCGAGAGCTCGGCGCCGGGCCTGGTCCTCGAAGCGGCGTCGCTGCTCCACCGGGTCGTTGAGCTCGGAGAAGGCGTTGGCCAGCTCACGCCCTCGGACCACCAGTTCGAACCGCTCGCAGAAGCGCGGATCGGCGGAGCGGCGGGCCAGCGGGGAGACCTCGACCGGGTAGTCGGTGACGAACGTCGGGGCCTCTATAGTGGGTTCCACCAACTGCTCGTAGAGCGCGAAGAGCAGCTCACCCGATGTGTCCGGGAGGGGCCCGGTCGCACCGGCTGCCCGAGCCGTCGCGGCCAGTTCGCCGGGCTCGGCCCAGAGCGAGAGCGGGTCCACTCCCAGCCGGGCGCCGACCAGGTCAACCATGGTTCTGCGGGGAAACGGGGGGTTGAGGTCCCGGGCGGACTCAGAGAGCGGTCCGGCGGCAGCTGCTGCCGCTGCCGCGCCAGCCACCAGGCCTTCGCAGAGGGCCATCATCGAGGCTCGGTCCGCGTAGGCCTGATAGGCCTCCAGGAGGGTGAACTCGGGATTGTGGCGCGGGGAGAGCCCCTCGTTGCGGAAGACGCGCCCCACCTCGTACACGCGCTCGAAGCCCGCCACCAGCAGCCGCTTCAAATACAGCTCCAGGGCGATGCGCAGGTAGAGGTCTATCCCAAGGGAGTTGTGGTGGGTGCTGAAGGGGCGGGCCTCCCCACCTCCAGGGATGGGCTGGAGGACGGGGGTCTCCACTTCCAGGAACCCCCGCTCGTCCAGGGTCCGGCGCAGTGCTCCGATCACCGCGGATCGCTGCCGGAAGGCGACCCGGTGCTCTGGGGTGGTGAGCAGGTCCAGGTAGCGGCGGCGGTAGCGAAGCTCGGTGTCCACCACCCCGGTGTGCTTGCCCGCCGGCGGTCGGAGCGCTTTGGCCAGCAGTAAGAGGCCCGACAGCTCCAGGGATGGCTCACCGCGTCTGGTTCTGATAAGCACGCCCTGGGCGCCGACTATGTCGCCCAGGTCCATCTCCTCCAGCCGCTGCACCAGCTTCGGATCGGCCCCATCGGCCGAGGCCAGCAGCTGCAGCCGCCCGCTGGCGTCGAAGATGTCGGCGAAGGTGATCCCACCGCTGGGCCTGAGGCGGAGGATCCGGCCCGCCACCGCGACCCGCGCTCCCTTGACTCCCTCCTCGGACGGCGCCATTTCGGCCGCCTCCTTGCAGCTGTGGTCGGGGGTGAAGTCGACGCCCCATGGCCGCACGCCGGACGCTGTCAGGAGGGCGGCCTTGCGCCTGCGCTCCTCCAGGATCTGGGCCAGGGAGCCACCCGCGGCCGGTGGCTCCTCGGTCACGCCAGCTCTAGGATCCGCACCCGCCGGGCGCCGCCGGGAGTCTCCACCTCCACCTCCTCTCCCGGTTCGCGGCCGATGAGGGCCTTGCCCACCGGCGACTCCAGGGAGATCCTGCCGGAGGCCGCGTCT
The DNA here is from genome assembly GCA_021816695.1 of bacterium. Classification (GTDB taxonomy): domain Bacteria; phylum Chloroflexota; class Dormibacteria; order Aeolococcales; family Bog-877; genus JAJYXT01. The sequence goes on along the minus strand of JAKAXE010000008.1, from coordinate 25,954 downwards.
GCCTCCGCAGGCCCGACGATCGTGTAGCTGCTGGTGCCGAACTCGTCCTGGACGGTCACTGTGGAACCGAGTCGGACCGAACCGTCCGCGGCTGCCTCGCCGATCAGGCTGGCGTTGCGGATCATCTGCTCCAGGGTCAGGATCCGGCCCTCGACGAAGCCCTGCTCGTTCTTGGCATCCTCGTATTCGGCGTTCTCACTCAGGTCGCCGAACTCCTTGGCGTGCTTGATCCGCTGGGCGATCTCGGGGCGGCGCTGGCTGACCAGGTGCTCGAGCTCCTCCTGCAGGCGGCGCAGGCCGTCGGGAGTTAGGGGAACTGGCTTGTCCTGCATCTTTGTACTGGCTCCCTGCCGGCCGCAGCCGGCGTCTGTGGCCCGCCTTCGAGGTCTTCATGAGGCGTGGGCCGGGATGGGAAGTCTACCCGACTAGTGCCCAAGTGACAAGTCGAGCCTTGGTGCCGGGCGGCGATCGACCCCGGGTCGCGGTCCGGCCGGAGGGCTGCGTGGGTGGGGCCGGGCCTCGCTCTCCCCTCAGGCTGGACTTCACCCGCCGTGGCGCCAAAGCGGGGCCCTCTAGGCCCGGGTAGCATGGCCGGTCATGGTCGACGAGAGCTGGGATCGAGATAACCTCGCCTGGTGGGAGGAGCGGGTCGAGCTCCATCTGGGCTCCGATTTCTACGACCTGCCCTCATTCCAAGCCGGTCGCAGCTCGCTCTTCCCGTACGAGCTGGAGGAGCTGGGCGAGGTTGAGGGCAAGGAGCTCCTCCACCTGCAATGTCACGTCGGGCTGGACAGCATCTCCTGGGCCCGGCTCGGAGCCCGGGTCACAGGCATCGACTACTCTCCGGGGGCGGTTGCCGCCGCCCGCCGGTTGGCCGAGGAGGACGGCGTCACAGCCCAGTTCACCTTGTCCAGCGTGGCGGACGCTCCCTCCGCCCTGAAGCGGCAGTTCGACATCGTCTATACCGGGAAGGGGGCGCTCCCCTGGCTGCCCGACCTGAGCTCCTGGGCCGAGGTCGTGAACCATCTGCTGCGACCGGGTGGGCTGCTCTATCTGGTGGAGTCCCATCCGCTCATCGATTGCATGGGGGAGACGCCGAACTTCGAGTTGGACTACGTCGACCCTGAGGCCACCTCGTGGGATGAACCGGGGGACTACGCGGTCCCGGATGCAGTCACCAAGAGCAATCGGACCCATGAGATGGTCCACCCTCTCGGGGAGGTGGTGAGCTGCTTGGCGCAGGCAGGGCTGGAGATTCGCCTTCTCCGCGAACGCAGCGAGATCTTCTTTGCCCGCTTCCCCCAGCTGGTCGCCGCTGAGCCGGGTGTCTGGAGGCTGCCCCCCGGTTGGCCCCGGCTGCCCCTCAGCTACTCGCTGCTCGCCCAGAAGCGGTAGGGCTGGCCGGCAGTCTAGGGCGGCAGATCCGCTCTTGCCCGCCCGTGCTCGCTGGGATCAGTTCCGGAACGGGGTGACGCCGTCTCAAGTGACGCCGATCGCACGAGTCTGTAGCGAGACCTTCACCAGTTCGCAATTTGCTCCAGGAGGTGGGTGGTGTTAGGCTAACCGCGTGCCCCGGGGCAGGTCCCCGGATTCATGTCGCCCCCCCCTCTCGGGGCGTCCCTTTCGGGGGGCGCCCTTTTTTTTGCCCTACTGGGGATTGAGCTCCGCCAGCACCCGCAGGCCTTCCAGGAGCACCAAGGGGTCGATCACGTCGACGCCGTCCACCATGGGCGCCACCAGCTCGGCGAGTCCCCCGGTGGCGACGACCTGTGCCGGCATTCCCAGCTCCGCCCGGATCCGGCGCAGCAGCCCCTCCGCCTGGGCTGCGGCCCCGAACATGATCCCCGCCTGCATGGATGAGACGGTGTTGGTTCCCAGGACCCGTTCCGGAGCCACCAGGTCGACCCGAGGGAGCCTGGCGGCCCGCGCGAACAGCGCATCCACCGACATCTGCAAACCCGGTGCGATCGCCCCGCCCAGATAGTCCCCACCTTGGTCGATGGCATCGAACACCGTCGCCGTGCCAAAGCTGACCATGATCGCCGGGGCCCCGTAGCGGTGGCGCACCCCCACGGCGGTGGCAATCCGATCTGCGCCCACGTCGCGCGGCGGGTCGTATTTGACCCGCATCCCGGTGACGGTCCCGGGCCCGATCAGGAGCGGCTCGCGGTGGAAGTACTCCCGGCTGGCCTCCCGCAGAGGTTGGTTCAGGGGAGGGACCACGCAGCTGATCGCCACTTGGCGGAATTCAGGCGCGATGCCCCGGTGGGCAAGCAGCTGCAGGAGCTGACCTCCGAGCTCGTCCGGGGTGGCATCCCGGTGGGTGGCGAAACGCCCGTGGGCGAGGAGCCGGTTTTCCTCGAATACCCCCACCGTAAGGTTGGAGTTGCCCGCGTCCAGCGCCAGCAGCACCAAGATCCCTCCTCAGATCGGGCCGGTCCGGCCAAGCCGGACTATAGCCGGGTCGCGGGTGGGAGATACTGACCGGAGAGAGTCAACCCCAAGGACGGTGTGTCTTGCCCGCCACGCTCAGCGCCAGCTCCCTCCGCATCGGCTCCGTGGAGCTTGCCAATCCGATCTTCATCGCCCCCATGGCTGGGATCACCGATCGTCCCTTCCGGTCCATGGCTCGGGAGCTGGGGGCTGGCCTCACCTGCAGCGAGATGACCGCAGCCGCCGCCCTGGTGCGTGCGCCGGAGAACAGTCTGGAGCGGGTCCTGGACCTGGCCCCGGACGAGCACCCGGTGGCTGCGCAGCTGGTGGGCAACGACCCCAAGATGATGGCGGATGCCGCTCAGATCTGCGTCGCCATGGGGGCCGACATCGTGGACGTGAACCTCGGCTGCCCCGTCCCCAAGGTGGTGCGTCTCGGCTCCGGAGCGGCTCTGGCGCGCGAGATCGATCGCACCGCGGAGGTGTTGGGGGCGATGGTCTCGGCGGTGCCGGTCCCGGTGACCGCCAAGATGCGCCTGGGGTGGGATCACGACACCATCAACGCTCCGGAGCTGGCGCGGGTGCTGGAGTCTGTGGGGGTGGCTGGGGTCACGGTTCATGGTCGCACCCGCTGCCAGCGATACACCGGATTCGCCGACTGGGAGCAGATAGCCCGCGTCAAGGAGGCGGTGCAGGCCATCCCAGTACTCGGTTCCGGGGACGTTCGCGACCCCCGTGAGGTGGAGCGCCGGATCCGCGCTGGGGTGGTGGACGGGGTGGTGATCGCCCGGGGGATGATGGGGGACTGGCACCTGCTGCGGCAGACCGTTGCCCAGCTCCGCCAGGGAGACCCGGGGGCCGAGCCCACCTTTCAGGAGCGGCTCACCCTGGCCCGAGAGCACTGGAACCGGATGGTGGAGTTCCACGGGGAGCGGCGCGGAGTGCGGCTGGCGCGCAAATTCGTGGTGTGGGCCATCAAGGGCTGCGCTGGCGCGGCCCGGCTGCGGGCCCGGGTGGCCGAACTCGAGGGGGCCGAGGACCTCGACGAGATGTACGAGGAGATCCTGGCGGCCGGAGAGGGTCCCCAGGGCTGGCACCGGCCCGAGTTCAGCTCTGGGGAGGGCTGACGGGGATGGCTGGGGCACGCCACCTCGTCTGCCCCAACTCCTGTCCTGGGGGTGCCTTCGAATTGCTGGGCGGCAGGGTGCTGGTCGATTCGGCCGGCCACTGCCTCCGACATGAGACGGAGGTGGCGACCTTTTCCTGCGCCATGTGCGGAGCGGTGGCGGTGGACCTGGCCGCGGCGGAGCGGGCCCTGCGGCGCCAGTCCCCCGTGCCCCTGGAGGAGGAGCTGACCTGCCCGGGATGCGGTGTCACGCTGCTGGCCCCCACCGGGGTGGAGGCCGACCTCGAGCTGCAGTGCCCGGATTGCGGCCTGGTGTTCGCCCCCGACGAGGGGAGGGCGAGGCTGCTGGGATCCAGCACCCCCGAGGCCGACGACGAGGTGGGATGAGGGTGCGGGACGCCCTCAGCCCAGCTGGTCGATCTTGGCCGCGAGGATGAAGTCGTTGCGAGTGAGTCCCCCGGCGGAGTGCGTGGTGAGCTCCACCTCCAGGTGGCCGTACCCCAGCCGCAGCTCGGGGTGATGGTCCTCCCGTTCCGCCAGCAGAGCGATCCGGACCGCCAGCGCCACCGGTTCCCCGAACCCTCGGAGCCGGTACTCTCGCCGCAGCCGCCCCTCCTCTGACCGCCAATCGGGGCTGAGGCCTGTCAGCAGCTCAGCGGCCTCCTCCCCGGCGACTGCCAGGGCCCCTGGCTGGCAGCGCTCACTGCTCAAGTTGGCCATCTCAAAGCACCTCCGCCCGCTGCAGCACGCGGTGCGCGATCGCCAGCGCTCCCGCGTAGGTCGCCTCCATCCCTTCGAACCGGAGCCCCCTGGCGCCTAGGGTCCTCGCCTGGGTGTAGGGGGTGTCCGAGGCGTAGTGGATGATGCCGACGTCCATCGCCGGGCGGGTCAGGTCCACCTGCTCGCCGGTGGGGTAGCGAGAGCTGTCCCCGGCCTCGTACACCGCCCCCAGGTAGGGTCCGCTCTCCATCTCCACCACGGTGTAGGCGTTGCGGTAGTAGAAGTCCAGATAGGCGCGGTTCTGCAGGAAGGTGCTGCGCACCGAGACCGCCCGCTGGCGGTCCAGCACCGAGCGCGAGGTGACATACGGGGCGACGGTTCCGAAGGAGAAGCAATTGTCCACCCAGTAGGTGTTGGAGCTGTGCTCATCGTGAACCACGTCGGGGATCATGACGTCGCCGACGTCGGCGTTCAGGGTGGCGGCCTTGCCTAGGACGTATACCCCCTCCACCCGATCGGTGGCCTCCAGGATCTGGCGGAGGGTGTGGTACGCGCCCAGCCCCAGCGGGTACTGGATGTTGAGGATCACGTGGGGAGCGCGACCGAGCGCGGGCGCATGAGATGCCCCCAGCCCCAGGCGCGGGTCGAGGTGCTCCCAGGAGAGCCGGTCCAGAACCATGACCTGGGCGGCGACCGCGGTGCCGGACCTGGCCTCCACGTGGAAGATCCCCTCCAGTCGCTCCTCCGCGGCCCTTCGGGCCCGGGCTTCCGGGTGCGCCGCGAACCACATCCGAGCGGCGAAGTACAGCAGGTTGTCCCGGGAGATCTGGGAGCCGGTCGAGCGGCTCTCCGCGAGCAGTCCGCGCAGCTCGTGGTCCGGAGAGCCCGCAGCCCAGGCCAGGATCTCCTTCTCATGGCGCCGGGCGACACCGGACAGGAGGTTGACCAAGGAGTGGGCGTTGCTGCTCACGAATACCAGGGGCCGCTGGCGCAGCCCCTCCCGGGTGAGGACCTCGCCGACCGGGCCCCACCACTCCCGCGTCGCCCGAGCGTAGCCGACCTGCGTCCCACCGACCAGCCTGAGACGCAGATCCATCGGGCGGCGGCGGACCTCGCCGAGGAACTCCGGCATCCGCTCGCGGAAGAGGGCCTCCAACCGGCCCCAGTCGTCAGCGCCTATCCCCAGGCGGGACCGGGCCACCCGCATAAGGTCGCCGGTTACCCGGCGAAGCCGCCGGTGAGCCTTGTTCCACTCGATCTGGACCGCGACCAGCATCGGCACAAGGTCGTCGAGGTCTGAGCTGCTCGCCAGGGCCGCTGCCAGGGTCCGGCTCTCCTGGCTCCACCACCACCTCCGCCTGCGTCCCGGAGCGGTCATCGGGACCCAACCTCCCCCGCCCACCATCTCCGAGGGAGACTGTCCCATCACCACCCGCTCGAGGTGGGGCACCACTGGCGGCAGCCGCTGCAGCGAATAGAGGAGGGCCCCGGTGTCGATCTGGTCCGACTCCGCCAGCGGGTGGAGCGACGACCCCATCTCCAGGTGGGCCCGTTCCAGGACCCGGGCGCGCACCTCGCCAGAGGAGCGCAGCACGGTCAGGAAGGTCCGGGTGTAGAGCTCCACCCGGTCACGCCCAGGCGGCTCGGCCGGAGACTCCGGCCAGAGGGGGCGGAGTGGGAGTCGCCGGGCGGGGGGCGGGCTCATCGACGCAGGCGCAGAGGCTCCGCCATGACCACCGGCGAGTCGGGTGCAACCGGCTCCGGGAGCGGCGGAGCGGCCAGGGCCCGGACGGCGAACCCGTACCGTCCGGCCGCCATCGGGGAGAGCCGGGCCCGGTAGTGAGCGCGGCCGTTGGAGGCGGTCTGGTCGAGGAGCATGGTCTCCACCGCGGCCGGCGCCAGCTGCCCGTCCTCGGTGACCGGCCCGTGCAGCAGCTGGACCTCGACCTGGTGTGGGCGAAGTTCCCCGAGCTCTGCCACGACCTCCACCAGCCGGTCGCCTCCGGGGACGGCTGGGCGGCTGCGAGCGGCCAGGCGGACGTTCCTGAAGTTGCGGCGGACCTGGGCCCGGAACCCGGCCAGAGCCAGCGCGCCACGCCCGTCGCCCGCTTCCAAAAGCCCCCTGGAGGTGGCCGCGGGCAGATAGAGGCGGCGCACGTAATCCTCGAGCATCCGCGATCCCAGCGCCAGGGGTGTCACCGTGGCCATTGACCGCCGCAGGATCTCCAGCCATCTCTCCGGCCGCCCGTCGGGCCCCCGGTCGTAGAAGGCTGCGAGCACCTCGTCCTCGAGAAGCTGGAACAGCGCCTCGGCCTCCAGCTGATCCCTGGTCGCTAGATCCGTTTGGTCCTCGAACGAGGGGATGGCGAACCCGTTGCCCTCCTGGTATCCCTCGTCCCACCAGCCGTCCAGGATGGACAGGTTGATGGCGCCGCTCACGGCAGCCTTCTGCCCGCTGGTGCCGCAGGCCTCCATGGGGCGCCTTGGCGTGTTGAGCCACACGTCGGCTCCCTGGTACATCAGCCGGGCCAGAGCCAGGTCGTAGTCCTCGAGGAAGACCAGGCGGGAGCGCAGTTCAAGATCCCCCGCGGCTTGGGCCAGCTGCTGGATGATGCGCTTGCCCTCCTCGTCCTTGGGGTGCGCCTTGCCGGCGAACACCAGCTGCAGCGGGCGCTGGGGATCGAGCAGCAGCCGCCGCAGCCGCTCGGGCTGGGTGAAAAGCAGGTTTCCCCGCTTGTAGGTCGCCACCCGGCGGGCGAACCCGACCAGGATGGCGTCCTCGTCCAGCGCCCGGTCGGTCCACTCCAGCTCGGAATCCGGAACACCCTGCCTGCGCAGGGAGTGGCGCAACCTCTCCCGAACTGCACTGATCAGCCTTTGGCGACCCGGCCGGCGCATCTCCCAGAGCTCGGCTCCGGGCACCGAGAGGAGCTCGGAGAAGTCCGCCTCGCCCGCCCGGTCCCAGCTTGGCCCGAGCCGGCTGTCCAGCAGGGCGGCCGCCTCCGGCGAGGCCCAGGAGCGCACGTCCACGCCGTTGGTGACCGCGGCGATGGGGATTTCGCTCGCGCCCAGCCCCGGCCACAGCTGGCGGAACATCTCCTGGCTGACCTTTCGATGGAGTTCGGAGACCGCGTTTGCCCTTCCGGACATCCTCAGGCCGAAGACCGCCATGTTGAACGGCGCCCCCGGCTCCTCACCGGGGAGGTGCCCGAGGGCCATCAGCCGGTCCAGGGGGATTCCCAGGTCGGCGCAGAACCCGCCGAGGTACCGTTCCATCAACTCCCGTGGGAAGTGGTCGATGCCAGCCGGGACCGGGGTGTGGGTGGTGAAGACCGTCCCTGCCCGAACCAGCTCAACGGCCTCGTCGAAGCCCAGACCTCGGTCCTGGACCAGCTCCCGCAGCCGCTCCAGGACCAGAAAGCCGGCGTGCCCCTCATTGCTGTGGAAGAGGGTCGGCTCCTCACCAGCGGCCCGGAGTGCCCGGACCCCGCCGACGCCCAGCAGTATCTCTTGCAGGAGACGGTGCTCGACGTCGCCTCCGTAGAGGCGGTCGGTGATCTGGCGTGCCTCTTCGGAGTTACCCGCCCCGGTGGTGTCCAGGAGGTAAAGCGGGACTCTTCCCACCCATTGCCGCCAGACCAGGGCTTGTACGGAGAGGTTGCCCATCTCCACCTCGATCCCGGGGCCCGGGACCGGCTCCAGCCCGCGCCCAGCGGGGTCGAGCTCCTCATACACCTCCTCCTGCCAGCCCTCTCGGCCGAGCCGCTGGTGGAAGTACCCCAGGTGGTAGAAGAGGCCGACCCCCACGAGGGGACGCCCCTCGGCCGCGGCGACCTTGAGGTAGTCACCCGCCAGCACCCCCAAGCCCCCCGAGTACTGGGGGAGGTCTTCGCTCACCCCGAACTCGGGCGAGAAGTAGGCCACCTTGGGCATCGCCTCTGCACGGCCGGGATCTCCGGCCGCCGGCGTCACCGCCTGCACCTCAAACGTCTCGACACTGCGCACGGCCCACAAGGTTACCGGCCGGGCCGCCTTCCATCCCCACGCCTCTCTCCGCGGGCGGGTCTAAACTGGCCCAAGAGCCACAAGAAGCGCCTTTCGGTGAGGCCTCTATGCCCGCTGCGCCACCTGTGCTGAGAGCACACGATCGCCACCTGCTCCAGGGCCTGCGTGCCCTGGACGACGCCTCGCTGGACCGGGCGCGCGCTCATCTCGCCGCCGGGCTGCCCATACGGCGAGCCGACCTGGGTTGGAAGGGGCCGGGTCCGGCGCGGGAGGGGTGCTTGGTGGGTGTCGCGATGTCCCGGCGGCGGTTCTGGGCGCATCCCCTCATGGCCCCGGGCCTCCTGCTCTTGGCGGCGATCTTCGATGCCTGGGCCTACGAGGAGGCAATGCGCCTCGGGGACCAGGGCGCTGCTCGCTCCCGTCGCCTGGGGCCCCTGGTCCACACCCGGCTGGCCGAGTTGCTCGACCTCGAGTGGCACCGCCGCTGCGGGTGGCCTGAGCCGCCGATTCCAGCTCCGAGTACGGGTGAGACCGGGGCGGTTAAGATCGTCGTGTGAGCGAGCCGGGGGAGGAGCAGGGCGCCGCGGAGAGCGAGGGCGCACGCACCAACTACGACCGGATTCCCCCCTCCGCCCTGCTGGAGTTCATGACCCAGGGGTGGGAGGCGCTTCCAGCTGAGGCGGTGAGCCCCATCAGTGGGCTGGAGCTCTATCAGGAGCGCCGCCGCCGGATCTCGCAGATGTTCCCGGGCCAGCTCTTGGTCGTCCCCAGCGGAGTGGGTCGGGTCCGCTCCAATGACACCGAATACCGCTTCCGCCCTGGAACTGACTTCCTGTACCTGGTCGGGGAGGGGGAACCGGATGAGGTCCTGGTGCTGGAGCCGCAGGAGGGAGGCGGCCATTCGGCCCGCCTCTACTGCGAACCCGAGGCCGACTTCACACGGTCGGAATTTTTCACGGATAGGGCCAAGGGTGTCTTCTGGGTCGGGCCCCGGCGCGGCCTGAGGGCGACGGCGTCGAGGTTTGGCCTCGAGGCGCGGGCGCTTGCCGAGCTGCCTCGGGTCCTCGCCGCCCACGATCGGGGGGCGGTGCTGCGGGGGCTGGATCCCAGCGTCGACCGGCTGGCGGCGGACATCGCAGGGCCGGACGAGGACTTCCAGGCGCGGCTCTCGGAGATGCGGCTCCTCAAGGACAGGTTGGAGGTCGACCTCCTGCAGGAAGCCGTGGACCTCACAGTGGCCGCTTTTCGTGATGTGGTCCGCGAGCTGCCCGCGAGCCGATCTGAGAGGGACGTCGAGGCAGTGTTCTTCCGCCGGGCGCGCACCGGAGGTTATGACACGGGGTACCCCACCATCGCCGCCGCCGGAGCGCACGCCACCATCCTCCATTGGAGCCACAACACCGGGAAGCTGCGTCCGGGCGAACTGCTTCTTCTGGACGCCGGGGTGGAGACCGAGCGCTTCTACACCGCTGACGTGACTCGCACCCTGCCCATCAACGGCCGCTTCACCAGGGAGCAGCGCCGGGTGTACGAGCTGGTGTGGGCCGCCCAGCAGGCCGGCTTCGCGGAGATGCGTCCGGGGAACGACTTCCAGGCCCCCAACCGGGCGGCGCAGCAGGTTTTGGCGCGGGGACTGGAGGAGCTGGGGATCCTACCGGTGAGCGCCGAACAGGCGCTGGCTCCCGACAGCCAGCTGCACCAGCGATACACCCTGCACGGAGTCAGCCACATGCTGGGCCTGGATGTCCACGACTGCGCCCACGCCGCCCAGGAGCTCTATCCCAAGGGCCCACTGGTGGAGGGAATGGTGCTCACCGTGGAGCCCGGACTCTACTTCCAACCGCATGACGGCACCGTGCCCGCGGAGCTGCGGGGGATCGGGGTTAGGATCGAGGACGACGTGGTGGTGACCGCCGACGGCTGCCGGGTGCTCAGCGCAGCGCTTCCCTCGCGGGCGGACGAGCTGGAGGCCTGGATGGCCGAGGTCTGGGCCGAGGGCCAGAGCTAGCGGCGATCTGGTTCTGCGGAGGTCGTGTCCCGGGCTGGCGGGGCACCCCTGACCACCGGGAATGCGCGGGAGGTCTGCGCAGGGAGGAGTTGGCCGAGGCGAGACCTCGGCAGGACGATTCCGGTTCCGGCTGGCGGCACCCCGCCACGATCGGGCATAAGGCACGCCTCGGGGTCCCACACCGGGAGCAGCACTGTCCGCCCGACGCGGTCGGGGACACAGAGGGAGCGCCGGACCTGGCCCGAACTTTGCGACCACGCCTCCTCCTCGGCCCGCGCCACGCCACTCCCACCGGTACCCTTGTCCGGTGCCCCACTACCTAGTGCGCCTGGGCCAAGGACCTGCCTGGGACCCAACGCTCCCCCGTCGCGCCCAGGAGGGCTTCGGAGCGCATGCCGCGTTCATGGATGCACTGGTCGACCGGGGCCGCATCCTGCTCGGCGGCCCGATCGGCGACGACGTGGACGCGGGAGACGCCCTTTTGGTGGTGATGGCTGACGACGAGTCCGATGTGCACAGCGCTCTCGCCCAGGATCCCTGGCGGGGCACGGTCCTCACCATCACGAGCGTCCAGCGGTGGTGGCTCTGGCTCAAGTCAGGCGATTCGGCCTAGGACGGGACAGCGCACGCCTCTCGTGGCCCTCGGCTGACCCCTGGCCCCGATCCGCAACTCGCCGGCAAGGGCACCGCCGAGACAGTCCCCGCTGTCGCGCCCACCGCGGTGCGACACCACGGAGCAGCGGCGTCAAGCGCGCAGGCGCGATGACTATCGCGCCCGCAGGCGCAGCCCGCTCCCGCCTGGCGACCGACCCACCCGAGGGATGGATCAGGCCAGAGAGTCGATGAGCTCCTCCTGCAACCAGCTGAGCAGGTGGAGGGTGGCCAGGGGGGGGCGGCGGTGCTGGCGGGGGGAGTACGCCTCCTCCCAGCCGTCCTCGGAGATCCCCAACTGTTCCGCCAGAGCCAGCCTCAGGAAGTTGAGGGCGCGAACCCAACCCCAGACCTCCGGGTCTCCGAGCCGGACCGGCAACGGGCCAGAGAGTCCCTCCCTCAGGGTCGCCAGGTCCGCCTCACGGGCGCGTTCCAGATCCTCCCCGGCCAGGCGGTGGAACTCGCGCTCCAACTCCTCGTCCCCGTAGGCGCGGGGGGACACCCAATGGGAGCTGTCCAGCATCGGCTCGATCCGGTCCACGATCTCCAGCAGTACCTGCCGCTCCTTCGGCTCGAGCTGGAAGACCGTCAGATCGCCTTCGCGGCGGATCTCCGCCAAGCTCAGTCGCGAGCCAGGGTCGCCTGGAGACCGTGGGCGTGGAGCTGCGCCACTGACACCTCGGCGCGCTCACGGGGCTCGGTCGCGACCACCGCGCGGCCCTCCACATGGACCTTCAACATCAGCTGGGTCGCGGTTTCCAGGTCGTACCCGAACAGCCGCCGGAACACCACCACCACGTAGCTCATGAGGGTCACAGGGTCGTTCCAGACCACCACCTGCCAGGGGCGGTCCCGCTCCTCGCTCGCGGAGTGCCCGGTGCCGTGGGTGACGACCGGCTGCACGGCTGCCATACGCGCATACCCTACCGCGGCCGGGCGCGGCGCGCAGCCGTCGGAGGGCCGGGGCGATGGGCCGATCCGGTACTCTGAGGGCGATGGTGCCAGGAGATTACCGGGGGTGACTCGTGGTGCGCCCATCCGTTTGGCCGCAGCTCCTCTCTCGGTACTTGCGGCCGGCGGCCTCCTGTTGGTGGGGTGCGCCAGGGGCCCGCTGAACTCGCCTTCCGAGGGAGTCGGTTGCTCGGTCACTGTCCAGATCCCAGCCTCGAGCTCAGGGCTGCTGGGGACGGTGGAGGCGCGGGTCGGAGGCACCACCCGGCGCCTGGACCTCGGGACCACCACCATCCCCCTCAGCTGCGGGCAGCAGGCGACCCTCACCGCGGAGCCGACCAACCCCACGACCAACCCCTTCGTCTCCTGGACGGTTGCCGGTCAGACCTCGGTCGCCTCCTCAGTGACCGTCACCGCCGATGGGCTCATAACCGCCAGTCCCCAGTTCTTCGTCCCGCCCAAGCCCACCCCCACGCCAACCCCCAAGGTCCGGCCCAGCCCCACCCCGACTCCCACCAGTGTCACCCTCGACCAGTGGCTCAGCTACGACCCCGCCGCCCGCTCCGCCACCCTGAAGCTGGTCGCCGGCTACAAGGGTGTGAACCGCGGCCTCAGCTACGACGGGTACTCCAATGGCCAGCTGGCGGTCTCGGTGCCGGTGGGCTGGACGGTGGTGGTGGACTTCAGCAACGCCGCCACCATCAACCACTCCGCGGTCGTGGTGACGCCCACGGGCACCAGCCCGGTTTTCCCCGGCGCCAGCAGCCCTGATCCCACGGTGGGGCTGAACCCGGGCGGGAGCCTCACCTTCTCCTTCGTGGCCTCAGCCGTGGGCTCCTACCGGATCGCCTGCTTGGTGCCAGGGCACGAGGGTCTGGGAATGTGGGCCTCCTTCACGGTGACGGCGGGTGGTGTCCCGACCATCCATCTCTGACCCGGCGCGCACCCGGTTTCCCACCGGACGTACATTCCGCTCATGACCGTCACCCATCAGGCGCCTTGAACCCTCCACACCTGCTACCCACCGCCCTGCGCGGCGGGCAGGGACCGGGGGTGGAGTACAGCATCCAGGGGGAGCTGGTCCCCCTGCTCCATTGCCACCTGGATGGGTCGATGCCGCTGTACTTTGAGCACCACGTGGTCCTCTGGAAGGACCCCCAGGTGGACATCCGGCTGGCTGCGGTTCGGGGAGCCGCTCGGCGGCTGGTGGCCGGGCGGGAGGTCTTCCTCACCGAGGCCCGGGGGAGAGGAGAGATCGCCTTCTCCCGAGACGCTCCGGGGCACGTTTTCCCCCTCGAGCTTCCCCGCGGAGCCGCCATCCTGGTCCGCGAGCACCAGTTCCTGGCCGCCACCGCCTCGACCCGGTACAGCGCCACGCGGATCCGGGGGATCTCCAACAACCTCTTCGGGGACAACGGGTTCTGGGTCGACCGCTTTGAGGCCCGGGAGGGGGACGGGGTGGTCTGGCTCCACGGGTACGGCAACGTCCTGGAGAAGGAGCTCGAGGCGGGGGAGGAGATAGATGTGGAGCCCGGGGGATGGGTGTACATGGACCCCCAAGTGCGCATGCGCCCCACCGTCTACGGCCTGCGGACCGGGATCTTCGCCGGGGTGGGCCGGCTGGTGTTCAACAGACTCCGCGGCCCGGGTCGGGTGGGCATCCAGACCATGTTCGTCCACCTGCCGACCGAGGACTGAGGCCGGCCAACCGCCCCCCTCTGGATCAGGGGGTGGGAGACGTCGGTAGTCCGCCGAGCATTGGGGGGGAACCTAGCGGAGCCCCAGGACGTCGCCTGACCCGGGTCGGCCGGACTCCCCCTTCGCCGCCTGGTGGGCATGGGCACGACCAAGCTGGATTTGCGCCGACTCCTCCCGGTGGGGCGCGCTGCTCAACTCCGGTACCGCCGGATCCATGGCCATGCACCGCACGCGGGTTCAGCCCCCAGGTGCTGCCAGGCGCGGGCCCCTGGGACCGGGAATGTCAGCCGATGTAGCAATCAGGCGGCAGGGTCGTCAGCCCAGGCACGGAGTCGCATTCGGTGCAAGTCTGCTGTTCGGATGAGAGCCACACCGGCTCCACTTGCGGGAGCAGTGCCATCATCTCCCGCCAGGCCCGGCCCCTGCCTTCGGCCACTGGCCTAAGGCGGACCGTTACCGCCGGAGCCCCCTCCATCTTCCGCATAGCCGAGCGCAACCCTGCCGCCATGAGCTGATCATCCCGCCGCCGGCTCCGGTGGGGCAGGGTGTTACCACGGGGAGCGGAGCGAGTGGAACCACGCTCGGGTGAAGTTGCCGCGCCCAGCGGTGGGAATCACCCGCGCCGCCCAGGGATTAGTTGCGCTAAACCTTAGAGCATGGTCGACGAGGCGCTTCTCCATGCGAGCGAGGTCGTGCTCCGGGACGGGTCCACGGCCCGGCTCCGCGAGCTCACGCCAGCGGATGGGCAGTTGGTCCGGCAGCTGCTGGCCAGCCTCTCCGAGCGGGCGCTGGCCACGCGCTTCTTCTCCGGTGCGGTCGACCTTGAGGCCACCTCAGATCTTTTGGTCCAGGTGGACGGCAGTCGGAGTTTCGGGCTGCTGGCGCTTCAGGGGGACCCTCCGCGTCCGCTGGCCCACGCCATCTGCATCGCCACCTCTCCGGGCCGGGCCGAGGTCGCCTTCACCGTGGTGGACGAATACCAGGGGCAGGGGTTGGCCTCGATCATGCTGGCCCAGCTGGCCGAGGCGGCCAACCGGCTGGGGATCGGCGTCTTCGAGGCCTCGGTGCTGCCGGAGAACGCGGCCATGATCGAGGTCTTCGCCAACAGCGGCTTCGCCCTGCACACCGATTCCCAACCGGGGTCGGTGGCCGTCGAGTTCCCCACCGAGATCACCAAGGGGGCCATCCAGCGGTTCCTGGAGCGGGAGAGCCAGGCGGCGGCGGCCGCGGTCGCAGCCGTCCTGGAGCCCCGTTCGGTCGCGGTGGTGGGAGCCAGCCGGGACCGCGGCACCATCGGCGGGGAGGTTTTCCACAACCTGCTGCAGTACGGGTTCCAGGGCCCGGTGTATCCGGTCAACCCCGCCGCCTCGGTGGTCCAGTCGGTGCCCGCCTACCGCTCGGTGACCGCGATACCAGGCCCGGTGGACATGGCCGTCGTCTGTGTTCCCGCCAAGGCTGTCAACGACGTCGCCCGCCAGTGTGTGGACAAGCAGGTGCGGGCGCTGGTGGTGATCTCCGCCGGTTTCGCGGAGGCCGGCCCGGCGGGACAGGAGCGCCAGCGGGAGCTGCTGCGCATCTGTGGAGAGTCGGGGATGCGGCTGGTGGGGCCCAACTGCATGGGGGTCCTCAACACCGCCGAGGAGGTCCGGCTCAACGCCACCTTCGCCCCCTCCACACCGTGGCCGGGGACCATCGGCTTCCTCTCCCAGAGCGGCGCCTTGGGGCTTGCCATCATCGAGAGCACCAGGACGCTGGGGCTGGGCCTCAGCAGCTTCGTTTCGGTGGGCAACAAGGCCGACCTCAGCAGTAACGACCTTCTCTGTTACTGGGAGAACGACCCCCGCACCGAGCTGGTGGCGCTGTACCTGGAATCCTTCGGCAACCCGCGCAAGTTCGCCCAGATCGCCTCCCGGGTGTCGCGGCGCAAGCCCATAGTGGCGGTCAGAAGCGGACGGGGCAAGGCCGGGGCCCGGGCCGCCGCCTCGCACACCGCCTCCCTGGTGGCTGCGTCGGACGCCACCGTGGACGCTCTCTTCAAGCACACCGGGGTACTGCGCACCGAAACCCTCTCCGACCTCTTCGACCTGCTCTCCATGCTCGCCACCCAGCCCCTGCCGCAGGGGCCGAGAGTAGGCATCATCACCAACTCCGGCGGGCCAGCCATCCTCTGCTCTGACGCCCTGGAGGCCAACTCCCTCACAGTGGCGGAGCTGCAGCCGCCGACCCGGGAGCAATTGCAGAGCTTCCTCCCGCCAGAGGCCGCCACCGGGAACCCGGTCGACATGATCGCCAGCGCCTCGGCAGACGACTACCGGCGCGCGATCGAGGTGGTGAGCTCGGATCCGGGGGTGGACGCCCTGGTGGTGATCTTCACCCCTCCCCTGGTGACCCGGGCTGAGGATGTGGCCGCGGCCATCCGGGAGGCCACTGGGTCCCTGCCGCGCCGCATCCCCGTGGTCACCGTGTTCATGACCAGCGAGGGGGTTCCCGAGCAGCTCCGTTCCGGGGATGTGCAGGTGCCCTCGTACCCATTCCCCGAGAATCCTGCGCGGGTGCTGGCCGCGGCGCTGCGCCTCAGGCGGTGGCGGGAGCGGCCCGAGGCGGACGAGGAGGGAACCCCGGCGCCGGAGCAGCTCCGGGTGGCTGCCCTGCTGTCCGACTGGCTTCGTGGTGGGCCCCGATGGCTCCGAAATGAGGAGACGGACAACCTCCTCCAGGAGTACGGCATCCAGGTCCTGCCCACCCGACGGGCCGCAGACCCCGAGGGTGCCGCCCGGCTAGCCTCGGAGCTGGGCTTTCCCGTGGTGCTGAAGGGGGCGGGGCGGGCGATCCTCCACAAGACTGAACTGGGAGCGGTTCGGCTCGGCCTCCGCTCCGAGGACGAGGTCGCGGAGGCCGCTCGGGAGATGGCCAAGAGGCTGCACGACCAGGAGATAGAGGTGGAGTCGTTCCTGGTCCAGCCCCAGTTGGAGGGCGGGGTCGAACTGCTGATGGGAGCCGTGCGGGATCACCAGTTCGGAACCGTGGTGGCTTGTGGGGCCGGCGGAACCGCGGTCGAACTGCTCCACGACACCTCGGTCCGGCTGGCTCCGGTCTCACTCACAGATGCCGGCGAGATGCTCAGGGAGCTGGGCACCTACCCCCTCCTCACGGGCTTCCGCGGCGCCCCGCCGGTCAACGTGGAGGCTGCGGTCCGGACGCTCGCCGCCCTGGCCGCCCTGGCCGAGGAGCATCCGGCGTTGGCGGAGGTGGAGTGCAATCCGGTGGTGGTGACCGAGAAGGGGGCGTACGTGGTGGACTCCCGGGCGAGGATCGAGGCACCTCCGCCGTCGCTGCCAGTGGGCGCCAAGCGCTTCGCGGTGGAGCGCGGCTGACGCCGAGAAGGCGTCGCGTCGGGGCTCTCAGCCGCGGTTCAGCCCCCTGCCCGCCGGTCCCTTCAGAATGGGGATGAAATGAGCACCCGCATCTCCGCGCTGGCCAGATGGGCCGGGCGCCCCTGGTCCCGGGCGGGCCTGGGAGTTCTGGTGGCTGTGGTGCTGCTGTTCCTGGTCCTGCACAAGGTCTCCCTGGCGACGGTGGGGCACGCCCTGGGGCACGTCTCGCCGCCCCTGGTACTGCTGGCGGCTCTCCTGGCCGCCGGTTACGTGGCCATGCGGGCCCTCCGCTACCGGCTGCTGCTAGGTGGCGGCTCCTCCCCGGCGGTCCTCGGCGTGACCGCAGCCAGCTGGGGGGCCGGTCAGGTACTTCCCGGCCCGGGTGGGGATGCCGCCTTCATCTGGCTCGCTCGCCGGGAGTTGGGGGCCTCGATCCCCCGGGGAACGGGGGCGGCGGTGGTGGCGCGACTCTTCGACTTCGCCAGCCTGGCGGTGATCCTGCTGGTGTCTGCGGACCTGGCCGGGGCCCGGCTGCCCCGCTCTCTGCGGGTGGGTGCCGTCGCTCTGGCGGTGGCGCTCCTCCTGGTCATCGCTGCCCTCTTCATCGAACGGTTGCGCCAGCCCCTGCTCAGGCGGGTGGAAGGCGTCCGCTTTGTGGGCCGGCTCGCAGCGCGTGCCGAGACCGCCCTCGGAGAGCTGAGCAGCTGGCGAGTGGCGGTCGGCCTTCTGGCCACCACTGCCGGGGCGCGGGTGCTGGCCGCCCTCGAGTACCTCTGCCTCTTCCTGGCCCTGGGGGCGCACGTGACGTTCTGGCAGGTGTGGCTGGCGCTCGCCGTGCGGACGCTCCTCTTCGCCCTACCCATCCAGGGGGTCGGGGGGTTCGGGACCTCCCAGGTCTGGTGGGGTGCGGGCCTGGCGCTGGCCGGCCTGGCCATCGGCCCCGCCCTCACCCTTGGGTTGGAGATCCAGGTGATGGACCTCCTGGTCGCCCTGCCCGAGGGCGGGATCGGCTGGCTCGGCCTCAAGGGCCGCCGGCTTCTCCACCGAGGGGCGGTGGCGGAAGAGCCCGCGACGGCCCCGCCTGCGGCCTCAGAGCTCGTGGGAGCCGGTGCCCGCCCGCTGGTGGACCGCTAGCTTCTGGTCCCGAACGGCGCCTCCGGCCAGCGGGCAGGCGAGGACTTACGTGTTCGATCCACCCGAGCTGAGGACGGCCCGGAGCCGCCGCGCAAAGGCCTCTGGCTTTCCGGCGAAGGGATGGTCGCCGCCCACGAAGCCGCCGTGGTGGCTGGGGAAGATGGTCGGCACTTGATGGAGGCGCGCGGCGATGACGGCCGCCGAGCGCGCGGTCAGTAGCTCCGCCGACTCCTCACCCACGGCGATGACGATTCGGGTGGGCGAGGCCTCCAGGGCGGCAAGGTTAGGAAGGTAGGCCGTCACGGCGGCTGAGCGCCCGGAGAGTAGCGGGTCGTCCTGGTCCCCTGAGTCCTCGGCCGGCATCCCGTACTGCGCGGGCTCCGGCAGCGGCCTGGCGAAGTATTCCTCAGTGAATTCGCCAGGCCACGAGGTCATGGCGATGAAGGCCGCCATGCCCGCGCCTGGTCCGCCCGCCTGATAGGCGGCCAGGACCCGGCCCATCGCTCTCTCGGCGGCGTCCCGGTCGGGGAGCACCCCCAGGATCGGCGGCTCATGCGCCACCAGCACCCGGAGGTCCTCCGGATGGGCCACCACCAGGGCCAGGGCGGTTACGGCGCCTCCGCTGCTGGCGAACATCTCGACCGGGCCGGAGCCCAGTTCGGCGATCAGCTGGTGCAGGTCCTCCGCCTGGACCACCGGATCGTGATCCACCCGACCGTCCGAGCGCGTGCTGCGGCCGATGCCGCGGGGATCGTAGGTGACCACCGTGCGGTCGGGGAAGTGCGACGCCAGCGCAGCGAAGCCGCTGGCGTCCATGGGCTGCCCGATCATCAGGAGGGGGGGCGTTCCGTCCCTCGTGGGCAGCGGCCCGCGGACGTCGTACACCAGGTCGACGCCCCGGATACGCAGCGTCTGGGAAGCGATCACCGGTCGGCCCCCGCCGCTCCCAGCAGCCGCTCCAGCTTGTCCAACTGCTCCGTCCAGCCCTGCTCGGCACCCTCGAGAGCTGCCTTCGGAGGCATCGGGTCGAAGTAGGTCTGGCGCATGGTCAGCAGCGTGCCCTCAGGGACTTCTTCCAGGGTCAGCTCGATCAGGGTCGCGAAGAGCTCGCCCTGCTGCTCGTTGACCGCTCGGCCGCTCATCACCAGCCGGTGGGGCCGATCGATCTCGTAGTACTCGCCGCCCATGTAGTGGGAGAACTGGGACTCCTCAGGGATGAACTCCGGCCAGGTCATGTAGATCCGGTAGGTTCCGCCCACACGCAGGTCGACCTCGGCTCGGGGGGCGGTGAACCCGCTCGGCCACCACCACTCCTGGAGCTGCTCCGGTTCGATGAATGCTGCGAACACGCGCTCGGGGCTGGCCCTCAGGGTGCGCCGGACAACCAGCTCCCGGCGTGAGCGCGCCTGCCGAAGATCGGCGGGGAGATGAAGATCAGGCATCGGGGTCTTCCTCCGCGTGAGGTGGACTGTTCCAGTTGGCGAGATGCGATTCGAGCCGGTCCAGGCGAGCCGTCCACTCCTCCCGGGCGCGCTGCATCCAGGCATCCGCCGCGGCCAGGCCGTCTGTACGGAGTCGGGCAGGGCGCCGCTGCCCCGCCCGAGATCGGCTCACCAGCCCTGCCTGCTCCAGCACCCTGAGGTGCTTGGTGATGGCCGGCTGGGTCAGGGCCGTTCCCCGAGCGAGTTCCACGACCCCCAACTCGCCGCCGGCGAGCCGTTCGAGGATCGACCGCCGGGTGGGGTCGGCCAGCGCGGCGAAGGTGCGGCTCACCGGGTCCTCAATGGACATAACCGCCAGGTTATATAACTATGCGGTAAATGTCAAGCGCCCGCACTGTCGTCCCGAGTCCCGGTGACTCTGACCCGCAGCCGGCGGCTCCAGCGGTGCCACTTCTCCTGACCGCCCGATCCCAGGACCGTACGCTCACCGGGCGGGTGAGTGCTGGGGGAGCTAGCGGTGGAGGTTGCCCCGGGACGTCGAGAGCTCCGCGGTTCTCGGGGCGGGCAGGGAATCCGAGGTCAGCGCCGGGAGGCGGGGCCGGAGGTCGGCGTGGGCGTCCGGGAGCGCGGTGGGGCGGCCGCCAGCTCCCGGGCACCCCGGCGGACGGCCGCCGCCAACTGGACCAGGAAGTCCTCGAGGAGCACGAGCTCCGCCGGGGTCCGGTCCTGGAGGAGAAGACGAATCTCCCGGTTGAGGCCCGAGAGCATCTCCCGAGCCACCTGTCCGGCTTCCTCGGTCACCTCGACCTTCACCCGCCGGCGATCCCCGCGGTCCGGCTCTCGGCGCAGGTGGCCGACCCGCTCCAGCCGGTCCACGATCCCGGTGATCCCCCCGCTGGTGACTCCCAGTGCCGCTCCCAGCTCTCCGGCCGTCAGGCCCCGGTGGCTGCTCGCCACATTGAGGGCGCGGACCTCACTGGCTGACATCCCCAGGTGGTGGGCGGCGGCCACGGTGTGCTGGGGCATGGCCTCGGACAGGCTCCGCACTGCCCGCAGGACCGCCATCTCCAGGAGCTCTCGGTCCTCGGTCGCGGGGGCGAATTCGCTGGCCATGCGACCCCAGTGTACGGTCCCGGTTGGCCGGAAAGCCTCGCGCTGTGAGAGACTTCACCGATGGACCAGATCACTGTTTACGGCGCTCCCTGGTGCCCGGACTGCCAGCGCAGCAAGGCCTTCCTCAGCTCCCACCGCATCGAGTACGGGTGGGTTGACATCGACCAGGACCCGCAGGGCCTGGAGTTCGTGGAGAGGCTCCAGGGGGGCGGTCGGACCATTCCCACCATCGTCTTTCCCGACGGCTCTCATCTGCTTGAGCCCAGCGACGAGGAGCTGGCTCGCAAGCTCAAGATCCAGGTGGAGGCCAGCCGCAGGGCCTATGACCTGGTCATCGTGGGCGGGGGGCCGGCCGGTCTGGCCGCCTCCATCTACGCCGCCCGGGAGGGGATCTCGGCGGTGGTCATAGACTCCGGCGGTCTGGGCGGCAACGCCGGCGTAACCGAGCGCATCGACAACTATCCCGGGTTCCCCGACGGGGTTGGCGGTGCGGAACTGATGGAGCGCTTCGTGGCGCAGGCCCGTCGCTACGAGGTGGAGCTGGTGGCCGGGGCCCGGGTGGCCACGATCGAGCCCTCCGGTGAGGACCTCCAGGTGGCGCTGGCGGGGGGGCAGCTGCTGGGTGCCCACGCCGTGCTCTTCGCCACCGGCTCCACCTACCGCCGGCTGGGGATCCCCGGCGAGGACCAACTCCTGGGCGCGGGGGTGCATTTCTGCTCCACCTGCGACGGCCCCTTCTACCGGGGGTCCGAGGAGATCCTGGTGGTGGGAGGCGGCAATGCGGCCCTGGAGGAGGGCCTGTTCCTGGCCAAGTTCGCGCGCCGGATCCGGCTGGTGCAGAACCAGGGCCAGCTCAGCGCCTCGAGGCTCCTGCAGGACAAGGTGGCCTCGGACCCCCGGTTCGAGGTCCACACCTCCACCCAGCTGACCGAGATCCGGGGAAAGACCCGGGTGGAGGAGGTCCTCGCCCGGAACTCCGAGACCGGCGAGGAGTACCTGTGGCACCCGGCCGCGGTCTTCGTATTCGTCGGCCTCACCCCCAACTCCGAGGTTCTGCGTGGGGTGGTGGAGCTTGACCGCTGGGGGTTCGTCAGCACCGATCTGGCCTACCGCACGTCCATGCCCGGCGTCTACGCGGCCGGGGACGTTCGTGCCGGCTCCACCAAGCAGCTCGCTTCGGCGGTGGGAGAGGGGGCCGCGGCGCTGCTGGCGGTGCGGGCCTACCTGCAGCAGCACCATCACCTGGCGCTGGTGGAGGTCAACTCCTGAGAGGACCGCTGTTCGAGGTGGTTTGACCACCCGGGGGGGCGGATTTGGTTAATCTCTGAGGCGCGGGGAGCATCTGAGGTGATCGAAGCATGCGCATAGGTGGCGAGGAGATCGGCAGACGGGGGGCGGCCGCGCTCTCCCTGGCGGCGGTGGCGGCCGCGGCCCTGGCGGTGCACGGCTACTCCAGTCCGGGCAGCCTCGGGGTGGCGCCGCTCACTGGGAGCAAGCCGCTGGCGGCCGCGACCACCCCCACGACCACCCCCACGCCATCCTCCCAGCCGTCACCGGGGGCCAGCCCCAGCAGCAGCCCGAGCGCTCAGCCCACCGCCTCCGGCACTCCCGGGCCACTCCTCTCCTCCACCTCCTACGCCTCGTACACCTACCAGCTCTACCCGGGGACGCCGAGCCAGACCGCCCGGCTGGCGCTCTCGGGCTTCTCCTACAAGGTGAAGAGTGAGGGCAGCTCGATCGTGTTCACCCTGAACGTCCTGGGCGGAAGCCAGGCTCCCATCACCAACACCTACCCCGCCTCCGACCATGTGTACTTCGTCGAGGCCAGCTTCGGGGACGACGCCCAGAACACCGAGTACAACTACGGCGACGACGGTCTGGTGGTGACCGACGCCTCCGGCCACGTGGTCGGCTGACGGTGCCGCGCCGCAACCGGATGGCTAGAGCCGCCCTCCGGGCCGCCGAGCGACCGTCGGCCCCGGTGGCCCCAGCCCCCGTAGCCGTGGCTTCCGGCTCGCATCCGACGGGCCAGGCGATGGACCGGATCCAGCCCTGGGCGCCCGTGGTGGCGAGGGTGGCCCTGGGCTTGGTGCTGCTCTGGTTTGGGATCCACGAGCTCATCCAGCCCAGCCTCTGGACCGGCTACGTGCCGGTCATACCCTCGACCTCCCACCTGGCCCTCGGCCTGGTCCTGGCCCACGGCTGGGCCCTTTCAGTGCTCGGCGTGGCCCTGTGTCTGGGGGTCGCCACCCGGCTGGCCGCGGCACTCAGCGCGCTCGCGCTGCTCGAGATCGTCATCTCCCTCTCCCTCACCGGCGGGGTCACCGACATCGTGGCCCGCGATCTGGGAGTGTTCGGCCTGGCCGTGGCGGTGCTGGCGAGCGACCAACACCGTCTGGTGCTGCGCGGTTGAGACTCGCCTCAGCCTGACCAGGAAGGAGGGCGCCGCTCCCTGAAGGCGGAGATCCCCTCGCGCGCCTCCTCGGCAGAGAACAGGCGCTCTGAGAGGGCCACCATCTCCTCCAGAGCCTGGCTGCGTTCCAGCCTGGGCACTCGGGCCAGGAGCCGCTTCACCTCGGCCTGCGCCCCGGGGGCGCCGGCCACCAGGTCCGAGACCAGCCTCGCCACCTCGGCGGAAAGCTCGCCCGCCGGGACCACCCGATTCACCAGGCCGGCGCTGAGAGCCTCCGCTGCGCTGAAGGTACGGCCGGTCAGGAACAGCTCCGCAGACCAGGCGGGGGTCATCCTGGCCAGCACCACGTGGGCGATCACGGCCGGGGCCACCCCCACCCGTACCTCGCTGAAGGCGAAGGTGGCGGGGTCGGCGGCCACGGCCAGGTCACAGGCCGCGACCAGCCCCATGCCCCCGCCGCGGACCGCCCCCGCGACCTCGGCCACCACCGGCTTGGGACAGTCGAGGATCGCCACCAGGATGGGCGCCAGGGCTCCAGCCCCGGGACTTCTGCCGGTGCGGGCTCGGGCCTCCTCCTGCTCTCTGAGGTCCGCCCCGGCACAGAAGGTGGTCCCCGTGTGCCCGAGGACCACGACCCGGACCAGGGGGTCCTCAGCGGCCCGCTGCAGCGCCGTCCGGAGCTGGCGCAAGAGCGAGCTGGAAAGGGCGTTGCGGTTCTGAGGCGAATCCAGCGTGACCATCGCCACATGACCCGCCGTCCGGTACCCCACCATCCGCTCCTCAGGCACCACTATCCCCCCACCTCAACGCTCGGATGTCGAGATCGTAGCGGAAGGCCGGCACGATCACACCCGCCTGACCAGATCGCGTTCCAGGCTTTGCCGTGCCTGCCGCACGTCGGCATGGAGGTCCCAGCCCTCCAGCGCTCCCTCCAGCTGCCGGGTCAGGGTGAAGCAGGCCTTGGTGGCGCGCAGGGCGTCCCCGGGGTCCACACCCGGCGGCGGCTGGAGGGCGGTCAGGGCGACACCCCGGCTCCACTCGTACACGTAGCCCACATGATCCAGGGAAGGGGGGCGGCACTCCCGGATCTGCCATCTCGCCTCCAGTCGGGCCAGCTCCGCCTGCGCCTTGGACAGCCGCCGAGCGATCTCCTCCAGCCGCCGGGTGGGGAGGCGCCGGCGTGGGGGCGCGCGGTCCGGGTTGCGGTCCTCCCCGGCCAGCATCACCAAAGCGCCACACAGCTCGGGGGTGGAGAGGCCGGTCCACCACCCCTCGGCGACGGCCTGGGCGACCAGAAGGGTGTTCTCGCCGTACACGGCGGCCGCCAGAAGCCCCATCCGGGTAGGGTGGTCCCCCTTCAGGAAGCCGGTCTCCTCCAGCACCTCACGGTAGGCGCGGAACTGCCTCCGGTATTCGTCACGCCGCGAGGCGGCTGTCTCCTCCGCGCCCGAGATGGCGGCCGTCAGCTCCCCGGTCTCTTCGCGGGCCGCCCGGTGGGCGGGAAGGAAGGGACAGCCGCGGCAGGGGAGGGCGCTCATCCGGTGCTCCTGCTCCCGCAGCTGGCGGCGGGCCCGCTCAAGCTGCCCGCCGGGGTCCCGTGCGTCCCGGCCGTACCGCCCCTCACGCCGGTCACGGAAGTGCTGTCGGCGCAGCAGGCGGGCCTCGGCCCGGGCCGAGGCTGCCTGCCGCTCAGCGCTCAGGTAGCGGCTCAGGGTGCGCTCGTCACAGGCCACCCGGGGATGTCGGAACCGGCTTTGCCGCAGGTCCTCGAGGCGGGCCTCCAGGTTGGGTCGGCGCTGGGCGACATTCTCCAGGGCCCTGAGGCGCTGGAACTGTCCGAAGGACTGCTCCAGCAGCTCCTCCGCCTCCTCGGGGCTCCGCCTCCGGAGCAGGTTCAGGGTCATGTTGTAGGTGGGGGCGAACTTGGACTCGACGGCCATGTCGTTGCCCAGCAGGGTCTCGCAGATCACGCCCAGGTCCACCTCGGGGTCCCTGAGGATGACCCCGTGCCCGATCTCGTCGATCCCCCGGCGCCCGGCCCGTCCCAGGAGCTGCGTGAGCTGCCCGGAGCGCAGCGGACTGAAGCCCTGGCCGTCGAACTTGGTGAAGGTGGAGATGACGCAGGCCCGAGCTGGCATGTTGAGGCCGAGCGCCAGCGTCTCGGTGGCGAACACCACCTTGATGAGGCCGTGCTGGAACAGCAGCTCCACGGTCTCCTTGACATACGGCAGAAGGCCGGCATGGTGGACAGCGATCCCCGCCCGGAGCATGTTCATGTTGAGCGAGGAGCTGTAGACCGCCGCCTCCTCCGGGTCATCCACCGCGCTCAGCCGGTCCGCCAGCAGGTCGTCGACCAGGAATTTCTCCTCCAGGGAGTTGAGGTCCAGGCCGTGGGTCGCGCAGCGGGAGAGCGCCTCCTGGCATCCCCTGCGGGAGAAGATGAAGTAGATGGCCGGGAGCATCCGCTGGGCGGCCAGCTCCCGGAGGATCGCCAGGAGGTCGTTTTCCGCCGCCAGCACCACCCGGTTGCCGCCGAACCGCCGGTCTCCCTCGGCCTCGCGTTCGGCCGCCTCCAGGGTCCTGCGGTCCAGCTTGCCGTCCGGACCCAAGAGGGGGAGCAGCCGGTTGCCGACCCCCAACCAGGTAACCAGCTCCACCGGCCTCTGGGTCCTGAGCACGACCGCGGTGGGCCCTCGGCGTTCCTCCATCCAGGCCGCCACGTCGTCCACGTTGGTGATGGTGGCCGACAGCCCGATGAACCGGACGTGAGGGGGCACCTGGACGATGACCTCCTCCCAGACCGTGCCCCGGGGGAACTCGTCTATGTAGTGGACCTCGTCCAGCACCACCCAGCCGACCCGGGCCAGTGACGCCGGGTCCTCGTAG
>JAKAXE010000084.1 GCA_021816695.1 bacterium | reverse complement strand
ACCCCCGGAAGGTTCTCGCCCATAACTGAATACTCGTGGCACCACACCCCCCTGCCCCGGTCTCTTTGCTCCGGAACAGGTGGTCCCTTTCAGCCGGAACGGCCGGTCGTTTTCGCCGGAATGCGCACTGATGTCCTGGAGGAACGCCCGGCGCGACTCCACATCCATGCCGCTGGTGGGCTCGTCCAGGAAGAGTGCCCCGGGGTCGCCGCAGATGGCCAGGGCGTAGTAGACCCGCTGGCGCTGCCCGCCGGAGAGGGAGCGGATCTTGCGGTTGGCGACCTCCTGGAGCCCCGCCAGCTCCAGGACCCTGGCGGTGGGCAGGGGCCTTGGGTAGTAGGCGCGGAAGATGGCGACCGTCTCCTGGACCCGGAGGACGTCGTTCACCCCCGACTCCTGGAGCATCACCCCGCAGCGGCTGCGCGCGGCCCGGTCTTGGGGGTCGCGGCCGAAGAGGCGGACCCGGCCCGAGGTGGGCCGGCGCATGCCCAGCATGAGGCTGATCGCGGTCGTCTTGCCGGCCCCGTTGGGCCCCAGGATGGCCACCACCTCGCCGGGCTGGATCCTGAGGCTCACCCCCTGCAGGGCCCGGGCCCGACCGTAGTCCTTGCGCACGTCGATGAGCTCGACCACCGGCACCGGGGCGGGCGCGGTGGTGGTCACGAGCGCACCGCGCGGGCAGCCAAGCGGGAGGGGCCACTGGGTCCGGCGCGCCCGGGAAGGGCCGGGCCCAGTGGGGCGCAGCCACCGGGCGGGCTGCCCTCGCCGAGGTGTCGGTGCCCTCGACCCCAGGGCGCGCCGTCCCCCAGGCTCCCGGCCGGCCGCGGCGGCTCCGGGCGAGCCATCACGGGAGCGTGCCGTCCGCTTCAGGCGCTGCTGGGGCGAGGAGTTCCCGCAGGGTGGCGGTGTAGTCCTCGAGGGCCCGGCGCCCATCTCTGCTGAGGCTCACGGAGGTGACGGGGGTGCGGCCTCGGAAGGTCTTGGCGACCACCACGTAGCCGGCCTCCTCGAGCTTGCGCAGGTGGGTCGAGAGGTTGCCGGCGGTCATCCCCACCAGCTCCTGCAGACGGCTGAAGGTGACCTGCTCCCCGAAAGGCAAGACGGAGAGGGCGACCATCACGCGCAGCCGGGCCTGGGCGTGGATGACCGCGTCCAAACTGGGCAGGACACGCGGTGCGGTCACGGTCGTGCCGGGGCGGATTGCCAGCTGCGAACCCGTGCGGCTACGGCCGCTACCGGGAAGCCGCCGCCCCCCGCCAGGGACAGCACGGCGAAGTTGGCGGGCACCCCCAGGGAGACGCTGCCCGCGCCGGTCACCAGCACCCAGGCGCCCAGCCCGTAGAGCAGCGGATCCGCCCAGATCATCCCCCCCGCGAGGTAGAGCAGCCCAACCACCAGCAGGGTGCTCCCGGTCCAGAGCAGCGGTGCCAGATGGGCGGGCAGTCCCTGGTGCTCCAGGGCAAGATCGAGCAGGCAAAGGCAGACCATGGCCAGGAGCCAGGACCACCCGTACAGCGAGGAGGTGCCGCGCGACGGGCCGTGAACCCCACGCCCGCGTGCCAGCACCTGGCCGAAGGTCACCAGGGTGGCGGCGGCGGAGAGGGTCACGATGGTCGCTCCGGCGATCCATGGGGGCAGGGCCCGGCCCAGCCAGCCACTGGAAGCCAGCCAGGTGACACCGAACCCGACCAGCCACGCCACCCCCCACACCCCCAGGATCACCGCCGTGTCCGGCTGGAGGCTTCTGAGCGCCCGGCGGCGCTCAGAAGCGATGAGACCGAGGGCCGCCTCGGGTGAGAGCTCAGACTCGTCGCCGGCCGGGGCCAAGCCTCGCGCTCTCTGACCTTCGTCCATGATATTCATCTCCTCGCCAGCGACTACTTGGAATCACAAAGTAGTTTGCGGCACTGCGAGTATAGCCGTTCGGCACCCGCCCAGGTGGGACCTCAGATGATGGGGATGGCAGCGGCCCCCACGCAGTAGGGCCGAGCGGACCAAATCCCAGGTGGAGACGCTCCAAGAGGTGGCCGACCTCTTTGCCGCCAGCACCGGGAGGGCCAGCAGCTCACGCGAGTACCGGTCGGTGCTGCGCTCCTTCGCCGCCTTCGCCACCGACCGGGGGGAGGGCTCCCCGGATCAGCTCTCCCCCACCCTCCTTCTCCACTACCAGGCGGAGCTGACCCGGCTGGCGCCGACAACCCGCCACCACCGGCTTCTACTGGTGCGTCAGTTCCTCCGCCACCTGGAGCGCTCCGGGCTCTGCCAGAGGGGACTCCCAGAGGTCCTGCGGATCCAGCCGCTGGCCCCCCACCACCCCAGGCCGGCGATCTCCCTCTCCGAGCAGCGGCGGCTGATCCAGGCGGCACCCGACCAGCGCAGCCGGCTCCTCATCTGGCTGCTCCTGGGGACCGGGGCGCGCATCTCCGAGGTGCTCTCGTGCAGGCGCTCCTCCTACCAGGAGGGGCTCCTGTACCTCTGCGGCAAGACCGGCACCCGCTCGGTCCCCCTGCAGGAGGGGCTGCGACGGGAGCTGGAGGCCCACATTCAGGGCACCGGGGGCAGGGACGGCCCGCTCTTCCGCTCCCGCCAGGGCCAGCTCTCCGACCGGAGGGCCAGGGAGCTCCTTCTGGACTGCTGCCGGAGGGCCGGACTGCCGGCCCTCAGCCCCCACGACCTGCGCCACGCCGCCTGCTCCCGCTGGCTCCGGGCGGGGATCCCGGTGGTGGTGGTCTCCCGCACCCTGGGCCACTCCCGCCCCTCCACCACCTGGAACCACTACGCCTCGGTGACCGCCCAGGACCTCTCCCGGGGGCTGTCCTCAGACCCGCTGGAGCTGGTCGGGGAGGAGGCGGCACCCGCTATGGGCACGGCGCCACCCGCTGTTGACTAAGATCGGCGCGTGCCGGCGGCGGCTCGGGCCCATTTGGAGTGACCCCCACAGCGCGGGAGCACCAGGACGCCATCGTGGTGGGCGGGGGGCTCTCCGGGCTGGTGGCCAGCTGCGAGCTGCTCCAGGCGGGCTGCCGGGTGCTCCTCCTGGAGCAGGAACCGCACCTGGGGGGCCAGGCCTACTGGTCCTTCGGCGGGCTCTTTCTGGTCAACTCGAATGAGCAGCGCCGCCTTAGGATCCGGGACTCCCTGGAGCTGGCCCGGGAGGACTGGATGGCGGCTTCCGCCTTCGACCGGGACCCAGAGCTCCCAATGGGAGACGACCACTTCGCCAGGCTCTGGGCCGACTCCTACCTGGAGTTCGCCGCCACTGAGATGCGGGGCTGGCTGCGCCAGCTGGGGATCCGCCTCTTCCCGCTTCCCGCCTGGGCGGAGCGGGGTGGCGCCCTGCCGGGCGGGCACGGCAACCGGGTGCCCCGCTTCCACATCACCTGGGGGACCGGGCCGGGACTTCTGGACCCCTTCCTCCGCCGCGTCCGGGAGGCGGAGCGGGAGGGGCGGCTCAGGCTGCTGCTCCGCCACCGGGTGGACCAGCTGGTGGTGGAGGGGGGCCGAGTCCGGGGGGTGGAGGGGTCGGTCCTGGAGCCGAGTCGGGTCGGGCGGGGCGAGGCCAGCTCGAGGACCGAGGTGGGTTCCTTCTCCCACCGGGCCCAGGTGGTCCTGGTCTGCTCGGGGGGCATCGGGGGCAACCGGGAGCTGATCCGGGAGAACTGGCCGGACCGGCTGGGGCGCCCACCTTTGGAGATGCTGCAGGGGGTCCCCGCCCACGTGGACGGGCGGATGCTCCAGGTTGGCCGGCGGGCCGGGGCGCGGCTGGTCAACCTGGACCGGATGTGGCACTACCCGGAGGGGATCGCCAACTGGGCCCCGGTCTGGCCGGGCCACGGGGTGCGGGTTCTGGCCGGCCCCTCGTCCCTCTGGCTGGACCACAAGGGGGGGCGGCTGGCTGCTCCCTGCTTCCCCGGCTTCGACAACCTCCTGGCGCTGGAGCGGGTCCTGGCCGAGGGGGCGCAGCACTCCTGGCTCCTTCTCAATGAGCGGATCTTCCGCCGCGAGCTGGCCCTCTCCGGCTCGGAGCAGAACCCCGACCTCACCGCCCAGAGCTGGCCCCAGGTGCTCCGCCGGAGGGGAGCCCCCCTGCCGCTGCGCCAGTTCCGGGAGCTGGGGCAGGACTTCGCCGAGGGGAGCACCGTGCAGGAGCTGGTGGCGGCGATGAACCGCCTCACCCCGGAGTCCCCCCTGGACCCCGCGCGGGTGGCGGAGGAGATCCGTCTCCGAGACCGGCGACTCCCAGGAGGGGGGTGGGCGGACCCCCAGCTGGCGGCGGCCCAGGACGCCCGCCGCTACCTTGGTGAGCGGCTGCTCCGGGTGGCGCCCCTCCTTCCCCTCCTGGACCCCTCCTCCCTGCCGCTGATCGCGGTCCGGCTGCGCCTCCTCTCGCGCAAGACACTGGGGGGGCTGCAGACCGACCTCCACTCCAGGGTCCTGGGTGAGGACGGCTCCCCCATCCCCGGGCTGTACGCCGCCGGCGAGGTGGCCGGATTCGGCGGCGGCGGGATGCACGGGTACCGCTCCTTGGAGGGGACCTTCCTCGGGGGCTGCCTGCTCACCGGCAAGGTCGCCGGCAGGGAGGCGGCGCGAGAGATCAGCTGATCCGGCCTGCGATACCGCTGGCCCGATCCTCGCAACGGCCCCGGTCCGGGAGGGGAGGTGGGGCGATCGAACACTCGAAGGGCCGCTCAAAGCCGTGTGAGCTTCGGGCCGAGGATGCCTCTGGAGCCGGTGGACTGGGAGGCCGCGGCCGGGCTGGGAGGGGCATCAGCCCGAGGACCAGGCGGAAGCCAGCCACCTCCCCATGACGCTGGCGTTGCTCGACTGCGTGGCGCCCGGCGCTGACGCCGCCGCCGAGGTTGCGTTGGGGGGATGCCCCGGGCACCACCCCAGCATTTCCCTGCTCCCCGGAGCCTCCAGGACCGGCAGAAGGAGCCGTCCGAGCGGCATACCCACGTCCCAGCCCGGCCAGCTGGCCACGGCGCCTCCAAGGCGTGGCCGGCCAGTCAAGCTGCTGGCACGCACTTGCCTTGAAGAGCAGGAGCCAGCCCCTGATGACCAGCATCCCGGCGAAGGTGGTCCTGGGGCGGGAGGGGCGGCGGTGAGGCGCTCCCCGAGATGAACGGGACTCGCGCCGGTGGCCGCAAGCCACCTCAGCAGGCGGCCCCGGGGATCGCGATGCTCCTGGCGGATGCTACGGTGCGGGGTGCTCCGGCGCCCCCCGTGATCCGGCGGGACACCGGGAGGATCGTCCCCGCCAGTGGAGATTTGGCATGTCTGAAACCGCCGAGAAGAGTGGCAACGCGCCCCGTTTCGAGGTTCACGACCCCGAGGTGCTGCGCACCGCGCGGAAGCTGATCGAGAGCTGCCCCTCCCCGAGCGCCATGCAGGCCGAGGTGGTGGAGGCGGTGCAGCGCAATCAGCGCTGGAGGGGCGAGCAGTGCCTGAACCTGCTGGCTCCCGAGGCACCCACGAGCGCGACGGTCCGATCCCTGCTGGCGGCGGAGATCGGCACCAGGGCCGCGGAGGGGCACATCGGCCCGGGGAGCCGCTGGTTCGCCGGCACCAGGCACATCGACGAGGTGGAGTCGCTCTGCGTGGAGTTGCTCAAGCGGCTGTTCCGCTGCAACTACGCCGAGCACCGACTGTGCGCCTCTATGATCGGCAACCTGGCGGTCTACACCGCCCTCACCCAACCGGGGGACACGATCATGAGCCTTTCCCAGCCGGTCGGGGGGCACTCCAGCAACCGGGTGGACGGGCCGGCGGGCGTGCGCGGCCTGCGGATCGTGGACATCCCCGTTGACCCCGAGGACCTCTCGGTGGATCTGGAGGCGTTCTCAGCGGCCGCCCGGGCGGAGCGCCCGGTGCTCGTGGCGCTGGGAGCCTCTATGACGCTCTTCCCCTATCCCGTCTCCGAGATGGCCCAGGTGGTGGCGGAGTGGGGCGGCAAGGTGTTCTTCGACGGCGCCCACCAGCTGGGGCTGATCGCCGGTGGCCAGTTCCAGGACCCCCTCCGGGAGGGGGCGGCGGTGCTCACCGGTTCAGGGGGGAAGACCTTCTGCGGACCGCAGAGCGGGGTCATGGTGTGGAACGACGAGAGCCTCACCGGGCCGCTGGGCGAGGCTGTGTTCCCCACCCTGGCCGCGACCCATCAGGTGAACCGGGTGGCGGCACTGGCCGCCGCCGCCTGCGAGCTGCTGGCCTTCGCCCAGCCCCTCATGGCCCAGATCGTCGGCAACGCCAGGGCCCTGGCCGCCGCGCTGGACGAGCGCGGGGTGCCGGTGCTGGGGTCCCACCGGGGCTACACCCAGACCCACCAGGTGATCGCCGACGTCTCCGCGCTGGGGGGTGGGCTGGAGGCGGCCCAGCAGCTCGCTCGCGCCAATATCATCACCAACAAGAACCTACTGCCCTGGGACCGGCGCGAGGACTGGGACCACCCCTCAGGGCTGCGTCTCGGGACCACCGAGGTCACCCGCTACGGCATGGGCCAGGAGGAGATGACGGAGATCGCCGAGCTGATCGCCTCCGTCCTGGTGCGGCAGGAGGCTCCGGAGTCGGTGGCACCCCGGGCGCAGGCGCTGCGAGAATCCTTCCCCCATCTTGGCTACTGCTTCGACTGACGGCAGCTGGTGTCCGCGGCCGCGCTCCGCTAGGCCGTGGCCGATGCCGATCCAGGCGTCGGTGGGAGCCGTCCTCCTGACTCCCGAGCCGGGCCTGAGGATCCCGCCGCGGCCTCTCTCCGAGAGTGCCAGAGAGCGGGGGCGGGGCACTCGTTGACCCCGCGGGCAGAGCGCCTGGGCGCGACTCGTCTCATCTGCCGAGCCGGTTGCTCCGGCGCTCCGGGCACCCTGCGAGTAACCGCCCGGTCCGGCTGGGCGTTGGAAGCTCGGACGGCGCCACCCCCAGGATGGCCGGCGCCGGCACCGAGAGCGAAGGAGGAGTGAGATGCGTCGCTGGATTCCGGGAGCTGGCGCCCTGATCCTTGGACTGTTGCTCACCGCCTGCGGGACCACGCCCCACCCGAGCCCCTCTCCCAGGGTGTCGAGCTCCCCGCTGCCCTCCCCCTCCGCCTCCCAGAGCCCCACGCCCGAGGCCTCCCCGAGCGCAGCCGGCGCTACCAGCTGCGCCACCTCCCAGCTGCAAGCCACCCTCACCAACGGCCAGGGCGCGGCCGGCAGCATCATCTACTCCCTCCAGTTCCAGAACGTGGGCCAGTCCAGCTGCACCCTCTTCGGCAACCCCGGGGTCTCCCTGGTCGCCAGCCAGTCGGGGCCCCAGCTGGGAGCCGCGGCCATCTTCGTCAACCACTCTGAGGCCGTGACCGTCACCCTGCAGCCCGGGGCCACCGCCTCGGCCACGCTGCAGATCGCTGAGGCGGGAAATTACCCGCAGAGCTCCTGCAACGAGGCGCCGGCCGCCGGGCTCAGGGTGTACCCCCCGGGGCAGACGGCGAGCCTCTTCGTTTCCCAGAGTGGCCTTCAGGCCTGCCGGGACTCTTCCGCCCAGCTCCTGCAGGTCGGGCCGGTCACCGGCTGAATGCTCGCCCCGCACGACCGGGCGGCCAGCTACACCGCACCGCCGCAGGCAGGGAGCGGGGAGCCCGCCGACCCACTGCACCATACCTGGTGGCAACCACCCGGGAGCCGATCCCCCTTCCCTGGGAGCTGGCGGTGATCCGGGTCGGCCTGGGGGCCATCCTGGGGCTGGTGGGGCTGGTCTGGATCGGCCAGGGTGCCGGGCTCATCCCCGGCTCCTTCATGACCGGGCAGCTCCTCTGGCTGGTCCTGGGCATCGTCTGCCTGCTCCTCGGCCTGGCCCTGATACTTGCCCCCTGGCGGCGGAGAGCCCGCCCGCGCAGCTAGTCGGCCCCGGCGTTGATTCGTGACAAGGGCGGAGAGTTCGTCGCGGCAGAGCCCGTGGACGGAGTCGAGGACGTCTTGAAAGGTGGCCTCGAAGGAGCCATTGGGAAGGACCTTGGGCGCAGACTTGAATGGCGCCCTCCAGGGGAGCGCCTTAGCGCGCGCGAGACAGGCAGTCGTAGAGACGTCTTCCGTGAGTCCCGTGTGGACCAGGCCGCCGAGAACGGACGTGCCGATCCCCGACACGGCTCCCAGCATGGACAACTTGAAGGCACGCACCAGATCAGCTGTCAGCCATTTCGCTAGAGGGTAGACCCCCAGCGACAGAGACCCCGTGAATCTCTTCGACCGCCGCCACCTGGGCGCCGAGGTCAACGTCCTCGTACCTGAAGGCGATGTTCCCAACCACCCATGCCAACCGGTCGGGCGAGATGCCGAGGATGTCTGCGAGATTCCTGTGGGCCCCTCCTCGTTACCATCCGCCTCCCGCGCGGACTCACCTTCTTCAGACTGGCTGCATTGAGCTTCTCCCCCGTCGTGCTCGGCATCTCCCGGGCGACCTCTTACGCTGCCGTGAGCCGTGGCGAGATTCCCCGCGTCCGTATCGGCCGGGGGATCCTCATCCCCAAGGTCGCCCTGGTGCGGGTGCTGGACGGGGCTGGAGCTGACGGAGAGAAACCGGAACTACACACAAACCTTATTTACGGTTACCGTATAAACGTAAGTAAGGAGCAGCCATGTCTACGGTTATCCGCCGCCGCTGGTTCAGCGAGCACGCCGGCCCGTCCCGCAAGGACAACCGCGGGTGCGAGTACGAAGCGTCTCTGCAACTCTAAGCGACTCTGAGCGGGGCGTAGCCGAGCGCCTTGGGACCGAAGTCGCCACGAGGGACGACCGCGGTGGCATGGGCGTTGCGGTGGAAGCCGCGCCCGAGGGACACCCATCTGGGCCGGTGCCCAGGTGAGGTCGAGCAGGGTTGCGCACTGGTGTCCTG
>JAKAXE010000083.1 GCA_021816695.1 bacterium | reverse complement strand
TTGGTCGGCTGGCCCCGTTTGCTGCCGGGCGCGGCTCGAGGAGGTTCCCGCTGCCGCCCCCAGGGATTGGCTCGCCACATTGGTACTACAGCGGACCGACGCCATGGTGCGGGCCATGGTCTGATAGCCACCGGAACACGAACACCTAAGCGGTTCGGTAACGGCCCAGCGCAACCGCTCAGAGTCCGTCTCAGCTCATTCATCAGCGAGGATCAATGGACTTCATAGTGGTGGGAAGGGCTCCAGAACCTTGGTCGCATTTGCATCCGGGCCGCCCGTCCCCTCGGGCCACGGCGGGGATGCCACTCGGTGCTCGCCTCGCTACCGAGTGCGCGCCGACCGAGACGCATGAAATGAACGACAGGCGTGCGCCCGTAGGCGATGGCTGGAGATCCCGCGTCAGCCGCGGGAGCCACGCCGTGCCCCGCGCGCAGGCGGTGACTCCCAGGGGCTCGCGCAGAAATGGCCCCAAGGGGGCCAGAGCTACTGCAAGAGGGCCTGTAGTTGGTGCTCGGCCTCGACGTTACTCGGCTGCAACCTTGATCTCAACTGGGCCGGTGCCCAGCGCTGCCTGCCGCTCGAGTTCGGCTGGCGCGCAGGCCCCGACCGTTCGCGTGGCTGCGGTCGCCCGACCCGCGAAGCAGGGGGTCAGCGACCGGAACCCGCACGGTGGGATGGCCCGGACCTTCATCGAGTCCGGAGGAACGACTGATGGCGATTGACCGAGCGGCAGGAACTGTTTCCGATGAGTCGGGCGGATTCGCGGCCTGCTACCGGAATCTGCTGGCACTTGACCGTGAGCAGACGAGGCCGGCCTGGGCGCGCCGATGTCTGCAAGCGATTGATCAATGCCTTAACGAGCTGGAGGAGCTTCACCTCGAGGATCGCCACCTCGCCCGCCAATTGGCCTGCCAGCGTGTCGTGGATGTGTTGGTGGGCCGCACGGGGGTGCGCCCGCCGGACGATGTAACAAGTGCCCGTTCGTCCTATGCGCTGCACGCCGCCTTGCTCGACTGGCAGGGATCTCTGCTCGACCAGTTGGTCCCAAACCGGCAGCAGCGTTTCCCCGACTCGGATCCGGAAAGCGAACGATGGATCCCTCCACGGGTGCAGCGACCCCGGCCCACCCTGAGCGGGCCGAAGTCTCACGAAGCCCGCGCCGACCGTGCTTCCAGTGCCGGGGGTGCTGGCCAGCGTAGCCAAGCGAGCTGAGTCCGGTCCGGTGCAGTGGTGCCAGACGGGTAACGGGATGTGCGACGCGTCTCATCTTCAAAACTACCCCCGCGGACTAGTCCGGAGGCCGCGCACCGGCACCTCTGGCGCCCGCAACGGGTCAGCCGCCTCGGCGCGAGCCGCCCTGGGGGTACCGCCTTGGCGTTCTCGGTTTGCCCAAAGGCTGCGACGCGCTCGCTGGTTACGCCAGCGCTCGCAGTAGCCCACGCCTCCCCTCGCTTCCGACTGCCGCTGCCCCCGGTGGGCTTGGGAGTCCTCACATGCGGCGATCACATCCTGCCCGGCGCACCTGGCCGGTGAATGCATGGCTACAGGTGCACCCGGGTGCATGCCAGAGGCTGGCTCTTGATCCACGGTTTGCGGACGGCCCGCAGCCGCTGCACGGGCCCCAGTTCCACCGCATCGCTCCGGGTGGGCCTGTGGCGGCAGCGGCCAGCTTCCGGTGTGACTTACCAGGCCCTTGAGGGCCAGGCACAACTGTCCCTGGGGATGATCGTCCTCGCCGCGGGATTGGGGCTGAGGGAGATGTTGCAGGCCGCCCCTCCCGCGCCGCCCTGGCTGGCGCGGCGGGCCCCACAACCGGCCCGTAGGGAAAAGTGGCAACTCCGCTCTACCCCGGGCCCTCTGAGTTGTGTCAGAGGCTCTGGGGAACCACCACTCTTTCGAGGGCCAGTCGGATCACGTCGTAGCACTCGCAGGCGGCACTCTCCAGGCCCAACCGGTCCACGATCTCGACATGGCCCCGGTGGTACCGGATGAAGCCTGCCCGTTGCAGAATGCTGGCCGACAGAGTCACCGTGGCCCTCCGCGAGCCCAGCATCTGCGCCAGAAACTCTTGAGTAATGAAGAATTGGTCGGCGCCGACACGATCGTGGCTCATGAGCAGCCAGCGGGCCAAGCGCTCCTCATTGGAGTGCAGCCGGTTGCAGGCGGCCGCTTGGGAGATCTGGCTGAAGAGGGCCTGCACGTAGCTGTCCACCAGTCGGGGGAACGCGCTCTTGGTCCTCAGCTCATAGAGGAACGCCCCCACCTCCATCGTCAAGCAGCGACCGGCCACCTGGGAGATGGCGCGAACCGCCAGACTGCCCCCGAGCACCACCGGAACACCAACTAACCCCTCGTTGCCAACCGTGGCCACCTCCACGATGGCCCCGTCCTCAAGGGGCGTGACCAGTGAGACCACACCGTCGAGGGGGAAGTAAACCGCGTCGACCGGCTGACCGGGCTCGAAGAGCACGGTCTTGACCTTGAGGAAAACCTCGGTCAGCCGGGCAGCAGCCTCTCCCGCTCGCTCTCCGGCAGACTCGCGAGCAACCGGTTTTCGGTCCCGAGGTGACCATTTTGGCTAGGTCGCACGCATCTCCGCTCCATCTGGCCGGCACCCAAAAGCCTGCAGGTGCCCACCATCCGCCGATCAACGCCAAAAGTTTACCAATCTGGGCTCGCCTCTATGGAATGGCGGCGCGCCCCGCCCGGCAGGCGCCCTAGCGGCGCGCCAACCTGCGGCCGCTCTCATTGGCGATCGGAGTGTAGTTCTGCTCGAAGTGGTGGTAAAGGGCGGACTCGTCCGCCTGCGACAGCTCCTCGCCATGGAGTTCCAGGTGGGGGGCCGATCGGACCTGCTCCCTGGTCGTGTTGACCTGGAGGCCGTCAGGCCCCACTTTGACGCCGCCGAGCGGCACGAACGTGAGGTGGCGGTCAATGAAGCCTTCCTTCACGGTTCCGAATTGGGGCTCGTCGGTCTCCACGTCGACGTATACATCCTCGAGCTTCCCGATCCGCTGCCCTGAGGTGTCAAGGAGCGTCTTCCCGTGCCACTCGGCGATGTTCCAGCTGGCCTCTTCCTTCTTCTCTTCCATCTCGTTCACCTCGGTTTCCGACCCTGCTGCGATCCGGCCCCCTCAGCGGGGAGCCACCTCCTTCCCGTGAACGGCCCACCCAGTCTCGGCCCCCCGGGAGGCACGCCCCGTCCGCGAGCCGTGCGGCGGGCAACCCCGGGCGACCCGGAGCGGGTCGCCGCCTCCAACAAGTCACTGCCCGGACTCATCGGTACCCCCGGCGTGGCCGCGGCTGACCGCTGATCTCACTCCGTACCCGGGCCATCGCAGCCCAGCCCAGTCCGATGACGAAGAGGATGATCCCGAGGGCGCCGAGCCAGATCGCCTCGCCGACGTTGGAACCGGTCAGAGCGCCGGTGTTGGGGGTCGCCGTGGTGGCCGTCCCCCCGGTCGCCGCCGACGGCGAGGGGGAGGCGGCAGTGCAGGTCGGTTGGGTGAAGGTGTTGTCGTCCAGGCTGACCTCGCCGTTGCGCGCCAGGACCCGCCCGGCGACGGTGGCTCCGGTCTGGACGGTGGCCGAGGTCAGAGCCAGAACCGTGCCGACGAAGCTGGAATTGGTGCCCAGGGTCGCGGAACTACCGACCACCCAGAAGACGTCGCAGGCCTGGGCGCCTCCCGTCAGGGTCACCGAGCTGCTCGACGCCGTGGTCAGCGTGGACCCGGCTTGAAAGATGAAGACGGCGTTCGGGTCGCCCTGACCGTCGAGGGTGACTGTGCCGGTCAGCCCCATTCCGCTTGCGGCCTTGTACACGCCGGGGTCCAACGTCTGCCCGCCGAGGTCACTGGTGACCGAAGCGGCTGGCGTACGTGCCGCGGCGTCAAGGTAGGCGGTGGTCAGATCGGTCTGGGCCTGCTGGGCCACCGCGTCCGCGCTGTGGATGGCGCCGCTGGTCACCTGTCCCGGCGGAAAGCCGGTGATCGCCGTGCCGGGATAGACGCCGACGCTCCCGGCGATGGTGGATGGCCCGGTGTTGGTCACCGTGGTCCCCGCCAGAACCGCGAACGAGGCGGCTGTCCCCAGCCCGACTGGGGCCTGCCCTGAGGCGCTGACCGCGATCAGACCGCCGGCAATCACCCAGCCGACCGCCACCGCCAAGCCCAGCCTGCCGGCCCGGGCCCTCTGGCCCACCTTGCTTCCTCGTGATTTTGACGCCGACTTCATCTCGCAACCTCCTGGCGCTGGGCTCCGGACGGTGCCGGAGACCTCGTTCCGCATCCGCGATCAGGAGACACGCCTTCATGATCTTGGACCCCAGGAACGGATTCGTCTGTCCGCCAGCGCACCAAGAGGGACGGTGCCGGCGCGGGACGGTGGTGCCGGAGACTCACGGGGCGGGCGGCGAGGTGAGGCACCCTCGCGAGCCTGAGTCAGCGGGGCCGGGTCCGGCCCACCGACCACGCCGTGTACCTGGTCCGAGCCAGGGCGCCCGCGCCCGCCAAGCCGAAGGCGGTGGAACTCAGCACCAGCACGGCCATGGGTAAGAGGGACCAGGGCAGCGCCTCCTGAAGCGAGAGCGGCCGGGGCATGACCTCGAGCAGGGGCCCGGCGCCGAGCAGCCAGATCGGGTGGACGATATAGATCCCCAAGGAGTTCTGGCTCAGACTGCGCACGGCTCGCCGCAGCACGGCGCCCCCGAGCCGGTTCGCCACAGGCGCCACGGCCCAGAGGTCGTAGAGGACGATGGCGGTGAGCAGCAGCAGGGAAGGTCGCAGGAAGGCCCCCGTCCCGTTGACCCACGGGCCCCAGTTGACGGCGATCTTGCCGGGCAGGCCGGCCAGGAGCAGCAGTGCGGCCCCCACGGTCAGGGGCCCGGCCAGCCATCGGGCGGCGGCGAGCCGGGGCGACCAACCCGGCCGGAGCCCGAGGAAGATGCCCAGGCCAAAGTACCCGACCCAGAGGGGCGCCTCCTCATAGCCGTAGTCGAGCAAGAGGATCTTGCCCCAGCCGCCGTGGATCGGCAGCCAGACCCGCGCCAGCTGCAGGGTCAGCTGCACGGCCACAGCGATAAGCAGGGCCCAGGTGGAGCCGCGGCGGCTCTTGGGCCAGATCAGGTAGAGCAAGTACAGCTGGGGGATCAGGACGAGGAAGAAAAGGTGCCCGGCTCCCCCCGTCCACCAGCCCCAGTCCTGGGCGGGGTCCGGTGACATCCCTCCGACCCCCACGGTGAGGGCAAAGAAGATGGCCGCCCACAGCACCCAGGGCAGCAGCGTCCGCTTCAGGCGGCGCTGCCAGAAATGAAGCGGAGCATCGATTCGTGGGTAGCGGCGGGCGAGTAGGAGGCCGCTGACCACCACGAACAAGGGCACGCTCACGCGGGCCAGCAGATCGATAGCAGAGTACGCCGCCTGTGCGCCCGGGGTCGCGTGGGATGGCCATGGCGCGCAATGTATGACCACCACCAGGACCGCGGCAGCGGCCCGGACCCAATCAGCCTGGATGAGGTCGGCCGGTCCCTTCTCGGGTGTGGCGGGCGTCCCATTCTGAGCGCCCCCACTTCCGTCCGCGGCGATCAGGGCCGAGCGCCGTGCGGGCGGCGCCGCGCCCCCACCGTAAAGGTGCTGACTGGAACTGCCATCCCCGGTGGGTCGCGAGGCAGGGGCGAGTCACGGAGTGGCACCCGGTGGGGCGCGAAGCGGGCAAACATCCCACCCGCAGGATGCGCCTTTGGCAGGGAACTTGCCGGGCGCCGTGCGGGCGCCATGGGAGAACGGCGGCATGGCGCTCGGGCCGCTCCGGACATCGCTCCTAGCGGGAATTGGAGAGCCCGAACGCAGCCGGGGGGTCGGTAAAGTGACGCCGCCGGATTCTTTCCGTGGAGTGCCCTATTGCAGATCGTGTCCGCCGTGCCCATCGCCCCCGCCATCCTCCGCTGGAACTACGCTGGCTACCAGGTGCTCGCTCACCAGGGCCCGCACGGGGGCCTTTGGAACTCCGCCGCCAGTGCCCTCGCCGAGTGGGGCATCTTCGCCCTGGCCTTCTGCCTGGTGGCCCTTTTGTTCTTCGGGCATCCTCCGCAGGCGGCTCGCCTGGCGGCTCTGGCTGGGGCGGCCGCGGCGGTGGTGGCTCTCCTGCTGAACCATCTCCTGGGGCTCCTCTGGTATGAGCCACGGCCCTACCTCTCCTCCTACCACGTTCCGCTCCTGGCGGCGGCCGCCCACGGCAACTCGTTTCCTTCCGATCACCTGGCCTTCGCCGGCGCTGTGGCGGCCACCCTGCTGGTCACCCGGCACCGACTTCTGGGTTGGGCCTCGCTCCTGATCGCCGCCGGGGTGGGGTGGGCCCGGGTGCTGACTGGGATCCACTGGCCCCTGGACGTCCTGGCCGGGCTGGGGCTGGGGCTGGTGGTGGGATGGGTGGCCGGCTGGATCGCTCTGCGTCTACCGGCCCTGGGCCGGGCGCTCGCGGCGCTGAAGCTTCCCCGGTGGCCCCGCGTTGTGGCCGCCGTGATCGTCGTGGCCGTGGGCTTCGCCGCTCTGGAGAAGGCGACCCACATCGGCATCGTGGCCGGCCCGATCGCCCTCGGCGCCGTGCTCATGGCTGTCCTGGGGGCCATCTGGTCCCAGACCCCGGCGGGGGCCGTCTGACCGAGCGGTGCCTCTCGATCCAATACCATGCCCGAAGTGACCCCTGAGCGCGCCGACCCGCCGCTGAAGCTCAGGGAGTTCATCCGCGACATCCCCGACTACCCCCGCGAGGGGGTGCTCTTCCGGGACATCACCCCGCTTCTGGGATCTGCCGCCGCCTTCCGTTCCGCCTGCGACCAGCTCGCGGCGCGATTTGCCGCCTCGGAGCTGGACGCCGTGGCGACCATCGAGTCCCGGGGCTTCACCTTCGGGGCGGTGATCGCCTACCAGCTCGGCCTGGGGGTGGTGCCGGTGCGCAAGGCCGGCAAGCTGCCCTGGGCGACGCTGAGCGCCAGCTATTCGCTGGAGTATG
Source organism: bacterium (assembly GCA_021816695.1). Classification (GTDB taxonomy): domain Bacteria; phylum Chloroflexota; class Dormibacteria; order Aeolococcales; family Bog-877; genus JAJYXT01. The sequence continues at coordinate 1,884 of JAKAXE010000083.1, read as the reverse complement.
GGGAGGCAGTTCTGGAGGTGCACCGCGACGCCATCGCCCCTGGGGCGCGGGTCCTGGTGGTGGACGACCTGCTGGCGACGGGTGGGACGGCGGTGGCCACCCGCAAGCTCATCGAGGAGCTGCGGGGTGAGGTCGTGGCCTTCGGCTTTTTGATCGAGCTGCTGGAGCTCGGGGGCCGGGCGCGGCTGGGGGAGACGGCGCGGGTGGAAGCGCTGCTTTCACTGTAGGAGGGAGAGGGATTGGCCGATCGCTTCGACGTCACCGACCTGGAGCTGGCTCCTGAGGGCCGGCTGCGCATCGACTGGGCGGCCCGGGAGATGCCCGTCCTGGGCGCGATCCGCCAGCGCTTCGCCAGCGAGCGGCCGCTCAACGGGCTCCGGGTGGGCGCCTGCCTGCATGTGACGGCGGAAACCGCCAACCTGATGCTCACGCTGCAGGCGGCCGGCGCCGAGGTTCACCTCTGCGCCAGCAACCCGCTCTCCACCCAGGACAGCGTGGCCGCCGGGCTGGTGGCCCAGGGAGTGGCGGTCCATGCCCGGCGAGGTGAGGACAGTGCCACCTACTACCGCCACCTGGAGGCGGTGCTGGCGACCTCTCCGCACCTCACCATGGACGACGGGGGCGATCTGGTGACCGCTCTGCACTCGCGGCCGGTCACCGAGATGGGCGCGGTGCGCGGAGGCACCGAGGAGACCACGACCGGCGTGGTCCGCCTCCGGGCCATGGCCCGCCAGGGGGTCCTGCGCTACCCCGTGATCTCAGTCAACGACGCCCAGACCAAGCATCTCTTCGACAACCGCTATGGCACCGGACAGTCCACCATCGACGGCCTGATCCGGGCCACCAACCTGCTGCTGGCCGGCCGCACCCTGGTGGTCTGCGGCTTCGGCTGGTGCGGCCGGGGCCTCGCCTCCCGTGCTCGGGGCATGGGCGCCCAGGTGGTGGTGACGGAGGTGGAGCCGGTGCGTGCGCTGGAGGCGGTGATGGAGGGCTACCGGGTGATGCCGCTGGCCGAGGCAGCGCCCGTGGCGGACGTCATCATCACCGTCACCGGGGACTGCAACGTCGTCGACCGGGAGCACCTGCAGGCGGCCAAGGACGGCTGCGTGATCGCCAACAGCGGCCACTTCAATTCCGAGATCAACCTGGCGGCCCTGGACGCGCTCACGGTCAAGGTGCGGCAGGTGCGCCCGGAGGTGGCGGAGCACGAGCTTGCCGATGGCCGCCACCTGTACCTGCTGGCCGAGGGCCGGCTCCTCAACCTGGCCGCTGCCGAGGGCCACCCGGCGGCGGTCATGGACATGTCCTTCGCCGACCAGGCGCTCTCGATAGCCCACCTGGCCGCCTCCTCGCAGGAGATGTCGCCCGGGGTCCACGAGGTGCCCCAGGAGATCGACGCCGAGGTGGCCAGGCTGAAGCTGGCAGCTCTCCGGGTCCAGATCGACACCCTGACCGAGGAGCAGCGCCACTACCTCGTCTCCTGGGAGCAGGGCACGGCCTGAGGGAGGCGCCGCAGCGCGCTCGCGGCTAAGATCGAGAGGTCCCCGGACAGGAGAAGGCCCGTGGCCGCAAGCGGGTGGCTTCCGGTGGGGAGGGAGTTTGCCATGAGCCCACAGCGCAGCAGGAGGCTTTTCACCTCCGAGTCGGTGACCGAGGGCCATCCCGACAAGATGGCCGACCAGATCTCGGACGCGGTCCTGGACGCCATCCTGGCCAAGGACCCGCTGGCCCGGGTGGCCTGCGAGACGGCCCTCACCACCGGGACCGCCATCCTCCTCGGCGAGGTCTCCACCGAGTGCTACGTCGACCTCCCCAAGGTGGTGCGCCAGACCATCCGGGGAATCGGATACACCAGGGCCAAGTACGGCTTCGACTGGGAGACCT
>JAKAXE010000082.1 GCA_021816695.1 bacterium | reverse complement strand
CAGTGCTGCTGTCTGCCTTCCCGAGCCCGCAACCCCGGTTGCCCCTGGGCACCCTGGGCGCTGAGTTCGCCATCGGGGCGACCTTCCTCATCCACATCGCCATCGTGGGCTACATCCTCGGGGCCGCCGGGATCGCCCCGGTGATGGAGCTGGTCGGGAGGCGTCCCGGGGCCAGCCCCAACTGCCTCCGGTACGCCCGCGGGCTCTCGCATTCGGTGCTCTATCTGTACAGCTTCGGCGCCACCTGGGCGGTCTTTGCGGTGGTGCTGCTGACCGGGCTCTACGGCCGCCTGATCGGGACCCTGCTCAACCTGCTGCTGCTCCCGCTGACCATCGCCTTCGCCAGCTTCTTCGTGGGCATCCCCCTGCTGCTGCTCTACGTCTACGGGTGGGACCGCCTGGGGCCGAGGCTGCACCTGGCGGTGGGCCTCACATTCGCCCTGATCCAGTACCTCTTCCTCTTCATGATCGTCCAGCTGGACAGCTTCGCCCTCACCCCGGGGACGGCGGTCAGCGCGGCTCACGCCATGTACTCGCCCAGCTACCCCTGGCTGCTGCTGCACTACGCCGGCGCCACCCTCTCCTGGTCGGCGTTGGTGCTGGCGGCGATCGCCGTCTGGAGGGCGCGGCGCGCCAAGTCCGAGGAGGAGCGCCAGTACCACACCTGGACGAGTCGGGTCACCTTCGCCATCGGGTCGATCTTTCTTCTGGCCCAGCCGATTTCCGGCTTCCTGCTGGCCGAGGCGATCAAGAACAGCTCCATCGGGGCCTTCGACAACCTCTTCGTCTTCAACTCCGGAAGCATGTTCATCGGCCAGGTGGGTCTCCTGGCGGTGGTGGTGGTGGGGGCGAACCTTGTCTTCTGGCTGCACCGGGGGCCCTCCTCCGGGCCCGGTGCGGGGCTGACCGCGATCTCCCTGCTGGGGATGGCGGGCACCGCCCTGCCCGCTGCCGTCATACCCTCGGACCTGGTCTGGCTGCGCTACACGGCGCTCTTCGTGGCCTTCATCGCCACCGCGATCAACCTTGGCCGCTACCTGGTTGAGGTGCGCCGGGCGGGGGCCGGGGTGCCGCTGGCACCCATGGTTCCGCGGGCGATGGGAGCGGTGGCCGTGGCGGCCTTGGCGCTCACCATCTTCATGGGGGTGGTGAAGGAGAACGCCAAGCTGCCCTGCGGGATCGACGCCGGCACCGGCCAGTCCTCGTGCCTGCTCTCCCTGCATCAGTCGGCGCAGAACTTCAACGCCCCGCCGGGCACCCTCCCGTGAACTATCAGGACTTCGAGTCGGCGTGGTACCTGGGGCTGATCATCACCTCCTTCTTCGTGATCATGCTCACTGGGTTCTGGATGGCCATGCGCCGGGTGCGCCATCTCTTCGTGGCTGGGGACACCATGTCCGGCTGGCTGGCCGTGGGCGCCAGCTTCTTCACCTTCATCTTCTTTTTGGCGCTCTGCCTCAGCCTCCTGATCCTTCTGGTGGTGCGCGGCAGTGCCTGACCCAGAGATGGCCATCTCCCAGCGCCGGATGTCGCGGCGCAAATTCATGACCCTGGGCATCCAGGTGACCGGTGCCGGGATCGGCCTTCTCATCGGGGCGCCGATCGTCGGGTCGATCCTCAGCCCCGCCTTCTACAAGAGCCGATACCCCTGGGTGATGGTGGCCGACATCCAGCATGTCCCGGTCGGGGTCCCCACCGCCTACGTGGTCCTGCTGGACCAGGGCGGGGACGCCTGGCAGGTGCCGCCGGTGCCGCGCACCGTCTACGTGGTCAAGCTCAACCTCAACGGCAAGGTGCAGCTGATCACCCTGTCCAACGTCTGCACCCACATGCAGTGCGACGTCCACTGGGACATCAACCTCAACGTCTTCCTCTGCCCCTGCCACGGCGGCCTGTACAGCATCGACGGGACCAACATCGGGGGGCCCCCGCCGCAGCCGCTCTTCCGCTACCAGCACAAGCTGGTGGGCAACACGCTGTACGTCCGCAACGTGCTCACGGAGGGGTAGGGGATGGCCGCTGAGAGGAGCCGTCTGGCAGGTCGCCTGAGCCGGCCGTTCGCCGGGGTGATGGCCGTCACCTACAGGTGGGTGGACGAAAGGTTGGGGGTCACCGACCTGGTCCACCAGCTCCTCTACGAGGCGGTGCCGCGGCGGGGCGCCTGGGCCTACTCCCTGGGGAGCGCCACCCTGATCCTGATCGTCAACCAGATCGTGACCGGGATGTTCCTCCTCTGGACCTACGTGCCATCGACCACCGAGGCCTGGGAGAGTCTCAACTTCACCGAGAGGCACGACGAGTTCGGGGCCATCGTCCGGGGGATGCACCTCTGGGGCGCCTATGTGCTCTTCGTGGTGATCGGGTTGCACATGGTCCGCACCTTCGTGAGCGGCTCCTACAAGAAGCCCCGGGAGCTGAACTGGATCGTGGGGGTGATCCTCTTCCTTCTGGTGCTGGGGCTGGGGATCACCGGGGCGATGCTGCCCTGGGACCAGGCCGCCTACTGGACGGCGGTGGTGGTGACCCACGTCATCGAGTACTTCCCCATCTTCGGGACCCAGCTGCAGGAGATCCTCCGGGGCGGGCCCCAGATGGGGCCGGCCACCCTGACGCGGTTCTTCGCCATCCACATCTGGCTGCTGCCGGCGCTGCTGGTCCCCCTCATCGGGCTGCATCTCATCCTGCTTCGGCGTCACGGCGAGCACGGTTCCTGGGTCAACTACGAGGGGGTGGAGGAGGAGACCGCGGAGGAGCGGGCCCGGCGGATGGCCCACGTGGAGTATCCCTACCCGGCCATCCCCTCGGATCCTGGATACGCGGTGCCGGTGGACCTCGACGAGTTCTTCCCTTCCCAGGTCTTCAAGGACTCGGTGGTCAGCTTCGGTCTGGTGCTGATCATCTTCATCATGGCGGTGGTGGTGGGTGCTCCTCTGGAGCGCGCGGCCAATCCCGCGGCCCTAAACTACGTGCCCACCCCAGAGTGGTTCTTCCTGCCGCTCGATCAGATGCTGGTGCAGTTCCCCCAGGCCTGGATGATCCCGGTGGGGGTCTTCATCGTTCCGGGCATCGGGACCACCCTCCTCATCTTGGTACCTTTCCTCGACCGGACCCCGGGACGGGAGCCCTGGCGCCGTCCCGAGGTGATGATCCCGGCCCTCTTCGTGGTGCTGTTCCTTCTCTTCGAGGCGCTGCTGGCCGTGAACCGGCTCTTCAACCTCTGATATGCATTTGATCCTCGCCTCCACCCCCCACCTCACCCCGGTACCGATCTCCACCGGGGTGGCGACCGCTCTGGTCGCTCTGCTGATGCTCGGCCACGTCCAGTTCGCCGCCTTCCAGCAGGGCGGATACATAATCCTGGCGGTCACCGACTTCATGGGCTGGAAGCGGCGCAACCCCCATTACGACCGCTTCTCCAAGGGGCTGGTCACGGTTCTGGGGGCGACCTTCGCGGTGGGGGGCTCCCTGGCGATCTTCGCCGTGATGATCCTCTTCCTGGGGCTCTGGAGCCACTTCTTCGTGACCCTGGAGCGCATCCTCTTCTGGCCCTTCGTTGGGGAGGCGGCCGCCTTTGTGGGCGAGATCATCTGCCTCTACCCGCTGTACGCACGCTGGGAGCTGCTGGGAAGGGTGCGGGGGCTGCGGGTCGGGCTGGAACTGCTGCTCTTCATCAACGCCAGCATCCAGATGCTCCTGATCAACGTGGTGGCCTCCTACATGCTCACCCCCCGGCCGGCCTTCAACCTGCCGCTCATCCTCATGAACCCCACGGAGATCCCCCTGGAGATCCACCGCTTCGTGGGCAACATCGCCTTCGCCGGGGCGATGGTGGCGCTGGTGGCGGGGATCCGCCTGCTCTGGCGCTCACGTCATCAGCTCCATCGCGCCTACCTGGACTGGATGGGCCACTACGGGCTGATGTGGGCGGTGGGGTTCACCATCGCCCAGCCGCTGGTCGGGTGGGAGTACGCCAAGGAGATCCAGCTCCACGCCTACGCCTCGTGGTACAGCATGATGCTGGGCGGGCTGTCGGTGGCATTCCTCTTCCAGGTGTTCCTCCTGGGGGCCATCTTCACCGTGGGGATCTTCTATCTGTGGCGCCGGGTCAGGGTCAGCGGCTTCCGCTCCCCGGCACTGGCGGTGTGCACCGCCCTCTCCTTCGCCGCCTGGCTTTTGATCTCCACCCCTTCGTCGCTGGCCTGGAGCTATGAGAACGTCTTTGCGGCCAACGCCAACGTCCCCATCTGGCAGGGAGGGCTGCTCATCCCCTGGGGGCAGATGATCCCCTTCAAGCTCACGGCCCTCATCGTCTTCACCGGGGTGACCATCACGGCGATCACTATCTACGCCGTCCACCTCTCGAGGGGCAGGCTGCACTGGGGGGATGCCGGGCGGGGACAGGCCATCTCCCTCATCACCGTAGGGGTGGCGATCTCCCTCATCATGGCGCTGATGGGGTACATCCGGGAGGACAGCCGGGGCCCCTTCCTGATCACCAACCACATGCTCATCAATCAGCAGCAGAACTACACTCCGCCCTCCACCAACGGCCCGGCGCTCAACGGTCCAGCCAGTAACCTGGGTGTTCTGGCGCCTACGAGGTCCGGTCCGTGAGGCTGGTGTTCCGGCCCATCCGGCGGTCGGGTGAGGAGCTCCGGGACGTGACCCGGCAGCCCATGTCCCGGCACATGGAAACCTACGTGGAGATGCACTCCTTCGGCTTCCCCGACCGGCCCACTCCCGAGGACCTGCCGGTCTCAGTGCGGATCGCGGCCGCCGCCAAGGAAATCCACGATCGCGCCGCCATCCTCTCGCCGGTGCTGCGCCGGCTGGAGAACCTGGGCTGGGACGTCCACATCGAGGGCGACCAGGTGGTGGCCTCCAGTCCACTGGACCCCGAGGCCGGATGGGATGTGCTCCGCCACCAGGGGATCGTCGACCAGATCCTCGGCCTGGCGGAGCGCACCAGCGACCTCCCGGCAGCCCGATCGGCTGTGGGAGGAGGCGAGCCGGCGGACCCCTACTTCACGGAGCCCACCGGGGACCCGGGGGAGCCGAGCACCTCGTCGATCAGCCGGTAGCGCAGCGCCGCCTCCGGCGGGAGGGCGAGAGCCGAGCCGAGGTCCGCCTCCACGAGTTCGAACGGCCGCCCGGTTGCCTGTGCCACCTGCTCCAACCACCTCTGCTGGTCTCTCAACTCGACCTCCAGGAATCGGGCCAGGACCTCCACCGGCCCCTCCACCTGGATTCGCGGGGCGGCAAAGGCCAGCAGGCAGTTTGGAGCCGCCACCCTGCGGCCGGCGACCGCCAGCACCCCGAGGCCGGGACCCTGCACAGCTCCCACCGCCGTGACCTCGGTGACCACACCCAGCGCCGCGAGGGTGTCCATCACCGTGAGGGCGGCCCCGAACTCCCCGGAGGAGGTGTAGAGGCGCACGCGCGCCGCTCGATCGGAGACGGCGTCGTGCTCCATGAGCCGCGCCGCCGCCTGGGTGGCCAGCCCCAGATCCAGGTGTCCCCGGATCACGATCGTCCCCCGCGCGGCCAGCTCCTCCTGCACGGACTCCCAGGCGGGCGGGTCGGGGGCCTCAGTCACGCTTCCCCAGGGTGATCTCCACCTGGAGAGCCAGCGCCTGGGCGTATCTGGTCACCGTGGAGATCCGAACGTCTCCCTTGCCCGCCTCCAGTCGCGCCACCGCGGACTGCGAGGTGCCCATCCTGGCGGCGAGCTCCGTCTGCGACAGCCCAGCGGCCAGCCGGCGGGCCGCAAGTTCACCCCCCAGTTGGCGGCGGCGTTCCGCCATCTCCTGGAACCCCGGGAAGGGGGTCTCGTGCCTTCGGCCCGTCACCTCCTCGCTCCCGTCACCGGCCGGGTCATACCTGGAATGATATACTTAATGCGATATGAAGGGCCTGAGAGGTCAATCTGTGCCACCACCTGGGATCTCACCGGAGCATCATCTGTGAGCGCTGGCCTGGTGCCGACCGTCCTGGACAGCTCGGCGAGGGGGGAGAGGGCATTCGACATCTTCTCCTCGTTGGTTAAGGAGCGCATCCTCTTCCTGGGAGAGGAGGTGGACGACCGGGTGGCCAACCTGCTGGTGGCGGAGATGCTGTACCTGGAGAGTCAGGATCCAGAGAGCGAGATCCAGCTCTACATCAACTCGCCCGGTGGTATGGCCTACGCCGGCTTCGCCATTTACGACGTGATGCAGCAGGTGAGCTGCCCCGTGGCCACCACCTGTATCGGGATGGGGATGTCAGCCGCGGCGATGATCCTCTGCGGCGGGGCGGCTGGCAGGCGAATGGCGCTCCCGAGCAGCAAGATCATGATCCACCAAGGCACCGCCGGAACTCGCGGGGCCCCCCGCGACATGGAGATCCAGCTGCGCGAGGTGCTGGCCAACACCCGGCGGATGGCGGAGATCATCGCCCACCACTCCGGTCGACCGCTGGCGCAGGTGGAGCGGGACATGGACCGGGACTACTTCCTCACCGCGGCGGAGGCCGTCGAGTACGGACTCGTAGACCAGGTCCTAGAGCCGCACCGCGGCATTTCCGCTGCCCGTGACAAAGGTGCCGTGGCAGCCGCCGCCCAGTAGGACGAGGACGCGCGCCGGCCACCGGTTGGAGGCGCCCCGTGGGCCGCTCGCCATCCCGTCGCCTTGATGGCTCCCGCGGGTCCGGTGGCCAGCCCGCCATGCGCTGCCTTGCCGCCCGCTCCAGCCCGTGCCACCGCCAGCGATCAGGAGGGGGGCCGCCCGTGCCGTGCCAGATAGGCGGCGGCCTCGGCTCGCCGGGCCACCTCCAGCTTGTCCAGGATGGTGGACACGTAATTCTTGACGGTCTTCTCGGCTAGGTGCAGCTCGGCGGCGATCTCCCGGTTGGTGCGCCCGGCTGCCACCCGGCTCAGGATGCGCTCCTCCTGGGCCGACAGCCGGGCCAGCCGCTCGTCGCGGAGCCGGCTCCTGGCCTCTCGCCACTGGTCTAGGACCATCCTCGTCAGGGCAGGGTCCAGCAGGCTTCCCCCCGCCCCGATGGCCCGGACGGCGGCCACGATCTCCCCACCCCGGATCTGCTTCAGGAGATAGCCGGCGGCACCGGCCATGATGGAGGCGAACAGCGCCTCGTCGTCCGCGAAGGACGTGAGCATGAGGACCTTGGTCCCGGGCCTCCGGGCCCTGATCTCCCTGGTAGCCTCGATCCCACTCCCCGATCCCAGGCGCACATCCATGAGAACGACATCAGGGCTGGTGCGGTCGGCCTCTCGGATCGCTGTTGCCTCGTCCCCGGCCTCGGCGACGATGTCGAACTCCCCCGAGGCGCCCAGGACCGCGCGCAGGCCATCGCGGACCAGCTCGTGGTCGTCCACCAGCATTACGCGCAGCCGACGGGAAAGCGGTTGGTCAGCCATGGGGCACCACCAGCCGTAGGCGGGCGCCCTGGCCGGGTACGGAGGTGATCGCCAGCCTGCCCCCAATCCCTCGAGCTCGATCCCGCATGTTCTGCAACCCCTGGCCCTGGCCCCGCGCTTGGCGGACAGCGAAACCTCGGCCGTTGTCGGAGATGGTGACCACCGTCGACCTCGCGCCGGCCCGGACCCGGACCCGGCAGCTGGTGGCCTGGGCATGGCGGCCGACGTTGGACAGTGCCTCTCTGGCCAGCTGCAGCAGCTCGCCTGCCTGAGCGCCGAGCCGCTCCTCCACCTCTCCATCCACCTCCACCACCGTGCGGACACCGCACCGATCCTGGAAATCCGCCCCCAGGCGAAGCAGGGCCTCGGACAGGCGGCGGGAGCCCAGGATTCCGGGACGGAGCCCGAAGATGTACTGGCGCAGGTCGCCGATCACCTGGTCGAGCTCCAGCACCGCCCGTTCGAGCCGCTGGCGGGTGACCTCGTCGGCGGCAGGAGCCACGGCCTGCAATCCCATGCCGACGGCGAAGAGGGACTGGATGACCCCATCGTGGAGCTCCCGGGCGATCCTCTCCCGCTCGTCCAGGAGGGCCAGCCGCTGCCGCTCCAGCTGGCTTTGCTGGAACTCCAGCGCCACAGCGCTCTGGGCTGCCAGCGCAGCCAGCATCTCAACCACTTCCGATTCCGGCGGCGGGGCCCCGGCTCGCCCCAGGGCCAGGAGTGCTCCTCGGTTCGGACCCCCTTCCCCGAAGGGCAGGACCGCCAGCGGCGCCGTCCCTGGACCTCTGCCGGGCCGGGCCGTGGTCGGGACCTGGATCACCAGCTGGCTCCCCCGGCGGATCGCACTGACGACCGGATCGCGGGGGCCGACGCCCAGCCTCCGGGTCAAGGTCCGGGCATGAGGACCAGCGGCGGCCAGCACCTCGGGTACGGGGCGACTCCCGCCGTCCGCGCGAACCAGCAGGGCCGATCCACCACCCACCAGCTCCCGACTGTGCGCGGCCACCAGCCCCAGGACATCGGACGGCTCACTCCCGGCCAGTGTGGCCTGAGCCACCTCCTGTAACGCTCCCAGCCAGAGCTGTCGGGCCACTGCCCGCTCGTACAGAGTGGCGTTGGCGATGGCGACCGCGGCCTGGCCCGCGAGCACCTCCAGGGCCAGCTGGTCCTCCGCAGTGAAGGGCAGCCCGCCGCGCTTCTCGGTGAGGTAGATGCTGCCGAAGACGGTGTGGCGGACCACCACCGGTGCTCCCAGGAGGGTCCTCATGGGCGGGTGATGGGGCGGGAATCCCACTGACCTGGGGTCCGAGCCGATGTCCTCCAGGCGCAGTGGCGGCCCGGGTCGGAGCAGGGCCCCGAGGATCCCCCGGCCCTCCGGGGGGCTGCCGATCCGGCGTCGCTCGCCGGGGCTGACTCCGTGGGTGATGAACTGAGAGATCCTCCCACCCGGGCCGAGAACTCCAAGCGCCCCGTAGCGGGCCTCGGTGAGCTGGCAGGCGAGCTTCACGATCCGCTGCAGCAGCGACGACAGGGAGAGCTCGGAGGTGAGCGCCAGGCCCGCCTCCAGCAGCAGGTCACGGCGATCGGAGCTGGCGCTGGCCACTGGA
>JAKAXE010000007.1 GCA_021816695.1 bacterium | reverse complement strand
CACCCGCAACGGAGTAGCTCACCCGCACGGTGGCCCGGAACCGGGCCCGCTCCAGCTCCCCGGCGGCGTTCGCCATCCGCTCCAGCGCCGCCTGCCACTCCGGCCGCGAACGAAGCGGTGGCAGGGGCCGGCCCACCAGCTCCAACCTCATCCGGGAGCGGAACCCCACCCGGCCCGACCGCAGCCACCGGGCCTCCCGCAGCACCCCGGTACGTGGATCCACCACGCCCGCCCAGCTGTCCCCGCCGAAGCCGTACACCAGAGCGGCGAGGTCATCCATGTCACGGACTGGCCTCACGCGGCCGCTCAGCACAGGTCCGCTCTTGGTGTCCGCCGCGCGGAGGTCGTAAAGCGAGGAGAGGAGCGGGCCCGGATCGAGGTGCTCCTGGACCCACGGGCGGTCCAGCTCCCACCAGCCCCCGGCCCCGTTCTCCAACCTGGCCGGTCCGCCGCTGCCAGGAAGCACCGGCTCATAGCGCCAGCCCGACGGCCCGGCGGCGAAAAACTCGGGCTCACTGGCGTGGAGGGGCCCCGGGTCCGCTGAGATCGGCCAGGTCTGAGCCGTGCCCCTACAGGTCGTGACCTGGGCATGGAACTCCCTGGACCTGAGCCGCTCCGGACCGCGCAGGATCAGCTCCAGGAGGCGGCCAAGTGTGAGGGGCTGGCTCACGTAGAGTTGCGGGAATGTCCCTGGACGTGCCCGAGGGTGCCTGTGGGATGGACGAGGTGGGCCGGGGCGCACTGGCCGGTCCGCTGGTCGCGGCCGCGGTGATCCTGCCCGCGGCGTTCACACACCCCCTGCTCCGCGACAGCAAGCTCCTGACCGCCTTGCAGCGCGAGCGGGCGGAGGCGGCCATCCGGGAGGTCGCCACGGCGGTCGAGGTGGTGGAGGTGTCCCCCCAGGACATCGATCTCCGGGGGGTGGGATGGGCCAACCGCTGGGCCTTTGAGGAGCTCATGCGCCGGGTGCCCGCCCCGCTGTATCTGGTGGACGGCAACCTCCGCCTGGACCCGCGCCGGCCCCACCGCTGCATCCCTGGGGGGGACCGGCTGGTGGGGGCGATCTCGGCCGCCTCGATCGTCGCCAAGGTGCATCGCGATCGCCTGATGGTCGAACTCGACCGTGTCCATCCCCGGTTCGGCTGGAGGCGCAACAAGGGATACGGGAGCCGCGATCACCTCGAAGCCCTCCGGGAGATTGGCCCGGTCGAGCTGCACCGGACGACCTTCGTCCACCTGGAACCTCGCCTCCCCCTCTAGCTGGCTACCAACCCCGCCTGCGCCAGATGTCCAGCTGGGGCCGCTCCGCGCCGATGGTGGTGGGGTCCCCGTGACCAGGGAGCACCAGGGTCGCGTCCGGAAGTGGCCAGAGCTTCACCTCGATGCTTTCCAGGATGGTGTCGAAGTCGCCCTCCGGGGGCCGGGTGGAGCCCGGCCCACCGGGGAAGAGGGTATCCCCAGAGAAGAGGATGCCGGGGGCCAGGAAGCAGACGCTGCCCGGGGTGTGCCCCGGAGTGTGGATCACCGAGAGACGACGGCGGCCGAACTCGACCACCTCTCCATCGTGCAGGTGGTGGCCCGGGGGAGGCGGGGGGAACATCCCCAGGTCGTCGGGATGGGCAGCGACCACCGCTGCCGGGAACTCCCCCGCCACCTGGGCCAGCGCCTGCCAGTGGTCCCAGTGCCCGTGGGTCTCTAGGATGGCTTGCAGCTCCAGCCCCTGCGCTGCGGCGATCAGCTTGGGGGCCTCGTTGGCGGCATCGATCAGGACCGCCTCGCCCGTCTCGGGGCAGGCCACGAAGTAGGCGTCGTTGTCCAGCGGGCCGACCCGGCGCCGCCGCACCCACACCTCGCCCTGATAGTCCCAGTCGGCGCCGCTCAGGCTCACTCCCATGCTCCGCCTCCTCTGCCCACCGTCAGCCCGCCTCCCCCATGGCCAGCCGACGGGGAAGGCGCCGGGGCACCGCCGGGGAGACCACCATCATGACCGCCGCGGCCACGGTTATGGGGATGAACGGGGAGAGGCGGCCGCCTCCCAGGTCCACCGCCACCCCGCCCAGCAACGGTCCCAGGAAGGCGCAACCGTACCCCACCGTAAGCATCACCGAGGTGAGCTGGGCCACCTGCTGCGCGGGGGCCACCAGCGGTGGGTAGGCGAGAAGGCCGGCGAAGTTGGTCGCCACCCCGGCTCCGATCAGGCCAGGGCCAAGCCAGGGGAGAGAGGAGCTCCACCAGATCCAGGCGAGGCATCCCATGAGGACCACCATCCCGCTGGCCAGGTAGAACTCCCAGCGGGTGGCGAACTGGCGGGGCCAGAAGACCAGCACCAGGTCGACCGGCACCATCACCCCATTGAGCGCCGCCAGCGCCACGGTGGCCCCGGCGGAGTGGGAGCCGCCCGGCGCGGTGAGCGGGATCCAGGTGTTGGCGGAGAAGAAGACCAGGGATTGGCCGGCGAAGCAGACGTAGACGGCCCAGACCCGTGACGGTCGGACCAGGGGCAGCCAGCGCGAGGTCCGGTCGTTGGTCCGCCCGGCGTTGGCACGAGGCGCCAAGCCGGCCCAGGCCCCGGCGCAGAGGAGGCCGAGAAGGCCCCAGAAAACCATGGTCCCCTGCCAGCTGCCCACCGCCGGCAGCAGGGCCGATCCGGTCAGGCTGGCCGCCACCAGCTCCCCCACGGTGATCCCCAGCGTAAGGGTCACTGAGGAGCTCTGCACCCGGCCCCGAAACCACGCCTGGACCAGGACCGGCAGGCCGGGCTGGGTGGCGGCGATCCCCACCCCCATGATCGCCGTGCCCACGAACAGAGCGGCGGGCTGGAAGGCCACGACCCGCAGCAGTTCGCCGGCCGCCGCCAGCCCCAGCCCCGCCACCACCACCTTCCAGCCTCCATGCCGGCGGACCAGGCGGGCGGCCGGTATGGCTGTGAGGCCGAAGGCCAGGATCGGAATCCCCCCCAGGAGGCCCAGCTGGGAGTAGCTGAGGTGGAGCTGGACGCGGACCGCGCTGAGGACGGGGGGGACGCCGAGGACGGCGGCCCTCAGGTTGAACCCCACCGCGAAGGTGAGGGCCAATAGCGCCAGAGACCTGAGGCGGCGGGGCTGGGGAGGGCTGCTGGCGCTCACCCCTTAGGCAGGGACGGCCAGCGCACCATCTGTCGAGCCGCGAGCAGCGGCAGCCGGGGAACCAGATCCCCAGCCACCACCTCCGGCCAGGTGTAGGTCCTGGCGGTGGCCCGACCCGCCCTCCGGATGGACCGCTCCAGAGCCGGCTCGGCCACCAGTGACTCAACGATCCCGGCCAGCTCGAAGGCCTCGTCCGTCTGCGCCACCAGGCAGTTGTGGCGGTGGCGGGCGTAGTCCTCACCGGTCGCCCCCACCACCGCCACCCCCCCGGCGGCCATGGTCTCCAGTCCCACCAGCCCGAAGGGCTCGAACCCGGAGTTGGCCAGGACCGCCTGGGCCGCCACGTAGAGCACCGGGAGAAGAGACTCGGGCAGGAAGGTGGCCAGCTCCAGGATGTCCGCCTCTGAGCTGGCCTCCATGGCCGCAGCCAGGTCGGAGGCGGAGTGGATGGGCGCCCGCCAGGTGGCGACCCGGAGGCCAAGCCCCTCGGCGGACCGCATGAGCTCGCGGCCGTAGGACTCGCCTCCCCCGCGTGCCAGCATGCGCACGGGAACCCCGCGGCGGCGCAGCTCGCCAAGAGCGGAGATCGCCTGGGCCCAGCGCTTGTCGGGGTGGAAGCGCCCGATCTTGAGGACGAACTGGCGCTCTCCCGCCCCCCGCCGCAGCCGTTGGACCGCGGCCGCAGGAGGCCGGCGCAGGGCCGAAAGCGGGATCCCGTTGGGGATCACCAGAGGGTCGACGCCCCGTGCCTGGAGCAGGACCCGCATGTAGCGGCTCACCGTCGTCACCGAGGAGGTGTAGGCGAGGGCCGCCCAGTCGATGGCCTCGAATCCGAACTGATTGTTGGCATTCCAGACCAGTAGCGAGCGGTCCCTCGCCCCCTCCTGCCAGAGGAAGTCCGATACGCGCCGGACCAGGGGGGCGGTGTGCCACTCCTCGAAGAGGACCACCGGGGTCCTCTCCTCGCGAAGCTGGGGCAGGGCGAAGTTGAGCACCAGCTCGGAGGGGAAGGTGGCGGCCAGGTGGGCAGCCTTGAGCCCCTCCCCGTCGTACACCCCCCGGGGGTGCTGGCGAGAGACCTCCTGGGCCACCCTCCTCAGGGTCACCCCATCCCGCACCTCGGTGGCAGGGCGCCCCGGGTCTCCCACGAAGTACAGCCAGGTGGGGTAGCCAGCGGCGGCCAGGGCCGAGCTGAGGTGGGCGACTCGCACCCCCAGGCCGCCGGCCTGGCTGTACTCGTCTGGCCCCTCCATCGAGACCACGGCGAACGCCAGCTCCCGCGTCTGGCTCATCCCGCCACCCACCGAAGTGTCGCCTCCTCCAGCCAGGGATCCCGGCCGTCGGGCCCGGGGATCGCCTCCAGGTGGGTACGGTAGCGGCTCGGTCGCAGCAGCGGGAAGTCGGTGCCAAAGCAGATCCGCTCCCGGCCGATGAGCCGGGCGACGTCAGCCAGCACCCTCTCCGAGTACAGGTAGGGCAGGGCGGCCGTGTCGAACCAGAGGCCGCGGCAGAGCCTCGCCACCTCGGGCATGTGGGCATAGAGCGGAAGGCCGCCGCCCAGGTGGGCCAGGCAGAGCCTCAACCCTTGAGCCTCCTCCAGGAGGGGGCCGAGGAGCCGCCAGAGGCGGTCCGGCGTGGCCGTGCCCTTGCCGGCGTAGTCGTGGCCGACGGGCTCGCTGCAGTGGAGGATGGCCGGCCAACCCAGGTCGGAGCAGGCCATGAGCGCTCGGCGCAGCCCCCCCACCCATTCGAGGTCAAACCCCTGGCCGTCGGCGTTGAGCTCCCCCAGCCCCACCAGGCCGATCCCTCGGCATCGTTCCAGCTCGGAGGCGGCCCGCTCCGAGGCGGGGTTGACCACCGCCAGGCCGGTCAGTCGGGTGGGGTGGCGCGCCACCTCCTCAGCGACCCAGTCGTTCACCTCGGCGAGCAGTCCCGGGTCGGAGAAGGGCCAGCCGAATACGACCGCCCGACCCCCGCCCTCCCGGTCCAGCTCGGCCACCACGTCCTGACCCGAGGCGAACCGAGGATGCGCGGCGCCGTGGCAGGTGGCGAACCAGGAGTCGCTCCAGGCCACCGAACCGGCCGCCCGCAGCCAGGGGGGTACCAGGTGGCAGTGGCCGTCTAGCACAGGTGGCGAACCGGGAGAATCACCCCCGGAGTATGGCTGGACGACCGGGTCTCAGCGCCAGAGGCTGCGGACGTCGAAGATCAGGTAGCCCGGGGCCGAGGCCACCACCGGCAGATGCTGCTCGCGGTACCAGGAGAGATTGGCCGAGATCTGGTTGTAGTCGCCGGGCTCGAACTCGACGTAGCCGACCCGGTACCGAGCCAGGAGGTAGCCCACCTGACAGGGGCCGGATGCCCGGCATCCGGCGTACATCAGCCGCACCGCCCGGTAGCGGGCGGCGAGCGGCTGACCGTAGCTCCAGAGCCAGCCGTAGTAGCCCAGCACCGCGGTGCGCCCGGCGAGCGAGGTGACCGGGTCGTTGGGCTGACCCTCGGTCAGGAAGATGGCCCGCGGGCTGGTCCTCCGCTCAACCTCACTGGCGACGGTGAGCTCAGCCGGACCGGCCAAGGAGGCGGTGGCACCGCTGGGAGCCGTCTGCAGGACGTTGCTCCGCCCCTCCAGGCCGGCCAGCTCGGCCAGGATCCCACTCGCGACCAGCGTAAGGGTGGCCACCGTCGCCAGACCCCGGAGCCAGGCCCCTCGAGGCACCTGGGTGAGGAGCCAGGCGAGGGGGATGGCCCCGACCACGTACCAGTAGCTGAGCAGCTTGGTGTTGTCCCAGTTCCAGGGCTGGGTGATGACGAGGTTGGCCAGCAGAAACGCGACCCAGCCCGGTGCCCAGAAGCGCAGCAGTTGGAGGCGACGGGACCTGACCGAGGTCCTTCCCCGCGTGGCGGCCAGCACCACCAAGCCCACCGCCAGGACCATGAAGATCCCCGTGTTGGACAGCCAGAAGCCGAGGAAGGCGCCGTAGAAGGAGGGCTGCGAGAGGGTCTGCAGGAGGTACCTGCCCATGTCGGCGGGCGATGCACCGGCGAGGTAGAGGGCTGAGCAGGCGTCCCCGGCCCGGAGTTGCGTCGCGGTGCAGGCTGAGGCGGCGTGGGAGAGCCAGCCCAGGTCGAGCGCGGGGAATAGGTTCGGCCCCAGCGGTCCGCTCGCTGAGCCGTGCGGGCCGGTGACCTCGAAGTAGAGCTGGGGAAGCCCGAGAAGAGCTGCCGGGAGGATGGCGGCGGCCATCCCCCGCCACCACCCTCGTCGCCAGCTCCACCAGAGGGCGGAGAGGCCAAGGAACAGGTAGCCGAAGGGGTTGAAAAGAGGAACTGCGGCGGTGAGGATCCCGGCGGCGATGGCCAGAACCGTCCGCCGCCTCCTGACCGCCTCCCAGAGGCAGCTCAGCCCCAGCGCCACAAGCCCCATCCCGAAGGCGAAGTCGCGCTGGGGAAGCCAGTAGACCAGGAGGGGCTCGTACCACTGCAGGTCGGGCAGAGGCGGGTCCACCTGCTGCTGGCCGTCGTAGAAGCGGGGAAGGTGGGTCAGCTCGGTGGGAAGATGACCTACGAAGGCCACCACCGCCGAGGGGGTCGCGGCGCCGAGGTGAGTGCAGGCGGCGGAGTCGAAGCCCGGCTGGCTGACCGCCAGCTGCTGGCAGCCGTCCCCGTAGGCTCCCACGAACCCCAGACCGCCACCGAAGAGGACCAGAGCAAGGGTGAGAGCTCCCGCCGCGGGCCGGCGGGTGACCCTGGTCGCGAGTTGGAAGACGAGGACCATGGCAGCCCAGCCGACCACGAATGACGGCATGTCCAGCGCCCCGGCGAGGTTCTGCCCCAGCGCCTCCAGCAGCGCCGGTTGGAAGTCCACCAGGAAGGGGTAGCGGAAGGCCGTCCCGGCCTCCACGCTGTCCCGGGGAGGCAGGTTGCGACCCAGATGGAAGCTCTGGACGTAGCTGGTGTGGACGGACCAGTCGCCCCAGAGGTTGGAGGCCGCCACCAGGGTCCCGTGCGGCCCCACCTGGAGAGCGTGGGCGAAGAGGAACCAGCTGCCCAACCCGGTGACCACCACGATCGCCAGTGACCACCGGAAACCGGCCGTCCCGAGGCGCGGCGGAAGCTGCACGGGCCAGGGCCGGAGCCTTCTCGGCCGGAATCTGGCCAAGGTCAATGCGGTGATCAGGGCCGGGGGCAGCAGGGCCGCGGCTGGTCCAGGCCCCAGCGCAAGAGCCAGGAGGAACCCCAGGAGCGTCGAGCCCACCAGGCCCGTTAGGGCTGCCGCGGCCAGCCGCTCCAGGGGCAGCCACTTGAGGGGGATGAGGGAGGTCAGTCCCCACCCCGCAGCCGCCACCAGTACCCAGTAGGCGGTGAGGGCCGGCCAGCCGGTCAGTACCAACCGGAGACCCAGATGTGCTGGAAGAAGTCCGACGAGGAGATGGGCTGGCCGGTCCAGAGCGGGTAGAAGTAGGCGAAGCAGAGGACCACGGCCAGGACCACCGCCCCGCCCACCGGGGCCAGCGAGAGGCCGCCGAGCCGCGCCCGGTCGAGCTGCAGCACCACCCGGGTGCGGAGGAGGCGGGTGCACAGGTAGGCCAGCGCCAGGCAGACGAACGGCAGCGCCTCGATGTACTCATAGAAGAAGAGGATCCGGGACGGCCAGGACCAGAGCAGGAGCCAGTCGAAGAGGTAGGCCAGGAGGATGAAGCCGGCCACCCGGTCCCGCCGGCGGACCAGGAGGTAGAGGCACCAGGCGAGGGCCAGGAGGCCGAGCCAGAAGACGGCTGGGTTGCCCATGTCGGTGATCCAGGTGTAGTTGGAGACCGTCTGCCCCCCCACGCTGCTCACCCCGTTGCCGGTGTAGGTCGCGTAGAAGAGCACTGGATGGGCGTCCAGCGGCCAGCTGTAGAAGGGGGAGGCGAAGGGATGCGTGGCCTTCAGCGTGGCCTGGTAGCTGAGGCTCCCCAGGCTGTTCCACTCCACGTCCGCGATGGTCTGTCCCAGGTTGAGCCCGGTGGGCAGCCAGAAGTCGACCTGCCCGATGTGGAACTCCGACAGGGGCATGGCCACCGGGAGGCGGCAGACCGAGGCCTTCTCCACCAGCCCGGTGCAGGTGGCGGTCGGGCCGCCGGGGTTGGCGAAGTTCACGTAGAGCGTGTGCGAGATCGTCCAGTACCGGAAGAAGGAGGCGTAGAAGAGGAAGAGGATCACGACCAAGGCGCCCAGGTAGTGCCAGGACCAGCGCAGCTGCCGCACCATGGTGCGCCGGGAGGCCTCCTCGGGATCGTCGGGGGCGGGGGGCAGGATCCACCGAGCGGCCCCGCCCGCCCCCCACCGCACCCTGAGCCGCGGCCGGAGCCAGCGCCCGAGAAGCAGGACCACCATGACCGCTATCCCGGGCACCATGTCGGCCTTGCAGGCGAGCCCGAGCCCCGCGGCCAGGGCGGTCAGGTAGAGGGTCCAGCGCCACTGGGGGGCGGTCTTGGCGTGCCAGTGCAGGAGGAACATCCAGAAGGCCAAGAGGACGAAGAAGACCGCGATCACGTCGATGACCCCGGTGCGTGACTCCACCAGCTCCAGCCCATCCAGGCTGAAGAACAGGGCCGCCAGGGTGGGGAAGATCCGGCTCCGGTGCCAGAGTCGGCGGGCCAGGAAATACAGGACGCCGATCACCAGGCTGCCCAGGATGGCCGACATGATCCGCCAGCCCCAGGGGTTGAACCCCAGCCAGCTGATGCCCCCCGCGATGATCAGCTTGGTGAGGGGCGGCTCGGGGTCGAAGTAGTCGATGCCCTTGAGGTTCTTGAGCGCGTCCACCGGGAAGTAGACCTCGTCGAAGACGAAGCCGCAGGTCTGGCGCTCAGTGTTATGGGGCCCGACCGGCGCCAGGGTACACCCCGAGGTGTTGAACGGATAGCCGAGCCCCCACGCCCCGATCCCCAGGACGTCGTGGGTGGGTGTCCGGTGGACTCCGGTCGGGGCGGACACTGTGCCGGTGACACCCACATGGCCCTGGAGGAAGTCCAGGTAGATGGGGCTGGCCAGCCGCACCGCCAGGGCGGCGGCCACCAGAACCCCGGCGATGGCGAGATCCTTCCCGTCCACCCCGGTGAGGTCCTGGTGGCGGCGGAGGAGCAGGGAGAGAGCCCAGACCGCCGCCGCCATCACCACCGCCACCAGCGGGTTCACCGGCCACCGCAGCAGCTGCGCGGCGAGGGCGAAGAGCACCGCGGCGGCCAGCGCGTACGGCCACTCCCGCCGTACTCCGGGCCAGTTGGCGAGTGTCACCTCCGCCGGCTGGGCCGAGACGCCGCCGCGGGGGGGCGGCGGCGGATTCGCGGGCGCAGCTCCCGGTCCAGCTCATCGGCACGCCGCACCAGCAGGATGAGGTCCTGGTCCAGCACCGTACGCCGGCCCAGCTCCCGCCCAACGGCCAGCAGCTGGTCGTGGTCCATTTCCACCCGGACTACGCAGACCGGACTGGCGGCGTAGCGCTTCAGGCTGCCGCTCAGCAGCGATCGCCGGTTGGGGGTGTCGAAGAACGTCCCCAGGGGCTGGGACCGGGACTGGCGGAGGGTCTCGTAGGGCACGGTGGTGAGACGGAACCAGTGGCGTATTAGGAGACCCTCAGAGGCGAGGGAAACGTAGTGCCAGCGCTGCCGGAGGTAGAGCCAGCCAAGGATGATGAGGAACAGGGCCAGCACGACCAGGAAGCTGGGGTCGAGCCCATGGCGGCCGTAGATGCTGATTCCCTCCCCCACCAGGAGCACCACGACGCCGTAGGCGAGAACCCACCACATCCGGCGCCAGAGCTCGTAGGAGGTGATCAGCGAGAACCTCCGCCCCGGATCGACCGCGGGCTGGCTCTGACTCACTCGGCCGCGTCCTGGGAGAGGCGTGAGCTGGCGCAGGCGCACCCTCTCTCCGCCGGCAGCCCGGAGACCACGTCCAGCAGCAGGGAGCGAACTCGATCCACGTTTGCCGCGAACACCCGCAGGACCTCCTGGTGGCTCACCGGGGCGATGTCCGGCCTGCCCTCCAGCCCGGCATCGTAGTCGGTGACCAGGGCGATGGAGGCATAGCACATGCCCAGCTCCCGAGCCAGGGCCACCTCCGGGTACCCCGTCATGCCCACGATCCCCCACCCCATCTGCGAATACCAGGCCGACTCGGCCCGGGTTCCGAAGCGCGGGCCCTGGATCACCACCATGGTCCGGTTCCGGTGGACCGTCCTCCCGGCCGCGGTGGCTTTGGCCCCGGCCAGGTCACCCAGCTCCGGGCAGTACGGGTCGGCCGCCGCCAGGTGAGCCACCTGCGGCCCCTCCCAGAAGGTATCCGACCGCCCCCACGTCCGGTCCACGTACTGGTCGGGGATGACCACATCCCCTGGGGCCAGCTCGGCCTGCAGGGAGCCGACCGCGGCCGGGCCAAGCACCCGGGTCGCACCCAGTTGGCCCATCGTGTGGAGGTTGGCGCGAAAGTTGATCCGGTGCGGCGGAATTGTGTGGTGGCGGCCGTGACGGGGCATGAACACCACCTTGCGGCTGCCGATCTTGCCGACGAAGGCAGCGTCGCTGGGCGCCCCGTAGGGGGTCTCCACGCGAACCTCCTCGGCCCCCTCCAACAGCTCGTAGAGACCCGACCCGCCGAATATCCCCACCACGTCTTCGGCCATCAGTGGGACACCTCCCAGTGCGCGCCAGGAGACCGGCGCTCGGACATGGCGCCAATTATGGTGAGCGGCAGGCCCTCACCTCTGGTGATTGGGGCAGTTCGGGTCACGCGTGAAGTGGATCTCTCGCCAGCGCATCGCGCCGGCGTCGAGATCCCAGAGCCGGCCTGCCCTCCGGGCAGGGCCGATGCCCGTGATCCAGGTGAGCGCCAGGAGGGCCTGCATCGCCCCCACCACCCCGGCCACCGGCCCAAGGATCCCGGCCGTCCGGCAGTCGGCGGCGGCGGCCGGGGTCTCGGGAAACAGGCATCGGTAGCAGGGCCCGAGCGCTCCCACCTGCAGCACCTGACCCTGCAGGCCCGTGGCCCCGGCGATCACCAGCTGGCGTCCGGCTCCCACCGCCCAGTCGTTGAGCGCGAACTTGGTCACCGGGTCGTCCGTGCATTCCAGGATCAGCCCATCACTCCCCACCTCGGGGCCAAGAGCGATCGGATCCGCCCGGGCGGTAAGCGGCTCTACCATCACCAGCCCGTTGAGCGAGCGGAGACGCTCAGCTAGGCGGTCCGCCTTGGAGTCACCGACGTCCGCGGTACTGAACTGCACTTGGCGGTGGAGGTTGTCGAGGGCAACTACGTCGGGGTCAATGAGAAGAACTCGGCCCACCCCCGCCCCGACCAGGTAGGGGGCAGCCGCTGAGCCGAGCGCCCCACACCCGACCACCGCCACCGTCGCTCGGCTGAGCCGGAGCTGTGCCGCCTCGCCCATCTGGGGCAGCAGCAGCTGCCGGCTGTAGCGCTCCACCTCCACATCCGACAGGCCGTCGGCCGCGCCTTCCGACCTCACCAGGCGACCACCACCTCGGCCGTCAAGACAAGGTCCAGCAGCGCCTCGTAGTCCACGAGCGCCCACCTCTCAGTGGCCTGGTGCTCCTCGGCATCGGCACGCACCGCCAGGACGGGCATCGCCCCCTCGCTCACCGGGCTACCCGCCATGCCCCCGATGCTCTCTTCGGACTCCATCACCGCCGCCCCCGCCAGGACCACGACGGGCCGGCGACCGACTCGGAGGGAGTATGCCACCGAGCGCCAGCCTCGGAGGTCTCCGAGGCGGGTGATCAGGTGGAGCTCGGTCCCCACCTCAGACCACCAGCCAGTGGTCGGCCCGCCGGCATCTGGCCTCGATCTCGTCCACGCTCATCGTCCGCACCTGCGGCCTCAGGCGGCGCGCGATCGGGGGGGCCTCCCCGGCATCCAACCTGGCCACGATCTCGACGCTCTCGTCGTCGAGCAGGGCCTCCATCTGCTCCGCCATCTCATCCGACCGCGTCCCGCCTGTCGTCTCGGCCTGGGTCGCCATCTCTCGAGCCTCACCGTCGAGCACGAGGAAGACGTCGCAACCTCCCAGAGGGAGCGCGAGGGCGAGCGCCAGCGCCTGCCTCAGGTCAGCTCCCTCGCCCCGGGCCACCACTGCCACCTCCCGGGTTCTCATCGGCATTGCACAACACGGTCGGCCTCTCGGCACCAGAGCGCGAGGTCCCTCAGGCTGCCCCTGAACACCCGAGGGTCCGGCATCTCCCCCCCGCGCCTCCAGCGCCAGTCGGCGTCGCAGTGGGCGACTGAGGCGCCAGAGAGAGCGACCTGCTCGGCGGCCAGAACCCCATCCCCAAGCAGGAAGACCTTCGCCTCATGGCCGGCTGCCACGGCGGCGGCGGCCAGCCCCGAGACCAATCGGGCTGATGGTGAGCCCGGCCCCGAGCCGAGGATCAGGACTAGCCTGCGCCGGGTGGAGCTGCTGCCAACCACGCTGGTCAGCGTAGCTGAGTGAGGAATCGGTGAGGCCAGGGAGCCGCGGCCGCGCGCGGGTTCCGCTACCCTGCCCACTCAGCAGCACTCCGCCGGGGTGGCGTAATGGCAGCCGCAGCGGTCTTAAAAACCGCCGGACGCAAGTCCGTATGGGTTCGAGTCCCATCCCCGGCAGCCCGGGTTGGATCTCGACGGCAGCCCCGGCGCCGCTTCGATTCGACTCCACTCAGGGACCCTGAAGGCAACCGTGACGGCAACCCGTGGAGCTCCCTCGAGATTTAACGGTGTCGGATACCAGGCCAGGCGGAGCGGCCGGCCCTTCGCGCCGGGCGCCGGGCAGCCGTCGGACCCCAATCCTTCCCTCGAGCGCGATACGGGCCGCGGGTACAGGTGCCATGGCAGCCACCGGGCTGGTCGAACTGCCGGTTAGACCGCCGGCGCGGTACTGCCCGGTGCTCCGCGAGCCTCTCGCTACACGGTGGCTTCGACGCTGGAGGTGAAGCTGCGGCCGATGCCAGCGGCGACGAGCGGAGGCTCCGGCCTTCGACAATGTCGCCAACGGCAGACGGCTCGCGCCGAGCTCCGGTCTTGGCGACCACCGACACTCGCGCCGAGACCCACCGGCAAGGCTGAACCCGTGGAGATGAGAGCCGCAGCGGAAAGATGGTCTCAATGCGGACCAGGGCCCTTCCAAAACGCCACTGGCCGGGCCATCGCTCGCCTGCCGGCCTACGCCGGCTCTAATTCCTCTCTATCGGTCACGGGGTCACGTCCCCTATGGTGGTGTAAAAAGCGGGACCCACCTGGAGCCTGAGGAGGGGCTGAGGTGGGCCACCGTGCCAACGACCCTTTGCACAGACCAGGAGGACACGATGACCCGTGCAAGCATGCCACTGGACGACCTGCTCGTGGAGCTGGGAGATCGGGATCAGGATGCCCTGAGGGTGATCCTGGAGCGGACGGTCCAGGCTCTGGTGGAGGCGGAGGTGACTGCGGTGATCGGGGCCGGCCGCCATGAAAGGACCGAGGAGCGGCTCACCTACCGCAACGGCCACCGGCCCAGGACGCTGGACACCCGGGTGGGAAGGCTGCAGCTGGAGATCCCCAAGCTGCGCCAGGGGAGCTTCCTGCCCAGCCTGTTGGAGCCGCGGCGGCGGATCGAGAGGGCGCTATGGGCGGTGATCCAGGAGGCCTACGTGCACGGGGTGTCCACCCGCAAGGTGGACGACCTGGTGGCGGCCATGGGGGGCTGCCAGGTGTCCAAGAGCGAGGTGAGCCGGATCTGCCAGGAGCTGGACCGGGAGCTGGCGGAGTTCCGGGAGCGGCCGCTGGACGATGCCCGGTACCCGTACATCTGGTTCGACGCCACCTACGAGAAGGTGCGGCTGGGGGCGAGGATTGTCAGCCAGGCGGTGGTGATCGCGGTGGGGGTGCGGGAGAGTGGCGAGAAGTGCGTCCTGGGGGTGGATGTTGGCTCCAGCGAGAGCCAGCAGTTCTGGCTGGAGTTCTGCCGCTCCCTACTGGCCCGGGGGCTCAAAGGGGTGCAGTTAGTGGTCTCCGACGCCCACGTGGGGCTGAAGCAGGCGCTGGCCCAGTGCTTCCCCGGGGCCAGCTGGCAGCGGTGCCGGGTCCACTTCCTGCGGGACCTGGTAACCGCCTTGCCCCGGCACGAGGCGCCGGCGGTGCTGGCCCTGGTGAGGACCATCTACGCTCAGCCCACCAGGGAGGCCGCTCGAGCCGCCATGGTCCAGGTGCTGGAGCGGCTCGAGCCCACGGTACCCAAGGCGGCCAAGATGCTGCGCGAGGCCGAGGAGGACATCCTGGCCTACCTGAGCTTTCCCAGGGAGCACCACAGCTCCATCAGTTCCACCAACGCCATTGAGCGGGTGAACGCCGAGGTGGATCGCCGGGCCAAGGTGGTGGGGATCTTCCCCAACCCCGCATCGCTGCTGCGACTGGCCACGGCCGTTCTCCAAGAGCAGCACGACGAGTGGCAGGACGGCAAGCGCCACTTTTCCCAGGCTTCCCTGGCTCAGCTCTCAGCCGACGGCCAGGACCTCCTCACCAATCCCCTCACCGCCGGGCTGGTGGCCTGATGGCCAACCCCCAGTCCCTCTCCCAGATTTCCACCACACGAGGGGACTTGACTGGTCACGGTGGCTAGTGCCACCCACCATGGTGTGGGACCAGGAATCGGAACCTGGAAGCCGTAGGTAGGCACATCGCCCTTGAAGGGTAGAAGTGTCACCGTCAACATCGTCGCTTCCGTGAGAGGAGACGGCGCCACCGTGCGGACTCCCTCTGCGGCATCCTGGGCGCCTCCGGCCGGCCCGTGCTCGGTTCCCGCATGGTCCCCCACGTCAGGCCGCCAGTGCTGCAGCTCTTCCCAGCGCGTGGGCCGCTGGTCCCCGGGCGACAGGGCGAGGAAGGAAGGTGACCGCCCGTACCGGATCCCTACACCCCCATCATCGGCCTCCAGCCCCCCAGGTGCATGGCGTGGTCAGCGGCGATTCCGAGAGCCATCGGGCTCATAAAGTGCGAGTGAGGATGGCGTAGCCATCGAAGTGACTCCCCTCGCGAGGCCCCCTGTACGCCCGCCCAATGTGGGTCCCCCGCCACGGCAAAGGTGGCTCCGCTGAGATCGACCTGCGACGGCTCGAGGGATCCTCGGCGTTCCTTGGACTGACGCTAATCTTGCCCCTCCTGGGCCGCTTGTTCGGGGGCGTAAGCTCGGGTGCCGGACCACGAGGCCCCCCCGCGTGCCAGCCCAGGAGGCAGTTCCTCGGAGGGCCAAATCACCGCGCAGCGACTGGCGGCGGCGATTACAAGGCTGCTGTCGACCGACACGATGGACTCGGGGATGTCGAAGGCCGGCCAGGCACACGCGAACTTCAGCGTGCCGGGAGGAGGCAGCGGCCAGACCCAGTACGTCTGCTGCCAGGCGAAGTTACTTGCCGAGCCATCTCGACCCGAGAGAATCGGCCCAGCGCCAGGATCCGCGCCGGTCCCGGGTGCGGAACGTGGAAGGTTGGTGACCTTCCGGCCGTCGGGAAACTCCAAACCGAATCTGAGGAAACGCGGTGAGAGCCTTCCGTGAACGAACTCGTGCTCTCCGGCGAGAAGGAACGGGCTTGGGCTCGGCAACTCGCCGGCGATCGCAGCCCTGCAGCGGGCGACGAGGTCGAACTCGAAGCCATTGGGATACGCGGCTCGGCCACGCAGCGCCACAGCCGCTCTCGCAGAAGCCGCCAACAGCAACTCCAACGGAATTGCACCTGGTATCACATTTTCCGGAGGTCCCGCCCACTCCGGCTCCGACGGTGGCCCTCCCTCGGTGCCCATCATGGGGGAGAGTCGCCACCGCTGGTCCAGAGGGTGGCGGCCCCGGCGGCGGCGTCCAAAATGACGCTAGCGTCCAACACGGCCGTGGTTTCGGGTATGGCCATGGCTGGCCACTCACAAAGAATGGTCAGCGGCCCCGGTGGCGGCAACGGCCACACCCACATGCGATGTTCCCATTCGGAGTCCGAGCCCTGACCGCTCCGGAAGCTGATGCGGGGAAGCTGGCGGCCCGGATCCGCCGGATGGCCCGGACGATTGTCAGCAATGGCTTCACGTCCATCCGCGAAGCGGATCACGAACCGGAGTGCGTTCGGACCGCCCCGCGAAGCGAAGTGGGGGCCCTGCCTGACCGGCTCTGGCTGGGTTGACTGTTGCCACTTGGCGAGCACCTCGACGCCGAAGCCTTCCGCGCAGGCGTGGGCACCGTAGACAGCTAGGACCGCCATCTCCGATCGCGCCTGGAGCAGGAGCGCGCCGAACGGAGCCGGAAGGACATTCGAAGGTGGTCCCGCCCAGGGCGGACGGATGCCTCTCGTAGGTGGCGGCACGGGGATCGGCAGATTCTCCTCGTCGAAGCACAACACCCATGGCCTCCCAGAATGGAGCCCACTCCAGGCTCAGGATGAGCCCTCGTAATGGTGCTCGCGGCTGGACTCCCGGCCATCATGCCACGAAAGACGGAATCCTCATCGGAGCCCACCGGCCAACTCTGGAGCGGGCGGCGGGTGGTCCAGGCCACCAAGACCGGAGCGCCCAGCAGCAAGCAATGGTGAGGCGGTTCCTCGGCATCTGCGACAGCGGGTGGTGGACTCGAGTGGACCCTGCAGCCATCTATGAAGCACCAGTTGCCCAAGGCGACTCAGACGGTGGATCCCAATCCGGGTTCCTCCGCCATATATTGGCGCTGGGTGAATCGATCGGGCGCATTCCCGGCAGGAGAGAAGGGAGATGACCGCTCGCGACAGCGGGCACGACCTGAGAGCTAACCGGTCCGGCCCTGCTCCGGTCGGACTGGTCGGGCGAGAGGCTGAGCGCGCGATTGCCACCTCGCTTCTTCAGGCGGCTCCATTGGTCTCCGTCATCGGCCCTCCCGGGGTGGGGAAGACCGCGCTCATGAGGTGGGTCGTTCAGCCCGATCCCGGGGTGACCTGGGTTGACCTGTCCGGCCTGCCCCCGCGCGCCGCGCTCGCCCGTATCCGTCAGGCACGAGGGATCCGGGGCGGAGTGGCGGGTGAGACGTTGGAGGCTCTCCTGGACGGGCATCCGGGACTCCTCGTCCTGGACGGCGCCGACCGCTGCCTCGCCCTTTGCGCCGACCTTGCCGCCAGGGCCACAGCTGGCCTGGTATCGGCGAGGATCGTGGTCACCGCGCACAGTCCTCTGACCGTCTCGGGCGAGGTGACCTGGACACTGGGGCCCCTGAGCGTGCCCGACACAGGTGCTTCAACCCTGTCCGCGCTCGAGAAGTCGGAGAGTGGCAATCTGCTCCTGCGGCTCCTCCGGCAGCTGTCGGTCTCAGTTTCGGACATGGACGCACCCCTTCTGAGCCAGGCATGTCGAAACCTCGGAGGCATGCCGCTGGCACTGAAGCTCTTCAGTGCGACCGTAGCGACGCTGGGGGTGGGAGAGGCGTGCGCCATTCTCCGTTCTGGCCGGGCCGCGCTCTCCGGTGAGGACCCACAAGGGGTCGCGGTGGACCGAGCGCTCCGGCTCGCCACGCGAAGCCTGGATCCCAGAGAGGCGGAGGTCCTCACCTGTCTGGCACAGTTTCCGGTCGGCCTCGACCTGGAACAGATCGTCCTGGTGGTGGGTGCCGACAGCAGTGGCGCCGCCGAGGATTTGAGGGGAGTGCTCCAGGATCTTGCGGCCAGATCCCTGATCACGGCGACTTCCGGACGCAGCGGGGCACGCTACCGCGTGGAGACCGCCGTCACCGCACGGCTGGAATCCATCCCTGGGTGCCGGGAGCGGTGCTCCCAGGCCCGCCGGAAGCGCGCACGATGGGGGCTTGAACTCGTCCAAGGTGCCGAGGCATCCCTGCTGACCGGCCCGGCCCAGCGCGCCTGGCTGGCGCGACTGGAGCGCGAGGAGGACAACGTGAGGGCCTGCCTGGGTGAGGCGATCGAAGTGGGTGACAGCTCCACGGCTGGGGGCCTTGCCGCTGAGCTATGGCGCTACTGGGAGTTGCGCGGGATGCTCGACGAGGGCCGGACCTGGCTCGAACAGGTGCTGAAGATGGTCGAAGTGGGTCCCGGCTTGCGCTGGCGGCTGCTGGACGGATCCGCAATGCTCGCCTGGCGTCAGGGCGACCACGAGTCGTCCCGCGCGGCGCTCCAGGAGGCGATGGAGGTTGCGCAGCGTGCAGGGTCGGAAGGGGAGGCCCGGTTGCTCCACCACCTGGGCCTGGTACAGGCCTTCGCCAACGAGGCGGACGAGGCCACCGACACCCTCCTTCGCGCGGCGGAGGCCCACGCTCGAGCAGGGGAGCTCGGGCAATCGGCGATGGTCCACTCCACGCTGGGCCTGGTCCTGGCATCACGAGGTGATCTGGCCGCCGCCCACTCGCATCTCGACCTGGCCCTGGGGGCCGGCACGATCGTCCGTGACAGTCACGCGCACGCCATCGCCGTCCTCCATCTGGGGCTCGTGACCACCCTGGAGGGGAACCTCGACCAGGCGGCGGAGCACTTAGCCGGCGCCGCTCTGGAATTGCTCGACCTGGGCGATGAGAGGAGCGCCGCCTATGCGGCCCTGGGTCTGGCGGCGGCCCTCAGAGCCCGCGATCCCCGTTCCGCCCTAACCCTAGCGGAAGCCGCGGGAGCGGCGGTGGAGCGGTTGGGCACCCCGGTGCCCGAGCCGTGGGCCAGCCAGCTGGCGGCCGCCATGGCTGAATGCTGGTCGGATGTCGGTGAGGCGGAGGCGCACCGGCTCCTGAAAGAAGGGCGGGCTAAGTCCTTGGACGCTGCCCTCGCGGGAGTAGAGCCGCTGCTGCCGAGGGCGACCGAGTGCTCCTTGGAGCGGAGCGTGAGGACCCTTGGCGGGTTCTCCGTCCGCGCCGGGGGCAGGGAAGTTGAGCTGGTGGGCCAGCCCGCGACGCTGGTCAAGCTGATGGCTTCGAGCCCGGGCGCCCTCCCCGTGGATGCGGTGATGGAGAGCGTCTGGCCCGGGGTCGATCCTCGCGTGGGCCGCTGGCGCCTGCGCAACGTGCTCTCCAGGCTCCACCGCGCCGTTCCCGGCCTCACAGTGCGAAGGGGCGAGACCCTGGACTTCGCCCCCAGTGTGGGAGTCGACTCCCGCCGGTTCTCGGCGGCCTGTCGAGACGTCGTCGGCCGACTGCGCTCAGCGGATCCGTCTGCCGCACGTCTAGGAGACGAACTCCTTCAAGAGTATCGGGGGGAGTTCCTCCCCGGCGACGTGTACGACGAGTGGGCCATTGCCGCCCGCGCCCGGCTGGGAGCGCAGAGGTTGCAGCTCCTGGATCGGCTCTCGGAGTGGGCTGTCCAGCGCGGAGAGAGGGAGCGGGCGGAGGAGTGGATGCGGGAGGCCATCGATCACGATCCCTGGGATGAGCGCCGCCACCTGCGCCTTGCCGAACTGCTCCGCGCGAGCGAGCGGCAGCTGGCCGCCCTCGAGGTTCTGCGGAACGCAGCGCAGGTCGCCCGGAGCGCTGGCCTCAGTCCGTCGGCCACCATCCTCGAACGGATAGAGGCCCTCCGCTCGCCCTAGAGAGGGCCCTGAGGAGCCAGACCGGGAACCACCGCGCTGGTGATGCGCCCGTGATGCAGGCCGCCTGTAACCTGCCAGCACTCTGATCTGACGGCCGGAGGCCATCCTCCGCTGCCTGATCGGTTGAGCAGCCGCTTGGATCACAGGGGAGGAGACGATGGCAGACGTTGGCGCCACCCCCCTCGCGGAGGTCAGCGCGGGAGCACGGCACGCATCTCCGGACAGTGCCGTGCGGGTGAAGATCGTGCCGGTGCGCGGCTTGCCCTTGGTGGGCGCGGTGCTGGTCGGTTTGGTGTGGGCGATAGCCGCCAATGCCCTTTGGGCCCTGGACTTCTTCCACGTCGTCGCGGGAGCAGTGTGGACCGTTCTCGACCTGTTTCTGGGCTTTGTTCTCGGCCCCACGCTGGGCCGGCTCTCGATCCCCGCTCGGGGCGAGTTCACCGCCCGGTTCATGCCCAAGATGGTGCTGATCATGCCCACGGCTGTGGTCTGCACCCTGGCCGCCGGATGGCAGCTCGCGCTGCACCTGGGGAACGTACTGGCCAGCAGCCCCAACCATGGCTGGGTCGTGGCCTCGATGGTGGTGGTGGCGGTGATGGCCGTGATCGCCCTGGGGATCCTGGAGCCGGCCAACATCGCGGTCCTCTTCGAGATGCGCAAGCCGAGGCCCAACGGTGAGGTGATAGCCAGGCTCATGCGCCGGTTCATCTTCACGGCTGGCATCACCGGCGCCATGCAGGTAGCGACCCTGGTCATCATGACCCGGCTGGCAACGTGATGGAGGCGGGCGACTTGAAGGTCCAGGGACCGGGAGATCCCCAGGACGTGCTGAACCGCCACGTTCCCCCGGTGGCGGAGCTGACCGTGGGATCGCTGGCGCTGATGCTGGTGGGAGGTGTCTACATCGGTGCCCACCTGCCGGGCAACGTTCCCCTGCTGGTCCCGGCGGCGCTGCTGGTGGGAGGAGGGGTCCTAACCGCTGCGGCCCTTGGTCTCATGATGCGAATCCCGGACTTCGCCCATGGCACATTCCTGCAGGTGGCTCGGTGGGCCCTCTTGGCCTACCTGGTGATCGCCGGGCTGCTGGCCTACGTCTTCATCCGCGACGGAGCCCGCGGCTCGATGTTGCTGATCCTGGTGGCCACCTTGTTCCTGTTCGCCGTCGACGTGCCGACGGTGATGGCGTTCACCGTGGCCCGGTACCACGAGCCCGGCAGGAGTGACAAGGCCGCAGGGCGGTAGCGGCAAGGGAGCATTCTGCTTCGATCGGGAGATGAAGGCAAAGTGAACCAATAGTGAAGCTGCCCCGGGCAGCCGCGGAACGCATGGGCAATCGGGCCTGCAGGTGGGCAGGCGAAATGTAGGGAGGAAAGAGATGCGGCGATGGCAGGTGGCGGCGGCGGCGCTCGCGGGCACCGTCGCAATCTTGGCCAGCTCCGGCGTGGCCATGGCCGATGGCCACGATCACGGCGGCGATCACGCCTCGATTTGTACAGGCGGGGATATCAGCCCGGGGTCTTACGATGGACTGGTGGTGACTGGTCCCTGCTCCATCAGTTCCGGCTCAGTGACGGTGGACGGCAATCTGGTGATCCAACCAGGCGCGCTGCTCGACGCGACTACTCTGGCTGGACCCCTCATCGTTACAGGCAACGTCTTCGTGCGCCGCGAGGGAGTCCTCTACTACGGATGTGGGCCGTCGGCACCGTGCTCCGGACCCGGGACGACAGTCGAGATCGATCGGGTGGGGGGAAGCATCATCGCGGTAGGTGCATTCGCGGTTGTGATCCACTCGGTGACCGTCAAAGGTGACGTCAGTATGGTCCACGGGGGAGCCGGCTTGAGCGAGTGTGGGAAGGGCCTATTCTTCGACAGCGAGGGCGCGGTGATCGGGGGCGACCTGCGCATCATAGGGATCCGGACCTGCTGGATGGGCGCTCTCCGAAACATGGTCGGTGGAAACCTCATCGACATCCGCAACCAGATGGGTGATCCTGATGGCAACGAGGTGATGGCCAACTCCGTGGGTGGGAACTTGGTTTGCTTTGACAATAGTCCGGCCGTCCACCCCAACGACCTGTCGACAGGAACGCCTGTCGGGGTCCCTAACACCGTTCACGGTCGGGCTCTGGGCGAATGCAGCCCATCGGACATCTCGACGGTGGTACCCCGTAGCACGGACCGAGATTCGGACTAGGGCGCGGTGAACGGGAGGGGCGGTCCGGACGGCCGCCCCTCCGCAGCCGGGCCGCTTCGCAGCAACGAGGTTTCCCCTTGAGCTGGCCAGAGGGATTCCGCGGCCCCTAAATCCAGGACCGGCGTGGAAGACATCGCATCCGCGCCGCGAACGGTAATTCAGCGACGGCATGCCTTTGTCGGGAGTGTGCATGTGAAGCCGGAGCACCGCACTCCACCACTTGCTGGCCCGGATCTTGCGCCTCAGCCACTGCCCTTCCCGCCGCGACCTTTCATAGAGGTTGATGATCGCGGAAGGTGAAGCTGCAGAAATGTACTCTGGGAAGGGGAACTGGTCGTGCCATCAAGACGTCAGTGGCCCGACCCAGGAGAGCACTTGGCAGATGAAGGCTTCCATCACCGCCCAGGCCGGGGTGGGCACCACCGCGTGGACTCCCGGCCGGAAGGAAACCGCGAGACCGACGGAGCCGGCTGGAAGAGCCAGGAAAGTCCGCCCCACTCTGCCACAATAGTTCGCGGACCAGGGGGGGAGCTATGAGCATGGGCAGTGGACGAGTCTTCCCGGTGCTCGCCTTGGTCGCGTCCCTAGCCCTGGGGGGTTGCGGCATCCACGGTGGCGCGCCACGCCATGCCCGTGCCCCGGAGTCGTCACCCTCCCCTGCCACCTCCGCCATCTCCGTGGCCGAGGCCTTCCTGCAGGACATGGTCGAGGGGAACTTCAACCTACAATGGCCGCTTCTAGACCCGCTGGAGCAAGCGAGCTGGCCATCCGAGGCGGCTCGCTCCGCGATGCTGGCCGCCAAGTTCTCCGAGGCAGCCCGTGTGGTCGCCTTCGCGGTCGGTCGGCCGGAGGCTGGGGCCGAGTGGGCCAGCCCGGAGAATCCCAGAGTTCAGGTGGCCAATGCCACCGAGGTCCCGGTCGCTGTCGCCTTCGCCGACCCTCCAAGCCTGTCTCCCCCAGGCGTGGCTGGCCTGTACCAGCACACCAAGTTGTTCCTGGAAGGGCCATCCTCCTCTCCGGCATCCAGCACCTATCTGGTTGTCGGAGAGGGGCCTGCGGCTATGGAAGCACCGGTGATCACACCGGCAGTGATCGTTCCCAGGACCGCCTCGGTGCCCATCCTCATGTACCACCTGGTGGGCCCCTTCCCGGACCGCGCCATGTACTCCAGCCAGTACAGCTACGACCTTGACTACGGGCTCACGGTGCCGCCAGATCAGTTCTCCGCCGAGATGCAGTATCTGGTGTCCAACGGCTACCAGGCGATCTCGCTCTACCGGCTGGCCGACTTCCTCCTCTACGGCCTGCCGCTGCCGGATCATCCGGTGGCGATCACCTTCGACGATGGCTTCGCCAACGAGTATCAGTACGCCCTCCCGGTGCTGGAGGCAGACGGCCTCACCGCCACCTTCTTTCCCTGCAGCGGCCTGATCGGCATCAAGAACGGCGAGGAGGAGTACATGCCCGCGAGCGAGCTTAGCTCGCTCTCCCAAATGGGCTTTGCGGTCCAGGATCACACCTACAACGACGGCACTGTCCTCTGGGGCCAGTCCCTGGCCACGATCCAGGAGCTGACCGGATACAGCGCCCAGGTGCTGGAGTCGATCACCGGGCAGTCCGTGCAGTTCATCGCCTACAGCGGGCTCTGGCCCTATGCCTCGCCGGAGCAGGCCGGGCCTGCCCAGGCTCAGCTCTTCTCCCAGCTGGGGTCCCTCGGATATGTCGGAGGGCTGGAGGACAACTGGGTGGGACGCTTCGCCTGGGTGGAGAGTTCAGCTTCGCTCTGGGAGTGGCCCAGGGTGCGGGCCTATCCGGGCGAGGGCCTGGCAGCGTTTGCCGCGCTCCTCGCGTATGGCTGACCGGCCCTCGGTACACTCGCCCGGGTGAGGAGGCCAGCAAACGACCCTTGGTATGCCGCCAGCCTGGCGGCGCCCCTCCCAGCGGTGCCCGCCCCGGCCACCGCCCCCCCACTTCTGGCCGCCCTTCTCGCCAGTTCCGGCAGCCGCGAGCGAGAGCTGCTGGGCAGCGCCCTGCTCGAGGTGCTGAACTCAGCCTTCGGCCTCCAGCCCTGTACCCTCACCGTCGCGGACCGGCCCCAGGTGCACTCACGGGACGAGAAGGGCCGCCTGGCCCGCGCCACCTACGGTTACTACCGCTGCCGGATCCCCCGTTCCGGGCCACCGCAGCGCTGCGCCATCCGGGTCTATCACCGCACCGCGATGCGGGGCCAGGTGGTCAGCGCCAGCGCCTTCACCAATACCCTGCTCCACGAGTGGGTGCACCACTACGACTTCGCTGGCCTGAGCCTCCGCCGTTCACCCCACACCGCCGGGTTCTTCTCCCGCCTCCGCCAGCTGCACTCGCTGGTGCTCCCAGAGGTGGACCCGGAGTCGACCGGGCCGCACCCGGGGCGGTAGCATCAGGGGCGACACATCCAAGGAGGAGTCATGACGCATCCGACCTCTCGGCGCCCCCCCCTGCTGCTGGGCCTGGCTGCCCTGGGCGCGGCGCTCCTGGTGGCCGCCTGCGGCACCGGGCCGATTCCCGGACAGCCAGCCGGGGCCAGCGGCACCCCGGGCTCTACGACCTCCACGGCGTCCTCCGGGGGCTGCACCGCCGCCAACGCTCAGAGCGCGGTGACCGTCGACGCCACCAACTCACTGAAGTTCGTGCCGGCCAGCGTCTGCCTCAAGGCCGGGGGCACCATCACCTGGAAGAACGTGGGCAACATCTTCCATACCACCACCGACTCCTCCTCCCTCGCGGCCAACCCCGCTGACGCCGCCCTGCCTAGTGGCGCCAGCTCCTGGAACCAACCCCTCAACCCCGGGGGCTCCTACTCCCTGAAGCTCACGGTGCCGGGGACCTACAAGTACTTCTGCATCCCCCACGAGAGCCTGGGGATGCTGGGGCAGATCACCGTCGTCTCATAGCGCGGGCCGGTGCCGGCGCGGGAGGTCCACATGCGATTCGCGGAGCGGATGAGCCGCCTGGGCACCGAGAGCGCCTTCGAGGTCCTGGCCAAGGCCAAGCAGATAGAGGCCAGCGGCCGGTCCATGATCCATCTGGAGATCGGGGAGCCGGACTTCTCCACCCCGGACAACATCATCGAGTCCGCGTACTCGGCGATGCGCTCCGGGGCGACCCACTACACACCGGCAGCAGGGCTGCCCGAGGTTCGGGCGGCCATCGCCGAGAGCATGGCGGCCCGAGGCGGGGTCCCCGTGCAAGCCGACCAGGTCGTGGTGGTGCCCGGCTCCAAGAACATCCTCCACTTCCTGCTCCTGAGCTGCGTCGAGGAGGGTGACGAGGTGATCCTTCCCGACCCCGGGTACCCGGTCTATCGCTCGCTGACCGACTTCGTCGGCGCCCGGGCCCGGCCAATCGCTCTCCGTGAGGAAAACGGGTTCGGGATGGACATGGACGAGTTCGAGTCCCTGATCACCCCGCGCACCCGGCTGGTCATCATCAACTCCCCCCAGAACCCCACCGGGGGCGTCCTCAGCTCGGAGCAGCTGGACCGGCTGGCCGAGCTGGCCCAGCGCCACGACTTCCTTGTCCTCAGCGATGAGATCTACTCGCGCATCTGCTTCTCGGAGCTGCCCAGGCCGCTCTGGACCCGGGAGGGGATGGCGGAACGGACCGTGGTCCTGGACGGGCTCTCCAAGACCTACGCCATGTGCGGGTGGCGGCTGGGCTACGGAGTGATGCCCCGAGAGCTGGCCCAGCGGATGGAGACCCTGATGATCAACACCAGCTCCTGCGCCGCGGCCTTCACGCAGCTGGCGGCAGTGGAGGCGCTCAAGGCACCGGAGTCCGAGGTCGCCGTGGGCCAGATGGTTGCCGAGTTCCGGGCCCGACGGGACCTTTTGGTCTCCGGGCTGAACAGCGTCCCGGGAATCCGCTGTCACCTGCCCTCCGCCTCCTTCTACGCCTTCCCCAACGTGGTGGGGACCGGGATCCCGAGTCGGGAGCTGGCATCCCGCCTGCTGGAGGAGGCCGGGGTGGCGGTTCTCGCTGGGGAGGCCTTCGGAGAGGCGGGGCGGGGGTACATCCGCCTGGCCTACACCGTGGGGCGTCCGGCACTTGAGAAGGCGGTGGATCGCATCCGGGAGTTCGTGGTGAGCGCCTCACCGGCTGCCGTGTCGTGACGGCCTCAGGAGAGCACCGGCCCCTGGTGCTGATGCCGCTTCGACCCGGCAGCCGGCCCGACCCGGAGGCGGGGATGGAGGTGCCTCTACAGACGGCGAACCAGGCATACCTGTCAGCCATCCAAGCAGCCGGAGCCACCCCGATCCTGGTACCGCTCGACACCCACGAGCTGGACGGCCTGGAGTTCGCCGATGGGCTCCTCCTCCCCGGAGGAGTGGACGTGAACCCCAGTGCCTACGGCGCCCGGGCCGACCCCACCAGCGAGTGGGACGATCGGATCGATGAGCTGGAGTTCCGCCTGGTTCGCTGGGCGCTGGAGCGGAAGCTACCCGTCCTGGGCATCTGCCGGGGGCTTCAGGTGCTCAACGTGGCCCTCGGCGGGACTCTGGTGCAGGATCTCCCCAGTCAGCGGCCGGAGGGAGTCCAGCACCCTCGCCAGGGACCAAGGTTCTCCCTGACCCACCGCCTCACCATCGTGCCCGGGAGCCGGCTGTCCGCCGCCCTGGGCGAGGCACAGGTCCGGGTCAACAGCCTGCACCATCAGGGCGTCGACCGGCTGGCCCCTGGGCTCACTATCTCCGCCCGGGCCGAGGACGGCCTCGTCGAGGGGGTCGAGATGCCAGGAGACGGATGGGTGGTCGCCGTGCAGTTCCACCCTGAGGAGCTGTTCGCCACCCAACCCTACGCCGCCAGGCTGTTCGAGTCGTTCGTCGCCGCCTGCGCCCGGCGGGTCCCCACCCCGGTCACCGCCTGACCCGCGCTCGGCCAGACACCCAGAGCCCCGAAGCTCAGGGTCCAGGGATGCCCTCAGGCAGCTCACGTCCAGCGGCGATCAGCTCCTGGTCCTCGTCCGCGATCCGATCGAGCTCTCTGATGAGCGTGTCGACCAGCTCGGACTCGGGTAGGGTGGCGACCACCTTGCCCTTGCGATAGAGGATCCCCTTCTGCCTACCGCCGGCGATCCCGATGTCGGCGTGCATCCCCTCGCCGGGGCCGTTCACCACACAGCCCATCACCGAGACGGTGATCGGGCGGCGGACCCTCTGCAGCGCTGCCTCCACCCTAGAGACCATGGGCATCATGTCGATCTCCAGCCGCCCGCAGGTGGGACAGGCCACCAGGTTGGGGCCGGTTGGCCGCTCCTGGAGGTTGGCCAGGATCTGACGTCCCACCCGAACCTCCTCCTCGGGCTGGTCCACCAGGGACACCCGGATGGTGTCGCCGATCCCCTCGGCGAGCAGGATGCCGATCCCCATGGCGCTCTTGATGGCACCTGTCGAGGTCGGGCCGGCCTCGGTCAGCCCCAGGTGCAGCGGATAGCGGTTGGGGAGGCTGGCGAAGAGCCGGTTGGCGGCCAGGTTGGTGAGCACATCACTGGCCTTCAGGCTCACCTTGATGTCTTGGAAGCCCAGCTCCTCCAGGATCGCGATGTGGCCCAGGGCGGCGTCCACCATGCGGCGCGCCACGTCCTCGGGCCCCCCCTCGCCCCGACCCCGGGCCAGCTGCTTGCGGTCCGGAAGGCTGCCGGCATTCACGCCGATGCGGATGGGCACCCCCAGTTCCTGGCAGCGGCGGGCGATCTCCGCGACCTTCTCCGGCTGGCGGATGTTGCCGGGGTTGAGCCGGAGGCACTGGATGCCAGCGTCCAGCGCCATGAGCGCCAGTGGGGCGTCGTAGTGGATGTCGGCAACGATGGGCAACCGGCTGCCCTTGACGATCTCCCGCAGCGCCACCCCGGCCTCCTCGGTGTCGCAGGTGACCCGGATCAGATCAGCTCCGGCATCCGCCGCGCGGGCGATCTGGTCCAGGGTCCCGGGGACATCCTCGGTGGCCGTCTTGGTCATGGTCTGGACGCTGATCGGGGCCGCTCCCCCAATCACCACCGACCCGACCTTGATCGGCCTGGTCTTGCGGCGCTCGATCACCTGGTCAGCCGGGAGATGTCGCCGAAGGTGACGTAGATGAACAGCATCACCAACAAGGCTAACCCAACTGTGTGCACCGCCGCCTCGAGCCGGGGGCTCACCTGCCGCCGGCGGGCGGTCTCCAGCAGGATGAAGAAGAGACGGCCTCCGTCCAGGAAGGGGATGGGCAGCAGGTTGAAGAGCCCGAGATTGAGGCTGATGAGGCCGAGCAGGGTGGCGTAGACGGAGAGCGAGATCTGGGCGGCGATCGAGGTCTCCTGGGCGATGCCCACCGGGCCCGTGAGCTGCAGGTTGGGGTTGTGATGGGGGGTGACCAGAGTCCAGAGGTTGACGAAGGTGGCCCCGATCTCCTGCGGCACGGCCCAGAAACCCACCGCCAGCGCCTGGTACCAGGGCATGGGGGCGCCTCCCAGTCCCGGTAGCAGGGGGTTGCCGGCGGAAGCCAGGTATCCGACCTGCCACTCGACCTGCAGCTGAGGACGAGGGACCTGGACGGTCTTGCGCTCTGTGCCCGAAAGGTAGGTGACCGCCAGCGCCCCTGAGCCGGGAACGCTTGATGCCAGCTGGTCGGGTGGCGTGTGGGGGATCGCGCCTCCGTCTATGGCCACGATCTCGGCCTCCAGGGGGATCGGAGAATGGGCCTGGAGCCCCACCCAGTGCAGCTCGGGAGTGACCCTGAAGGTGCGCGGCGCCCCTCCCCCCCACGGTCTCATCTCGACCCGGACCAGCCTTCCCCCGGCCGCCTGGATGAGGTCGCGGATGCGCAGCAGCGAGGTGGTGGTGGTGCCATCCACCCCGGTGATCTGATACCCCGACGCCGGCGCGCCCGCCGCTGCCAGCCCTCCACCCTGCTGAACCTCCGGAGACGGCCCCCCGGCGGCGGCGACCGCGGTGAAGAGAAGACCGGCCAGCAGGAGATTGGTGATCCCGCCGGCCGCCAGCACGGCCGCCCGCCGGGAGCGAGACGCCTTGAGGAACGCCCTCGGGCCGCCACTGGCGGCGGGGTCCTCCAGCCCGGTCATCCCCGCCATGCGCACATAGCCCCCGAAGGGCAGAAGGCGCAACGAATAGCGGGTCTCCCCGCGCGTGCGGCTTGCCAGGCGCGGCCCGAAGCCGATCGAGAACTCGTCCACCTGGATTCCCGACCATTTGGCGACGGCGAAGTGGCCGGCCTCGTGCAGGGAGATGACCACCAGGAGCATCAGCACGATGCCGCCCACGCTCTGCCAGGTGAGGGCGAACCCGGTCACAGCCGCCCGCCCCCGGTGGCAGCGCGGCGGTCAAGCTGGCCCACCATCTCGCCCGCCATGGTGCGTCC
Organism: bacterium; assembly: GCA_021816695.1. Lineage (GTDB taxonomy): Bacteria > Chloroflexota > Dormibacteria > Aeolococcales > Bog-877 > JAJYXT01. Next base: position 27,581 of record JAKAXE010000007.1, on the reverse strand, counting down.
GAAGGCGTCCGCCGCCAGGACCTCCTCCAGGGTTGTCGGGGGCGCGCCGGAGTAGGAGCCGGTCACCTCCGACACCACCTCCACCACCTCCCCGAACCGCAGCTCACCCCTAAGGAAGGCGGCCACCGCCACCTCGTTGGCGGCGTTCAGCACCGCCGGAGCCCCTCCGCCCCGGACCGCCGCCTCGCGGGCCAGGCCCAGGGCGGGGAAGCGGCCCGGGTCCGGCTCCTCGAACTCGAGCCTGCCCACCGCCGCCAGGTCCAGGGGGGAGACCACTCCCGGCAGCCGCCGACCCCCGGAGAGGGCCAAGGCGATAGGGGCGCGCATGTCGGCCACCCCCAACTGGGCCACCATGGTCCCGTCACAGAACTCCACGGCGGAGTGCACGGCGCTCTGGGGGTGGATCACCACCGAGATCCTGCTGTAGGGGATCGCGAAGAGGAAGTGGGCCTCGATCACCTCCAGCCCCTTGTTCATCATGGTGGCGCTGTCCACGGTCACCTTTGGCCCCATCTTCCAATTGGGGTGGGCCAGAGCCATCTCCGGGGTTGCGTCTGCGAGCGTCGTCAGGGGAGCGGTGCGAAAGGGGCCGCCGCTGGCCGTGAGCCATAGGCGCGCCACATCCTGGGCCGACTCCCCGCGCAGGCACTGCCAGATGGCCGAGTGCTCGCTGTCCACAGGCACGATCTCCGCTCCTGACCGACGGGCGGCGGCGGTGACCAGCTCACCGGCCATCACCAGGACCTCCTTGGTGGCGATGGCCAGCCGACAGGGGCGGTCGAGGGCCGCCAGGGTGGGGAGCAGGGCGGCCGCCCCGCCGCCGGCCACCAGGACCACGTCAGCCCTGGGGTCGGCGGCCAGCTGGCAGGCGGCGTCTCCGCCGACCTGAACTCCCGCCGGCACCGGCCCGTCAGGGTCGACCACCACGGCCGCCACCCCAGGGAACGGGCGCAGCGCTTCCTGGAGAGCTTGCGTCCCATGCCCCGCCACCGCTCCCAGCAGCTCGAACTGCCCACGGTAGCGGGAGATGATCTCCAGCGCCTGGCTCCCGATCGACCCGGTGGCCCCCAGCACCACGACGCGGGTCTGCCTAGCGGAGGGCACCGGCCGCCACCAGCAGCGTGTACATCACCGGAGCCACGAAGAGCAGACTGTCCACCCGGTCCAGTATGCCGCCATGCCCGGGAATCAGCCTTCCGGAGTCCTTGACTCCCAACTCCCGCTTGAGCTGGGACTCCACCAGGTCTCCGGCGATCGCCGCCAGGGAGCAGGTGGCGGCGACCAGCCCCGCCACCACCCAAGACACCCCGGGAAGCGCCAGTGGCAGGAGCGCTGAAACCGCCAGGGCGGGAAGAAGGAAGCCGGCAGCGGCGCCCTCCCAGGTCTTGGACGGGCTTATGCGGGGAAAGAAGGGATGGCGGCCCAGGCGTGAGCCCACCAGGTAGGCCCCCGTGTCGCCCAGCACCGACACCCCCACCGCCAGGAGGACCATCTCCGTCCCCCGGGAGTGGGCGCTGCGGTACAGGAGCGGCAGGAACCCGGCCAGGTAGCCGATCCAAACGGCACCCCCCAGCGCCACCGCCCAGCGCGCCACCGGCCGGCTCTCGGGGCGGGAGAGCAGCGCCAGGGCCAGCCCCGCCAGCACCCCGGCAGTGAGGCCCAGACGGGCCGCAGGCACCGCCGGGTAGGCGTAGCGGAGCACCCAGAACACTGACAGCGGGGCCAGGAGCAGCAGGTTGGGCAGGAGCCCCGCTCCCCGCCAGAGCCGCCGGTACTCGAGCAGCCCCAGGGCGGCGACCAGCAGCACCAACGCCGCCAGGTAGCCCGAGCCCATCTCCAGAGCGACGCCCAGCACCGCCAGCAGCGCGATCCCGCTGGCGGTCCGGACCCAGAGCCTCAACCCAGCTCCGGGACTCCGCCGAAGCGGCGGACCCGAACGGCGTAGTCGGCGAGGGCCGCCTCCAGGTCGGCGGCTCCGAAGTCGGGCCAGAGGGTCTGGGTGACGTACAGCTCGGCATAGGCCGCCTGCCAGATCAGGAAGTTGCTGGTCCGGAGTTCGCCGGCGGTGCGGATGATGAGATCGGGATCGGGCAGCCCCGCGGTGTAGAGGTGGGCGGCGAGCGTCTCCTCGTCCAGCTTTCGAAGGTCCTGTCCTTCCCGGGCGAGGGAGCGGACGGCGTCTACGATCTCCGCCCGGCCGCCGTAGTTGATGGCCACGTTGAGGGCGCCCCGGCTGTTCTCCCGGGTGCGCGTCTCGGCCTCCTCCACCAGTCGGCAGAGCCGCGCCGAGAGCCGCTCCCGGCGGCCGATGACCCGTATCCGCACGCCGTTCTGGTGGAGCTCGTCCACCTCCTCCTGCAGCGTCTGCTCGAAGAGGCGCATCAGGGTGGCCACCTCGTACCGTGGGCGGGACCAGTTCTCGGTGGAGAAGGCGTACAGGGTCAGGTGATGGACCCCGGCCCGATCCGCTGCCTCCATGACGCGGCGGATGGCCCTGATCCCCGCTCGATGTCCCTCGGTGCGCCGCTGGCCGCGCTGCCGAGCCCAGCGCCCGTTGCCGTCCATGATGATCCCGATGTGGGCGGGCAGGGCCGCGCGCTCAGCCACCGGCCGAATCCTCGTTCACACCTCGAGAAGCTCGACTTCCTTCCGCCGGGCGATCTCCTCCACCTGCTCCACGTGGCGGTCCGTGATCCGCTGCAGGTCCCCGTGGGCGCGCTGGGCCTGGTCCTCGGAGATCTCCCCGTCGTGTTCCAGCTTGCGCAGCCGCTCCAGATCGTCCCGGCGGATGTTGCGAATGGCCACCTTGGCCTCCTCGGAGCGCTGCTTCACGAGGCGCACGAACTCCCGGCGCCGCTCCTCGTTGAGCGGAGGTACCGGCACCCTGATCACCTGGCCGTCGTTGCTGGGGTTAAGCCCCAGCTCACTGCGCTGCAGCGCCCGCTCGATGGCGGCGATGAGGTGCCGGTCCCACGGCTGGACCAGGATCATGTGCGGCTCCGGGGCCGAGAGGCTGGCCACCTGGTTGATGGGCACCTGGCTCTCGTAGGCATCGACCTTGACGTGCTCGATAAGAGCCGGAGAGGCGCGTCCCGTGCGGATCGAGGCCAGCTCGCGCTGTAGCGCGTCGAGGCTCTTGGCCATCCGCTCCTCCGCGGAGCGCAGAAGGTCGGCGCTCAACCCAGGTGCTCCCGGTCGGTGACCAGCGTCCCGACCCGCTCTCCACTCACCGCCCGGGCCAGATTGCCCGGGGTGAAGAGGTCGAGAACCAGCAGAGGGAGGCGGTTGTCCATGCAGAGGGTGATCGCCGTGTTGTCCATCACCTGCAGCCCGCGATTGAGGACATCCAGGTAGGAGATGGTCTCGAAGCGCTCGGCGTTGGCGTCCTTGGTGGGATCGGCGCTGTATACCCCGTCGACCCGGGTGGCCTTGATGAGCACGTCGGCACCGATTTCGGCGGCCCGCAGGGCGGCCGGGGTGTCGGTGGTGAAGAAGGGGTTGCCCGAGCCGGCGCAGAAGACGACCACCCTCCCCTTCTCCAAGTGGCGGATGGCCCGTCCCCTGATGTATGGCTCGGCCACCTGGTGCATCTCGATGGCGGTCTGAACGCGGGTGGCCATGCCGTGAGCCTCAAGGGCGTCCCGGAGGGCGAGTCCGTTGATCACGGTGCCCAGCATCCCCATGAGGTCGGCGGTGACCCGGTTCATCCCCCGCCTGGCCCCGGCCAGTCCCCGGAAGATGTTGCCGCCGCCCATCATCACCGCGATCTCGGTCCCCAGCTGGTGCGCGGCCTGCAGCTCGAGGGCCACCGTGTCCAGCACCAGCGGGTCGATGCCGTATCCGCCATCCCCGACCAGCGCCTCCCCGCTGAGCTTGATCACCACCCGCCGGTAGCGGACCGCGGGGGGCTGCCGGTCCTGGCCGACCACCCCAGTCAGAGGCATGGCCTCAACCACCTGACCCTTCCTCGGCTCTCTCCCCCAGGGGGAAGCGGGCGAAGCGCGCCACCGAGATGTTCTCCCCCGTCGAGGCGATGGTCTCCTTGATCACCTCCTCCACACGGCGGGCTTTCTTGCCGGCGTCGTCCCGGATCCAGGGTTGCTCGTACAGGCAGACGGTCTCCAACCACTTGCGCAGCTTCCCTTCGACGATCTGGTCCACCCGAGACGGATCCCGCCCCTCGCCGGCGGCCTGCTGCCGGTAGATCTCCCTCTCGTGCTCCAAAACCTCCGCGGGGACGTCCTCTCGGCGGACCCAGTGTGGACCGAGGCTGGCCACCTGCAGGGCCAGGTCGTGAACCAGCGCTTTGAACTCATCGGTTCGGGCCACGAAGTCACTCTCGCAGTTGACCTCCACGAGGACCCCCAGCCGCCCTCCGGGGTGGATGTAGGCGTCCACCAGCCCCTCGCGGGTCTCCCGCTCGGCCTTCTTCTCCGCCGAGGCGAGCCCCTTGGTGCGCAGCAGGTCTCGGGCACGGTCGAAGTCCCCCGCCGAGTCCACCAGAGCCCGTTTCACGTCCATGATCCCCGCCCCGGTCTGCTGGCGCAGCTGGCGCACCATCTCCGCCGAGATCTCCTGGCTCACTCCCCGACCTCCTCAGGCTCCGGCTCCGCGCTGGCCTCGAGGGCCGCCTGCTCCTCGGCGGCCCGGAGTTGGGCCGCCCGCTCCGCCGCGGCCTGGGTCTGGGCGACCTCGATCTGTCGGCGCTGATCCAGCCCGTCCACGATCGCGTTGGTGAGCCGGGTCACGATCAGGCGGACGCTGCGGATGGCGTCGTCGTTGCCGGGGATCACGTAGCTGATCTCGTCAGGGTCGCAGTTGCTGTCGGTGATGGCGATGATCGGGATCCTGAGCTTGTTGGCCTCGGTGACCGCGAGCCGCTCCTTGTGAGGGTCGACCACGAAGAGGGCCGCCGGGAGCCGCTTCATCCCGGTGATGCCGGAGAAGTTGCGCCGAAGGCGCTCCAGCTCATCTTCGCGGCGCCGTTGCTCCTTCTTGATCATGCCCGCGAATCCGTCCCGCTCCTGGCGCTCGGAGAGCTCGGTGAGTCGGCGCAGCTGCAGCTTCACCACCTCGAAGTTGGTCAGCATGCCCCCCATCCAGCGGTTGATCACGTAAGGCTGGTGAGAGCGCTGGCACTCCGCCTCGATGGTGTCCCGGGCCTGCTTCTTGGTCCCCACGAAGAGGATCTGTCCCCCCTGGGCCACGGTGTCCCGGGCGAAGGCGCAGGCCGCATCCAGGAGCTCCACGGTCTGGGCCACGTCGAGGATGTGGATCCCCCCGCGGCTGGCGAATATGTAGGGCCGCATCTTGGGGTTCCAGCGACTGGTCTGGTGACCGAAGTGGACCCCGTTTTGCAGAAGCTCGGTGAGCGTGGCCACGGGCATGGTGCGCCTCCAGTTGCGTTGAACCTCTGCCCACCATCCACCGGCACCCGGCCCAGGGGAACCCGGGGGCCGTCCGGCGGGCATGTGAATTTGATCTCCGGCACCAATGGTAGCCCAAAACCCGGACCCGATCACCGAGCGGGCCAGGCGGGCGGTCCCGGCCAGAGGACTCGCGTCCTCGGTGCCGCGGCGGGTGGCCTGGTCGGCCCTAGAGCACGTAGCGGCGCAGGTCCTGGTCACGGACCAGGTCCCCGAGCCGCTCGCGGACGAACTCAGCGTCCACCATCACCCGCTGGCTGCGGTACTGCTCGGCGGCGAAGGAGACGTCCTGGAGCACCCGCTCCATGACGGTGAAGAGCCGCCGGGCGCCGATGTTCTCGTCCCGCTCGTTGACCAGGAAAGCCTGCCGGGCCAGCTCGGCGGTGCCCTCCTCGGTGAACTCCAGCTCCACCTCCTCGGTGGCGAGCAACGCCCGATACTGAGCGGTGAGGGAGTTGCTGGGCTCGACCAGTATCCGCCGCAGGTCAGTCTCCCCAAGCGAGGTCAGCTCCACCCTGATGGGGAACCGCCCCTGGAACTCCGGGATCAGGTCGGAGGGCCGGGCGGAGGTGAAGGCGCCTGCGGCCACGAACAGGATGTGCTCGGTGCTAACCGACCCGTAGCGGGTGCTGACCGTGGAGCCCTCGATGATGGGCAGGAGGTCGCGCTGGACCCCGGCCCCGCTCACGTCCGGGCCGTGGCTCTCGGTGTATGCCCCGGCGATCTTGTCGACCTCGTCGATGAAGACGATCCCATTCTCCTCCACGGACCGGATGGCATCGTCGTAGACCCGGTCCATGTCCACCAGCCGCTCCGTCTCCTCCTGGGTCAGGGTGTGCCGGGCGTCGGCGACACTCATCCGGCGCATCCGCCGCCGGGGGGGCGCCATCTGGCTGAAGAAGTCGGCCAAGGACCAGCCGATCTCCTCGTAACCGGTTCCCGAGAAGACCTCGACCGGGGCGTTGTACGACTCCTCCACCTCGATCTCGATGAGGCGGTCCTCCAGCTTACGGTTGGCCAGCTTGCGCGCCAGCTGGCGCCGCCGCGCCCGCTCCCGCCGGAGGGCCAGACGCCGGTCCGGTTCATCAAGGGGCGCCTCGCCGGCTCCTCCCGCGCCGTCCGTGGAGGCGGGGGCCTCGGGGGCGGGCCCCTCCCGGGAGGCGCGCTCCTGCTCCACCAGCCGGTCGACGATCCGGGCCTCGGCCCGCTGCTTGGCCTCGTCCTCGACCTCGGCTACTCGCTGGCTCTGGAGCTGGGTGATGGTCTGCTCCAGCAGGTCGCGGACGATCGACTCCACATCCCGTCCCACATACCCCACCTCGGTGAACTTGGTGGCCTCCACCTTGATGAAGGGGGAGTTGGTCAGGAGCGCCAGCCGGCGGGCGATCTCCGTCTTGCCCACCCCGGTTGGCCCGATCAGCAGGATGTTGCTGGGCATGATGTCGCCCCGGGCCTCAGGGGCCACCCGCATCCGCCGGATGCGGTTGCGAAGCGCCACTGCCATGGCTCTCTTGGCGTCCTGCTGGCCCACGATGTAGCGGTCGAGCGCGCTGACCACCTCGGCCGCGGTCAGCTCACCCTCAGCCATCGGCGGCCTCCCCGGGTCCCGCAAGGGTCTCCACGGTTATCTCAGTGTTGGTGTAGACGCACATGGAGGCGGCGATCTTGAGGGCCTCCACCGCCACCTCGCGGGCGGAGAGCTCGGTGTGCTGGGTCAGGGCCCGGGCGGCTGCCAGGGCGTACGGTCCACCGCTGCCGATGGCCCCCAGTCCATCGTCCGGCTCGATCACATCGCCGTCCCCGCTGAGAAGCAGCAGCTGCCCCTCCCCGGCCACCACCAGCATGGCGTCCAAGTGGCGCAGGTAGCGGTCGGTGCGCCACTCCTTGCCCAGCTCCACGGCCGAGCGCACCAGATTGCCCTGGTGCTGCTCCAGCTGGCGCTCGAACTTGTCGAAGAGGGTGAAGGCGTCCGAGACCGAGCCGGCGAACCCCACCACCACCTGGTCGTGGAACAGCCGCCGCACCTTGCTGGCGTGGTGTTTCATCACCACGTCGCCCAAGGTCACCTGCCCGTCGCCGGCCACGGCGATCTCCGGCCCCCGCTGGACGGCCACGATGGTGGTGGCCCGGGGGGTGGATGCCTCATGAGAAGCCACGAAGTCTGAAGTCTACCGCCGCCGGCGGCGGGCCTCCCCTGGGAAGATCAGCGGCCGTCCCCTCCGCTGGCCACGGCCACCGGGGTGGCGGGGGCCGCCTCCCGAGGTGGCCGGTAGCGGCACTTGGGGTATCCGGAACAGGAGACGAAGGGGCCGAACCGGCCCATTCGGCGCACCAGGGGCTGGCCGCACTCCGGGCAGCTCTCTCCGGTGGGCTCCGGCGCGGGTCGGGCCGGCCGGCTGGCCCCCGGCTCTGGACGGATGTAGCGGCACTTGGGGTACCCGGAGCAGCCCACAAACGGGCCGCGGCGGCCGCTGCGCTTGACCAGCGGACGGCCGCACTCCGGGCAGGCCTCCCCGACCTCCTCGGCGGCGGCCCGCTCCTCCCGGCCCTGGATGTAGTCGCATTCGGGGTACCGGCTGCAGCCCACGAACTCGCCGAAGCGCCCCGTGCGGACCACCAGCTCGGCTCCACAGCGGGGACAGTTGCCGCCGGCGGGCGGTGCCTTCACCTTGACGCGGGGCATGTCCTCCTGGGCCCTCTCCAGGACCTTGGCGAAGGGCTCGTACCAGGACCGCACCACCGGGATCCAGCCCTCGTCACCTGCCTCTATGGCATCCAGCCGCCGCTCCAGCTCGGCTGTGAAGCCCAGGTCGACGACGTCCGGGAACTGAGTGGTCAGTGCCTCGTTGACCGCCACCCCGAGGGGGGTGGGATGCAGCCGCCGCTCCACCTGGCGGACGTAGCCCCGGGTCTGGATCAGCTCCACCGTGGGGGCGTAGGTGCTGGGCCGGCCGATCCCTCGCTCCTCCAGCTCCCGGACCAAGGTGGCCTCGGTGAAGCGGGGCGGTGGCTGGCTGAAGTGCTGCTCGGGGAGCAGCTCCAGGAGGCGAGCGAGATCGCCCTCGGCGAGGAGCGGCAGGAGCTGGTCCTCCCGCTCCTCGGCGGCCGCCACCTTGGTGAATCCGTCGAAAGTCAGGCGGCTACCGGTGGCGCGGAACTGGTGGCCCGCAGCCTCCAATTCACACCTGGTGTTCTCGAACTCGGCCGGGCTCATCTGGCTGGCCACGAAGCGGCGCCAGATGAGTCGGTAGAGCCGGAGCTGGTCAGAGCTCAGGTGTTCGGCCACCACTTCTGGGGTGCGCTCCACGCTGGTGGGCCTGATCGCCTCGTGAGCGTCCTGGCTGGCCACCGGGCCAGCCTCGCGGCGCCGAGCGGCGCCCTTGGACCCCAGGTAGCGGGGACCGAAGGTGCTCGCCACGTAGGTGTGACCCTCATCTCTGGCCAGGTCGCTGATGCGAACCGAGTCGGTGCGCATGTAGGTGATGAGCCCCACCGGACCGGCGGAGCCCAGCTCCACGCCCTCGTACAGCTGCTGGGCCACCCGCATGGTCTTGCTGGGGCTGAACCGCAGCTGCGCCGAGGCCTCCTGCTGTAGGGTGCTGGTGGTGTGCGGCTGGGGCGGGTTGCGGCGCTGATGGCGCACCTCGACTGAGGCCACTCTGAAGGGCTGTCCCTCCACCTGCGCCATCACCTGGCGGGCCGCCAGCTCGTTTGGCAGCGCCGACCCGCCCTCATCGTCGGCGGCGCGTCCCCTCCTCCCCTTCGCCGGGGGGTGATAGCGCGCGGAGAACCCCTCGCCGGAACTGGTCTCCAGCCGGGCATCCAGGGTCCAGCTCTCCACCGGCTTGAAGGCCTCGATCTCCAGCTCGCGATCGCAAACGAGGCGAACCGCCACCGACTGCACCCGGCCCGCGGAGAGTCCCTTGCGGACCTTGCGCCAGAGAAGCGGGCTCAGCTTGTACCCCAGAAGGCGGTCGATGGAACGGCGCGCCTGGTAGGCGTCCACTAGGTTGCGGTCGATCTCCCGGGGGACCTTGAGGGCAGCCTCCACCGCCGGACGGGTGACCTCGCGGAAGACGATCCGCTCCGGCTGCTTCAGACGAAGCTGGTTGGCGATGTGCCAGGCGATCGCCTCCCCCTCCCGGTCCGGATCAGCTGCCAGCAGGACGCGGCCGGCCTTGCGGGCGGCCGACTTCAGCTCCTGGAGCTGCTTCTCCTTCCCCTTGATCACCGTGTAGTCGGGGGTGAATCCATCTTCCACGTCGATTCCCAACCTGGAACGGGGGAGGTCGACGACGTGGCCCATGGAGGCCTTGACCTCGTAGTCCCTGCCGAGGAACTTGCTCAAGGTCCGGGCCTTGCTGGGCGATTCGACGATGATGAGGTTGCTGGGCATGAACGGTTTGAACTCCAAGGCCTTGGGGCCAGGCGATGATAACAACAGCCTTCCACGCCTCCCCCCAGTTCAAGCAGCCGCAGGGCAACCCGCCACTAAACTGGGTTGATATCCCCATTGAGGAGGCTTGGCGCTTGCCCGTCCTTGTCGACGACCGGTACCAGCAGGGGCTCATCGTGGCCCGCCGCGACTTCACCAAGGACCTCTGGTCCATCCGTATCCGCCCGTCTGACCCCTTCCCCTTCCGGGCGGGCCAGTACGCCACCCTGGGTGTCGAGCTGGAGGACCGGGTGCTGGAGCGCCCTTACTCGATAGTCTCGGCGCCCGAGGATCCTGAGCTGGAGCTCTTCATCGAGCTGATCCCGGGGGGCGCCCTCACCCCTCACCTCCATCGGCTGGAGGAGGGGCAGACGGTGTGGCTCCGCCGGCGCCCCAAGGGGCTCTTCCTGCGCCAGCCACCGGCGGCAGACCTGGTCCACCTGTTCTCCGCCACGGTGACCGGGATCGCGCCATTTGTCAGCTTCCTCCGCCAGCTGGTCCGCCGGTCCCAGAGCGAAGGTGGGGCCGTGCCGAGGATCCTTCTGCTTCAGGGAGCCAGTCATGCCGACGAATTCGGTTACCTGGAGGAGATGGAGCGGATGAGCCGTGATCTCCCGGGCTTCCGCTACGTGCCCACCGTGAGTCGGCCCTGGGATGAACCCGGGTGGGAGGGCGAGGTCGGCCGGGCCGAGGACGTCCTGCGCAAGCACGCCGATGACTTCGGCGTGGCGCCGGGCCAGGGGATGGTCTACCTGTGTGGCCACCCGGGGATGATCGCCGGCGGTCGTGCGCTCATGCGCCGACGCGGGCTTCGGGACACCGAGATCCTGGAGGAGCAGTACTGGCCCGAGGGCAAGGAGACCACCGGCTCCGACACCTGAATTCGGGCCGGTTCTAAGCCGAAACTCAGCCGCCGCCAGGAGAGTTGAGCTGAGATGAGCCGCTGCCAACGGGCCGCACCCGGGTGAAGGAGCTGTCGCTCCCCGAGCCACTCACGTCCCACCCCCTGAGCGAGAGGGCCCGGGCCTTCTCGCTCAGGGCGGCGCTGCTCGCCGTTCTCCCCTTCGTCATTTATGTGGGGCTCCGGGTCCCCTCCCTCTTCGAGCCGCACTGGTACAGCGACGAGGCGGGATACGCCACCACGGCCTGGTTCTCCACCCACGGACTGGCCCTCTACCAGACCATCTGGAACAACAAGCCGCCCCTCCTCTTCTGGATCTACGACCTGGCCCTCTCGGCCTTCGGTCCCAGTGAGTTCGGCCTCCACCTGCTGTCCACCCTGGCGGGGCTCCTCGCCCTCGGGGCGCTCGGGTGGGCGCTTCGGCGGCGGCCCAGCGGGTGGCGGCGCCTGGGGCCGCTGCTGGCGGCAGCTGTCCTGCTGGGGATCCCCTTCCTGGGTGGGGACCTGGCGCTGCCGGAGAACTTCCTCATCGCCCCCGAGGCGCTGGGGATGGTGCTGGTACTCGAGAGCCTGGAGCGAAGGCAGGCTCGCTGGATGCTAGGCGCCGGACTGATGCTGGCCGCGGCGGTCCTGATCCAGCAGACGGCGCTGGCAGCAGTGGCCGCTGCCGCCCTCCTGGTCGCGGTCCGCCCCGACCCCGGCCGGGTGCGGCGGGGCGCGGCCCTGCTGCTGGCCTGCGGGGTCGGGGTGGGGGCGGGACTGGCCCCCTACCTGATCACGGCCGGGCCAGGCCAGGTGTGGTACTTCCTGGTCAGCTCATATCGCCAGTACACCGCCCAGTCCCTGCCCCTCACTGCCCTGACCCTCCTCCCGCGGGCGCTGGCCGGGCTGCTGCTGCTGGTGGGGGCGGCCGGCCGACGGCGCGACACCCCACTGGCCCAACTGGCCGCCGTCTGGCTGGTCGCCGACCTCCTCGCCTACCTCCTTCCCAACCGCGCGTACCCCCACTTCCTGCTGCCGGCCGTGGTACCGCTGTGTTTGGTCCTCTCTGGCCTACGCCGGCCCAGCTGGGTCTCGGCTCCCAGGCTCCCCAGGCTGGCGCTGCCGGCGTCCGCCGCCCTCTGCGTCGGCACCTGGGCTGCCCTCTTCGCCATGAACGCCTCCGGCCTCTTCAGTGGGCTTCTCACCCTCGAGTACATCCCGCTCTCCGTGGGACGGGCGGTTGGGGCGGTCACCGAGACCCAGTACCTCTCCGCCTTCGGCGTGGACACCTTGGGAGAGTCCCAGGCGGTGGCCTTCATCCGGAGCCACCACCTGGAGGGCGCCTCCGCCGTGGTGTGGTCGTCCAACGCCTGGCCCTACCTGCTGGCTCGGCTGCACCCCGTACTCCCAACTCCTGCCATCTACATGGACGCCTTCTGGCTGGGGGAGCGGGCTCTCATAGACCGGGTCCGGGGCGCCCTGCCGGAACTGGTCGTGGTGGACGGCAGCGGAATCCCCTCGGCCCTCCGCGACCTCCTCGACAGCTCCTACAGGGTGGTGGAGCGGGGAGCCGGTGGCTCCGCTGTCTGGCTCCGGGAGAACCTCTCGAGCTAGCGCTTCAGCTTGGTGGCGAGTGGCGGGGAGATCTGGGAGAAAATCCCACGCAGCGACTTGACCCAGCGGTTGCCCGGCTGGCGCCAGGCCAGGGGCTCGCCCCCGCTCAGGGACCGGACCCCGTCGAGCCCGGCGTGGGGCACGGCCAGAACCGGCTGCTCCAGCACCCGGGAGGCGCGGTCCGCCTCCACCTGGTGGTACGGGAGGACGCAGTTGAGAAGCACCGAAACGCGGTCCCGGGGGATCCGCAGCTGGTCGCAGATGCGCAGCCAGGCGAGGACCGCGAACACCCCGGGGTTGTCCGGAGTGCCCACCACCACCATGTGGTCGGACCGCTCCAGGATGTCGATCCCGCCGTTGTCCAGCCGCCCACCCTGGTCCACCACCACCAGCTCCGCAGGATGGGTGAGCCTCAGGATGAGCGCCCCGACGGCCGCCGGCGAGACGGAGTCCGCCAGCTCTGGGCGCGAGGGCGCGGGGAGAACCGAAACGCCGCTCGGGTGACGGGGAAGCCGGTCGAAGATTTCCTCATCGGGGCTGACCGACGAAAGCTCCACCCAGGTGGGGGTCTGGGGCGGCAAGTTGAACGCCAAAAGGGCACTGCCGAACCGGGGCACGTTGTCCACCAGTGCCACCCGGTAGGCGTCTGCGGCCAGCACCGCCAGGTTGGCCGCCAGCATCGTCCTGCCGGTGCCGCCCCGGGGCCCGCAGACCACCCAGAGCTCCCCACGGCCCTTGGCCGGCCTGTCGGGCGCAACTGAGGCGTCCAGCCGGGAACGGACGAGGTCGGAGAGCGCCTGGGCGGAGGCCGTGCGGGGCAGCTTCTCGCTAGCCCCGGCGTCCAGCGCCGCCGCCACCAGGGGCGAGTTGGAGTCCGCGGCCACCAGGATGATCGGGATCGCGGCGTGAAGAATGCTGGCCCGGATCTGGCGGACCAGGGGAACCAGCGCCGGGTCCTCCCCGAAGACCTCGATCACCGCCGCGTCGGCGGGATTGGTCTCAAGCGCCGCACCGGCGGCGGCGGTCGAGTCGAAGCCGACCAGCTCCAGCCCGTTCTCGGCCAGCGCCTGGCGGATCACCTCTGACCTTGATGCCTGACGGGCGATCACCAGCACCTTGCGGGGGAGGGCGTCAGGCATGCTCCAAGTCTATTGCCTCCAGGTGGGAGTGATCAGCAGCCGGGCGAAGTCAGCGTCACTTGGTTGCGGCCCGCCCCCGGAGCCCCCGGCGCCGACCTGGGGCAGCCGGAGCCTCGACCGGATCCTGCACCACCTCCTCCTCACTCGCCACCTCCACCGCCGCGGCCCTCGCCGGGCCCTCCCGACGCTCCCGGATCCGGGCCTGCTTGCCGACCTTTCCCCGCAGGTAGTAGAGCTTGGCCCGATGCACCACGCCGTGCCTCACCACCTCGATTTTGGCGAGCCGGGGCGAGTGGATCAGGAAGGTCCGCTCCACCCCCACCCCGTGGGCGGTGCGGCGCACGATCACCGACTCCCGGACGCCCCCGCCCTTCAGCCCGATGACCACGCCCTCGAAGACCTGGACCCGCTCGCGGGTGCCCTCGACCACCTTGGCGTGGACCCTCACCGTGTCCCCGGGCCTGAGCTCCGGGACGTCGGATCGCAGCTGCTCCTCCTCGAGCAGGTCGATGATGTTCACTGCGCACCTCCACCAGCCTCGCCGCCAGTCCGGGCGGCGGGTCTCGATTGCCCTGTCGTCTCCGCCTTGAGGAGCAGGTCCGGGCGGATCCGGGAGGCCCGCTCGAGGGCGGCCCGGCGCCGCCAGGCAGCGATCTTCGCGTGATCGCCGCTGCGAAGCACTGATGGTACCGAAAGTCCCTCGTAGACTGCCGGCCGCGTGTACTGCGGATACTCGGGTAGCCCTTCCGCGAAGCTTTCATCGCGGCTCGACTCGGGGTCCCCCAGCGTCCCCGGCAGGTGCCGGGCCACCGCCTCCACCAGGGCCATGGCCGCGAGCTCACCGCCGGCCAGCACAAAGTCCCCGACCGAGACCTCCTCCAGGCCGAGACCGTCCACCACCCGCTGGTCGACCCCCTCATACCGGCCACATACGAGCATCAGCGACTCCTCCCTGGCCAGCTCCAGCACCAGCCCGGCGTCCAAACGCCTCCCACCGGCGGACATGAGGATGGAGCGGGCGGAACGGACCGCCTGCAGACTGCGCACCGCCGCGAACAGCGGCTCGGGGCGGAGTACCATCCCCGGGCCTCCCCCAAAGGGGGCGTCGTCCACCTGGCGGCGCGAACCGAGCCCCCAGTTCCTGAGATCATGAGCCTCGAGCTGCACGACACCAGTGGCCAGCGCTCGCCCCACCACCCCTACCCCCAGCGGGCCGGGGAAGACCTCCGGGAAGAGGGTGAGGACGTCAACCCGCATCGTCCCACGGCTCCAGGAAGGCGGCGGCGACTGTGAGCCGACCGCTCTCGAGGTCCACCTCCAGAACCGCGGCCCGGACCGCGGGGACCAGCCTCTCACCGTCCGACCCGCTCACCACCAGGACGTCGTTGGCGGGATAAGGCTGCACGTCGGCGACGACACCGCGCTCGATCCCGCGCTCGTCGACCACCCGGAGACCCACCAGCTGGAAGTGGAAGTACTCCCCTTCCGGAAGGGCTCGCACGCTGTCGATCGGGACCTCCAGGTAACCGCCCACCAGGCGCAGGGCCTCGGTCCGATCCTCCACCCCACCGAGCCGGCAGAGCAGGTGGTCACCGGCTGCGCGAGGTTCCTGGATCACCCGGGTCGCCCCTTCCACGAAGACCTCGGTCCCCTCGGGGAGACGGTCGATCCCCCCACCCAGGAGCTCTAGGGCCACCTCGCCCCGCAGGCCATGGGCCTTCAGCACCCGCGCCACCCGCACCCTCTCTGGAGGTTTGGTCAATCGACGACCTCGACCTGGACCCGGTCCCGCGCCCTGAGCGAGGCGGACCGAACCACCATCCGGATGGCCTCCACGTTCCTCCCCTGGCGACCGATCACCCGGCCCAGATCCTCCGGGGCGGTCCAGATCCGCACCATGTAGTGGTGCCCCTGCCCTTCGATCTCCACGCGAACGTCGTCCGGGCGGCTGACCAGCTGCCGGACGATGTGGCTGACCAACTCGCGGTAGTCGGGCACCGGATCAGACCTCGGACTCGGCAGCCGTCGCCTCTTCGGGCCCGCCCGCGGCCGGCTCTGGCTCGGCCTCAGCCTTGGAGCTAGCCACCTCCTCCGACTCAGCGGCGTCAACGGCCGGCTGGGGAGGCGCTGGCGCGACCTCGGACGCGGCGGCCGCAGTTTCGGCACGGGCGCGGTGGGGCTTGGCCTCCAGCATCCCCTGCCGTTCGAGAAGTTGCCGCACGGCGTCCGAAGGACGGGCGCCGGTGGCCATCCAGTATCGGATCCGATCGTCCTGCAACTTCACCACCACGGGATCGGGGAGTGGGTCGTAGTACCCCACCATCTCGATGAAGCGCCCATCGCGCGGGGAGCGGGCGTCCGCCACCACCACCCGGTAGAAGGGGCGCTTCTTGGCCCCCATCCTCTTCAGCCTGATCTTTACCGCCATCCTGGTCCTCCTCGCTTGGTGCGCTGGTCCGTTCTCAACCGCCGATCAGCGGTGTGCGTCCACGCGGTGTCTTCAACAGCTCCTGGGCCAGCCGGCGGCGGCCGCCCGATCCCGAGAGCCCCTTCATCATCGACCGCATCTGCTCGAAGCCCTTGATGAGCCGGGACACCTCGGCCGGGGTGGTCCCGCTGCCCCGGGCGATCCGGCGGCGGCGCGAGCTGTCCACCAACTCCGGCTTGCGCCGCTCCTCCGGGGTCATGGAGAGAACTATCGCCTCCAGCCGGCGCAGCTCCGCCTCCCCGGGGAGCGCCGACCCCTGAGCACGCATCAGCTCCCGGCCGCCCGGCATCAGCCCCAGGATCGACTCCAACGGCCCCAGGCGGCGCAGCTGGCGGAGCTGGGTCACGAAGTCGTCCAGGGTCAGGCGGCCCTCGCGCATACGCTCCTGCGCGGAGACCGCCTCCTCCTCACTTATCTGCTCCTGGCTGCGCTCGATCAGGGTCAGGACGTCGCCCATACCCAGGATCCGGCGCGCCATCCGCTCCGGATGGAACGGCTCCAGGTCCCGGGGTCGCTCCCCCACGCCGCAGTACCAGACCCTCAGCCCGATGGCGGCCCGCATGGACAGGGCGGCACCTCCCCGGGCATCACCATCCAGCTTGGTGAGGATGATCCCGTCCACCCCCACCTGCTCCTTGAACGAACCGGCGACACGCACCGCCTCCTGCCCGGTCATCGCGTCCACCACCAGCAGTGAGTGGTGGACGCGGACTGCGGACCGGATCTTGGCCAGCTCATCCATGAGGGGCTGGTCAAGGTGCAGGCGGCCCGAGGTGTCCACCAGGACCACGTCATGTCCCTGGCGCCGAGCCCCCTGGACGGCGGCGGCTACCCCGTGTGCCAGCCCCCGGCCGGTCTCCGGCACCAGGACCGGGACCTGGTGCTCGGCGGCGAGGATCTGCAGTTGGTCGACGGCCGCCGAGCGGCGGAGATCGGCCGCCACCAGCGCCGGCCGGTGCCCCTCCGCCCGTACCAGCAGCGACAGCTTCACCGCGGTGGTGGTCTTGCCGGCCCCCTGGAGACCCACCAAAAGGACGACCGTGGGCGGCTCAGGGCTGTAGGAGAGCGCCTGGTCCTCCCCCCCCAGGAGTTCCACAAGCTCCCCGAAGACCAGCTTGATCACCTGCTGACCGGGGGTCAGGCTCTGCAGGACGTCGGCCCCCACCGCCCGGTCTCGCACCCGCTCCACGAATTCCCGAGCCACCTTGTAGTTCACGTCGGCCTCGAGAAGCGCGAGGCGGACCTCCCGAAGCCCGGCCTCGACGTCCTCGGCGGTAAGCCGGCCCTTGGCGGTGAGGTGCTTGAAGGCCACCCCCAGCTTGTCGGTCAGGGTGTCAAACACCGCCGCCCTCCGCCGCCTGGGAGCCCGAGAGGCGCCGCTCGAGGTCGGCCACCCTGGCCTCCGCCGCCGCCAGCTGGCCACACAGCCCGAGGCTGGACTCCAGCTTCTGCACCCGGCGCAGCCCCCGGCGGATGAGGTCGTGGGCGGCAGCCCGCGAAACCCCGAGCGAATCGGCCAGTTCGGTCACCGACCAGTCCTCCTCCAGGTGCAGCCGCAGCGCCTCTCGCTGGCGGTCGGTCAGGACCGGCCCGTAGGCGTCGAGCAGCTGGAGGTGGTGCGATCGGGAGCGCGCGAGGTCGGCTGTCAAAGTCATCGCCTTGACAGGATACCGGGTCTTCGGCGAGCGCCCGGCCATCCTCCCGGTGCCGGCGCGGTGATCACCACCTCAGATGTCGAGAGCGCTTCCGGTTCGACAAGCCGAAGGCGACTCGCCTGGTGTCGCCCGGGTCAGACGGCCTCGTCGGCGAGGAGGGCAGAGACGTAGGCCGCTGGGTCGAAGTCGTCCAGATCATCCGACCCCTCACCCGTCCCCACCAGCTTCACCGGGAGGTCGAGCTCCCGCTCCACCTGGAACACGTATCCCCCGCGGGCACTCCCATCCAGCTTTGTCAGAACCACGCCGGTGGCGCCGATGACTTCAGAGAACGCTCGGGCCTGGGCGAGCGCATTGGCCCCCACGTAGGCATCCAGCACCAGCAGCGACTCCTCAGGCTGGTCGGGGATGCTGGCGGCGATCACCCGGCGCACCTTGGCCAGCTCCTGCATCAGGTTGTCCTTGGTGTGAAGCCGGCCCGCCGTGTCCACCAGGACCAGGTCCCGGCGGCGCGCTCGAGCGGCCTCCATGGCGTCGTACACCACCGCGGCGGGGTCGGCCCCCGGGCGATGCCCGACCACGTCGACTCCCAGCGGCTCGACCAGCCTCCGGAGCTGATCCTGGGCGGCGGCTCGAAAGGTGTCCGCGGCGGCAACCAGGGGGGTGAGTCCCTGGGCCTTGATCCGCGCCGCCAGCTTGGCGACGGTGGTGGTCTTACCCGAGCCGTTCACCCCAGCGACCAGCCAGACCCCTGGCGTTCCGCCCAGGCGAAGTTCCCGATTCCGGCCCGCCAGCTTGCTCTCCATCTCCGACCGCAACCCGGCCAGTAGCTCGGCCGGCTCGCGCAGTCGCTGGCGCTCCGCCCGTTCGCGTAGCCCCTGGACCAGCTCCTCGGCCATCGGCGCACCGCAGTCGCTGGCCACGAGCAACTCGAAGATCTCCTCCAGCGTGGCTGCATCCACCGACCCGTGCGCCAGTCGGGCCCGGAGCTGGTGGCCCAGCCCGCTGCCCAGTCGGTCGAGACGGCGGGGAAGTCGCCGCCACCACCTGGGACGTCGCCCTCCCCCGGGGTCAGACAAGCGCCGCCTCCTCCGCTGCGCCCCGGTCCTCCACCGGTGAGCCGTCCGCCCCCAGGCGGACCGAGAGCACCCGGCTGGCACCCCTCCCATCCTGGGTGACCCCGTAAAGGCGGTCGGCGGCGGCCATGGTGGTCAGGCTATGGGTCACCAGCACGAACTGGGTGGTGAGGGCCCGCTGGCGCAGCAGCCGCACAAAGCTGCCCACGTTGACATCGTCCAGGGCAGCGTCAACCTCGTCGAAGACGTAGAACGGACTGGGTGACACCTGCTGGATAGCCAGTACCAGGGCCAGCGCCGTGAGTGCCCGCTCGCCGCCCGAGAGGAGGCCGAGCGGGATCACGCGCTTGCCGCGGGGCTGCACCTCCAGATCCACCCCGGGGAGCTCCGAGTCGGAAGTCGGGACCGACACCAGCCGGGCCCGCCCACCACCGAAGAGCTCCCTCCAAACCGACTCGAATTCGGCAGCCACACGTCCCAGCGTCTCCCGGTACCTGGCCGCGGTGAGCCGACCCACTGCCGCCGCGACCAGCGAGAGCTCCTGCCTCGCGGCCTCCACGTCTTCGTGGACCCATCGGAGATCCTCGGTCCGGTCCAGCAGTTCGGCCAGCTGGGATGGGGCTAGGGCGTTCACCGGCCCGAGCTGGGCCAGGCGCCGCTCGAGGCGCTGGAGCTCCTGGGCTGTCCGACCGGGGTCCTCTACCCGGGTCGCCTGCTCATCGGGCAGCGGCTCCAACTCCGGGCGCAGCCGGGCCGCCGCTGCCTGCCGCTCGGCCAGCTGCTCCTCCAACCCGGACAGCGAATCCTCGGACCTCCTGACTTCCGAGATGAGTTCTGCACGTCGCCTCTCCAGCTCGGCCAGCCTCGCCAGGGGATCGGCCTCAGCCGCCGAGGTCTGGGCGACGGCGCCTGCCTCGGCCACCGTCCGGCGAATCAGGTGGCCGAGCTCCTCGCGAACCGCCCATAGGCGGCGCAGGGCGTGGGCGACCGCGGCTTCCGCGTCCCGGGCGCCTTGGGACGCGGCCAGCACCCGCGCAGAGAGCCGATCCCGGTGAGCGCGGCGCTCGCGCAGGAGACGCAGGCTTGTCTCCCGGCGGGCCTCAATCTCGGCCCACTGGGAGCGGAGGATGGCCACCTGGGACCGGACCTCGGTGAGGTGGCCCAGGAGGAGCGACAGCTCCTCCTGGGCCACCCTGGCCCGTTCCTCGGCAGCGGCCCGCTCCCGTCCCGCCGCCACATCTTCCTCCCGGGCCGAGGCGAGCTCGGACAGCGCCCCGGAGACCTGGGGCTCCTGACCCGAGATCTCAGCGTCCATGGTTTCTATCCGCCGACCCAGATCGGCCAGCTCCGCCTCCCCCCGGGCCACCCTGGCCCTCAGGGCTTCGACTTCCTCCCGGGCGGCAGCCAGCTCGGCGCGAGCGCCGTCCACCGCCTCCTCACTCCTTCGATGCTGGGCAACCCCCCAATCGAGCCGGGCCCCGGCCTCGCGGACCATCTCCTCGCGGCGCGCCCTCTCCGATCGCAGTGACCGGATGGTGGTGGCGCGCACTATTGCGCCCCCACCGCGCGCCGGGGTGCGCTCCCAGCCGGCGCCGAGAACTGTTCCATCCGGGAGCACCGCCCGGCCCAGGGGCTCCAGGCCCAGCCAGGCGGCCGCGGCTCCCCGATCTGACGCAAGGCAGACCAGGGAGAGATGGCTGCCCACCACATCGACAGCCAGAGGGTCGCCGGTGACCACCTCCACCAGCCGGCGGCAGCCCACCGGTGGGCTGACTCCGTGGTCGTGGGGCGGCGCTGCCGACCACACGACGGTCTCGGCCGCTTCGCCGCGCCGCGCCAGCCCACGCCTGGCCTCCTCCGCATCACCCAGAAGGGCCCTCGCCAGCTCGCCGAGCGCGGCGTCCACGGCGACAGCATCTTCTGGAGCGAGCGGCCGGAGCACATCGGCCATGGGAGCCAGAGCTAGTTCCCCGGCCTGTACCGCGGCGGCGATCTCGCGATCGGCCCCCGGCCGGCCGGCCCGCGCCTCGGCCTCGGCGAGCTCCCCGGACGCCTGCCGGGCCGTCCGCTCCGCCTCCTCCAGCGCCACCTCCAGGGAGCGCCGGTTGCGGCGAGCCCCGGCCTCCGCCTGGACCTCTTTGTCCAGGCGGCCGGCCGCGGCCTCCTGTGCCCTAGCTGCCACCAGGAGTGCCTCCTGATCCTTCCCCACTAGCTGCTCCAGCTCCTTGGCCGCGGTCCGCAGCGCATTAAGACCCTCGCGGGCGCGGGTTCCCTGCGAGTTGAGCAGCTCAACCCGACCCTCCAGCCGCTGTATGGCTCGCTCCGCACCCTGTTGGGCCGCCCGGTACTCGGCCGCCTCGGCCTCGGCCTGCGCCAGCGCCCCCCGCAGAACCACCTCCCGCCCCTCCAGCTCGCGAGCCTCCGCCTCCAGAGAACCCAGCCGGTCGGCGTTCCCCGGCGCGGGATCGCTCTCTTCCTCGGTCGCCCCTGGCCCGAGCTGGTCGAGGTCTCCGAGCGCCTCGCGCTGCAGCCGCAGTGATGCCGCGCGTTCCCGCGCGGCCTGGACGGCGCGCTCCTGCCACCTGGTCGCCTCGCCCTCCAGCCGCTGGCGGCTGACCGCCAGCTCGCCCATGGCCCGCTCGTGCTCCGTGCGCAGCCGTTCGCGAACCTCCAACTCCTCTCGCTGCCGCCCGTAGATCAGCGCGTACTCGGACTCCCGGGCTCGCGCCTGCTCCAGGCCGCGACGGGCCGCTTGAAGCTGACGTTCCGTGCGCCGAGTCTCGGTGACAGCCTCCAGCCAGGCAGCCCGCTCCAGCCCTCCACGTAGCCGGCGGATCTGATCCTGCAGCGCCGACGCCTCGTCTGCCAGTTGGGCCTCGAGGCGCAGCTCCTCGATCCGGGGCCACAGCTCTGCCAGCCTGCCCCCGGACCCCTCCAGCCACTGGTCCAGAGAGGCCATACGAGACGCGCTCTCGTCCAGCAGCGCCTGGGTGCCGCGGACCCCGGCCGCCTCCTCGATGAGGTGCCGGCGTTGGGCGGGGGTCGCCCGGATGATCGCCTCGATGTCGTTCTGGGCGATGATGGCGTACCCCGACTGGGCAAGGCCCGTGGCCTCCAAAAGCCGGTAGACATCCCGGAGCCGCACCCGTTCCCCGTTGCGTCGGAACTCACTGCCCCCGTCCCGGAAGACCCTCCGGCTGAGGGCGACCTCCAGGTCCTCTACGGGGAGTCGCCGATCCTCGTTGTCGAAAGTAATCGAGACCTCGGCCATCCCCTGGGGAGCCCGCCGTTCACCGCCGGCGAAGATCACGTGGTCCAGCCGCTGGCCCCGGAGCTCGCGGGCGCTGGCCCCCCCCAAGACCAGGCGAATCGCGTCCACCAGGTTGGACTTGCCGCTCCCGTTGGGCCCCACGATGGCGGTGATCCCGCCTCCGAGGTCGAGCTCCGTCGCCGCGGCGAAGCTCTTGAATCCCTGAAGCTGGAGGCGCGTGACCCTCATTCTGGGCCGGAGACCACCACCTTGGTCCGACGCCGCCCGCCCCGGTGGCCGCGCCTGGTGCGGCGGGGCGCTCCCTGGCCGTCAGGCCCGGCTGCGAGCTCCCGAGTCACCTCCTCGGATCCCGATGCCGAAGCGACCGGGTCCGGCTCCGGAGCGGCTCCCGGCGCATCCCCGACTGCTGGTCCGGATGACCGGGCCGCCGTGCTCCGGCGTGGCCGCCGCCGGCTGGGAGCCGCTCCCGCGGCCTCCGAGACGCGATTGGCGGTCGTCGTAGGGCCGGCAGCCATCTCCGCCCCCGGCTCGGAGGATGCGGGGGAGGCCGTCGCGGACCCCGATCGACTCCGGCGGTGGCGGCGGCGGCCGGGAGCCTCTTCGACAGCGGCCCCCGGCACTGAGCCCTCCGCCGCCCCGGGCAGCGCTGAGGGGACCACCTCAGGTCCCGGCCCCGGGGCTTCCACCACCAGACGAGAGCGGGAACGACGGCGCTTCCGGCGTTGCTGGCTGGCCCCGTCCCCCGCCACCGACGCGGGCGGCTCCGGGCCATCACTGGAGTCCTCGCTTCCCGACGGCTCCGGTCCGCCGAGCTGAGCCGTGCCCGGCTCCAGCGTCGGGATCTCAGCCGCCGACCGTGATCGCGACCGGCGCCGCTTCCGCCGGAGCTGGCCGGGCTCGTCCCCAGTGACCGGGGCCGCCGACGCAGACGGTACCGGGGCAGCTGCCTCTAGGGTAACTTCGATGCGGGATGGCTCGACCCCGCTGGGTTCGACAAGCGACACCTCCGGCGTCAGCAGTTCCACCCCCGACCGGGGGCGGGACCGGCGCCGTCTCCGCCGGGGCTGGGCGGCCTCGTCGCCGGCGACCGGGACCGCGGACGGGGCCGAGGGCGGAGATGTCGGCTCCGTCGTCGTTGACACCGTCTCCGCAGCCGGGGAGACCGCACCCCGACCGCGCCGCCGCTTCGGCGCGGGAGCCATGAGCTTCTCCAGCGCGAGGCGGGCGGCCGCCTGCTCGGCGGCCTGCTTGGTGCCCCCCCGGCCTTCTCCGAGCGTCCCGTGCCCCTCAACGGAAACCTGGGAGAGGTACTGCCGGCTGCGCGCATCCTGCCCCACTGGAGCGGTGCGGTACTGGGGAGGCCCGCCAAGCTTCTCCTGGGCGACGGCCTGGAGTCGGCCCTTGAAGTTGGGGTCGGTCCAGGCGCTCAGGTCCCCGATCCGGGAAAGGAAGATGCGGCCCGCTCGACGGTACCCCTGGTCGAGGAAGGTGGCGCCCACCAGGGCCTCGAAGGCGTTGGCGTGCAGAGATGTCAGCCGCCGCGCGCCGGACTTCGCCGCCCCCTTGCCGAGGCGCAGGGTCTCCCCCAGCCTGAGCTCCTCGCCCAGGCGGGCCAGGGCCACCGTGCTCACCAGGGAGGAGCGGATCTGGGTCAGCTGTCCCTCGTCGTATCCGGGGAAGCGCTTGAAGAGGTACTCGCCGGCGACAAGCTCCAGGACCGCGTCTCCGAGGTACTCGAGCCGCTCGTTGTCGCGCCCCGCCACCCCGCGCTCGTTGATCCAGGAGGTGTGGGTCATGGCCTCGCGGAGAAGCTCCCGCTGCTTGAACCGGAACCCCAGGCGGCGTTCCAGCTCGTCCAACCGATTCTCCGCCTCGGCCTCCAGGGCCGCCAGCTCCTCCGGGGTGGTCCTTCCCCGGCGGCGCCGGACCGAAGTCAGCTGGCCAGGTCCAGGTGCTCCCTCACGTAATCCCAGGCCTGTCCCACGGTCTGGATCTTCTCCGCGTCCTCGTCCGGGATCTCCATCCCGTACGCCTCCTCGAAGGCCATGATCAGCTCCACCAGGTCCAGCGAGTCCGCGTTCAGGTCCTCCACGAAGTTCGCTTCGGGAGTCACCTGCTCGGCCTCCACGCCCAGCTGCTCCACCACGATCGCCTGGAAGCCTTCCCACGTCGTGTCTGCCATCTCTACCCCTCGTTGGACGGCTGGAAGCCGTCTGGTTGGCCAGCTCTGTTGGTTCCGGCAGCTGCGGCGCCGGCTCCACGATGTCGCGCTCGGGAATTGTGCCAAATCGGGCTCGGCCCCCACTGAGCCGCTCCCCGGGCAGGACCGCCAGCTGGTCTTGGGGGGACGAATCGGTCGGGGCGGCAAGGGAGGTCTCCTCGCCTCGGCCGGGACGCACCAGCCGGCGTACGAAGGACTTCACCGGCCGGCTGGCCGAGTACAGATGGCTGGACGGATCTGGGACCCCAAGCTGCTGGCCATTGTATGGGTCATGGCAGCGTTCCCCGGGCGACCTCGGCAGCTCGCTGGGGTGAGTCGACCTGGACCACATGCGGCACTTCCAACACCCGCTTGATCAGCGGTCCCAGGGTGGCCCCGGCGCCGCACTCCAGGTAGCGCTGCGCCCCGGCCGCCTCCAGGGCCCGGACTGTGGCCGTCCACAGGACCGGGCTCTCCAGCTGGACCTCGAGCCCGCGACGGATCTCGGCGGCACTGCTCACCACCCGGCCGAGGGCCCCCGCACCGACGGGAAATGCGGGATCGGTGATCTCGGTCTCGGCGATGGCGGGCGCGAACTCGGCGGCCGGCCCGGCCATCAGGGGAGAGTGGAATGCGCCGCCCACCTGGAGCGGCACCACCCGGCGGGCACCCGCCTCGCGAGCCCTCCGGGAAACCTCGTCGACCCCCGCCGCCGAGCCGGACACCACCTGCTGCTGGGGGCTGTTGTCGTTGGCCAGGACGCAGAGCGCGCCGGAGGCCGTGACCTCAGCGCAGATCCCCTCCAGGACCTG
Organism: bacterium; assembly: GCA_021816695.1. Classification (GTDB taxonomy): domain Bacteria; phylum Chloroflexota; class Dormibacteria; order Aeolococcales; family Bog-877; genus JAJYXT01. The sequence goes on along the minus strand of JAKAXE010000007.1, from coordinate 2,582 downwards.
GGGCGCCAGCCCCAGGACGGCCGCCATGGTGCCCGGAGGAGCGCTGGCCATAGCCCTAGCCCGGCGGATGACCAGCCGCATCCCCGCCTCCGGGCCCACCGCCCCCGCAGCCACCAGGGCGCAGTACTCCCCTAGGCTGTGGCCGGCGGCGAATCCGGGCTCCAGCCCCCCCTCCGAGAGCAGCCGGAAGATGGCCACCCCGGTATAGAAGAGCGCCGGCTGCGCCGCCTCGGTCTGGCGCAGGTCCTCCGCATCGGCGTCGAGGAGCAGCCAGCGCAGCGGCACCCCCTCGGCTTCAGCGACATCGATCAGGTCGAGGGAGCATCCCTTGCCGAGGAGCTCCCTCCCCATCCCGGGCGCCTGTGCCCCTTGGCCGGGAAACACCAGGGCGTCGCCCTTCATTCCCCCCCCTGGCACCAGGCCCTAGTCAGTCGCTATGACCTCCCGTCCACGGTACTGCCCGCAGTTGGGGCACACCGTATGGGGGCGGCGCGGGTGCCGACAGCGTGGGCATGGAGCCAGGGTCGGCGCCGCCAGCGCCAGGTGGGAGCGCCGCCGATCCCGGCGGGCCTTGGGCACGCGTTCCTTCGGAAGAGCCATCTCGGGCGCCAGTCTATCAGGTGGCGGGCTCAGCGCCTCCGGCCGCGCCCCTTGGGCCTCTCCTCGCCGTCCCGACCGGACTCCAGCGTCTCCAAGCCCCGGCGCACCTCGCTGAGCGCACTGGAAAGCTGAGTCTCCAGCGACTCCATCCGCTCCCGGGCGTAGTCGTCGGCATCCTTACGCATCTTGCGGTGGCGTTCCCGCGCCTCCGCCAGCAGCCTCTCCGCCTCGGCGGTGGCCTGGCGCGTGATCTCGTGCTGGTCGGTGAGGCGCTCGGCCCGCTCCTGGGCAGCGAGGATCGTCTGCTCCGCCTGCGCCTCCGCCTCGCGCAGACGCGCCTCCCGCGTCTCCAGCACCAGGCGGGCCTCCTTGATCTCATCGGGCAGCCCCACCCGGATCTGGTCGATGGCGTCCAGGATCTCGTCCTCGTTGATCACCACATTGGGGGTGAGCGGCACCCGCCGGCTCTGGTTCACCAGCGCCTCCAGCTGATCGAGTACGTCGAAGATCGAGACTCGCTCGCTCTCCACTCCGAATTCGTCTTGGTCGTCGCTCATGCTTCCTCCTCCGCTCTCGGGCGGGGGCCGGGCCTGTCCAGCCGCTGGCGGAGCGCAACCTCGACCGGCGCCGGAACCAGCCCCTGAACGCCCCCACCGTGGGCACAGACATCCTTTATCAGCGACGAGCTGAGATACACGTTGGCAAAGCTGGTGGTCAGGAAAACGGTGTGCACCCTGGGCTCCAGGCGGCGGTTCATAAGCGCCATCTGAAACTCGCTATCCAGGTCCGAGACCGCTCGGAGGCCGCGCACGATCACCGCCGCCCCCTGGCTTATGGCGAACTCCACGGCCAACCCGGAGAAGTGGGCAACCGCCACGTCGCTCTCGGGGCCGAGGCTATCACGCACCATCTGGGCCCGCTCGGCGGCCGTGAAAAGGCAGCTCTTGGCGGTGTTGTCCAGCACCCCCACCACCACCCGGTCGAAGATCATCCGGGCCCGCTTGATCACGTCCAGATGCCCCTCGTGGATGGGATCAAAGCTCCCGGGATAAACGGCAGTGGTCATGTGGACCTCCGGTAGAAGGAGAGCACGGTGGTGCCGTAGCGGGCGACCCGCACGCAATTTAACGCCCCGGGAGCATCTTCCAGCACCAGATCCCGATGGTGCTCCATGACCACCGTGGGGTCCCAGGCGGGGAGCTCTACGGCCAGCCGAGTCACCTGGGCCAAGAGCCGCACCAGCAGCTCTGGCCCCGGCGCTGCGTATGGGGGGTCCGCCAGCACCAGCTGCGCGCGCGCCAAGATGTCGCCCCGACGGCGCACCCAGCCGTCGGCGTCCTCGGTCACCACCTCAGCCCGATCGGAGAAGCCCAGGCTCTCACAGTTGCGGGCGATCAGCTGGGCCCGCGCCGACCGCACCTCCACGAACGTGGCCTGGGCGGCACCGCGGGAGAGGGCCTCGATACCCAACGTCCCCACTCCGGCGCAGAGATCCACCACCCGCATGCCGTAAACCCGGTCGCCGAGGATGTTGAAGAGCGCACCACGAGCCACCCCCGCGGTCGCCCGCAGGTCGGGTTCCTCGACGGTCAGCAACCAGCGCCCGGCCGCCTCCCCACCGGTGAGCCGCGCTCCCCGGACCGGCTTCAGGCGGCGCCGCTCCGGACGGGTCGGCCCCCGACCCGGGGGCGGGCCGGACTCCGTGGAGGCAGGGGTCCGCTGGTAGGTTGCCAACTCGCATAGCATGGCATCCCGGGCACCCGGGGAGTCGCCCCTCAGTCGAACTCGAAGACCACCCGGTAGTCCCGGATCCCCCGCCGCAGGATGGGATCGGTCAGCTCCGGGTCCGCCTTGAGCACCGCCTCCGCCGCGGCCCGGGCCCGCTCGCGCAGCGGGTCATCCAGCAGGTCGCCCACCCTCATCTCGGGGAAGCCATGCTGCCGGAGCCCATAGGGGTCGCCGGCCCACATGGACTATCGCGC
>JAKAXE010000081.1 GCA_021816695.1 bacterium | reverse complement strand
CTGTCATCCCGGGGCTCGTGCCCGGCGGTGCGCCCGAAGTAGTCGATGGCCACCGCCGCCACCCCGGCCTCCGCAAAGCGCAGGGCCAGCTCCTCGTAGAAGTGGTGCAGCCCGCGGACATCCGGGAGGATCACGATGCCCGCGGGATCCGGCCCCTCGGCCCGAGCCCCGTAGGCGGAGAACGATGCCCCGTCGGACGAGGTGAGGACCAGCCTCTCTCCATCCGGGGCCGCCCCTCGAACCGGGGGGAAGGGCGGTAGGGCATCATCGGCGTAGCACACGGCGGCATTGTGGCACCGGCCGCTCCCGGGATGCAGGCCGGACATTGTGGGAGGTTTGGGATGAGCAAGGTGGACTACCAGGAGGTGCTTTCGGAGCTGGCCGGCCCGGTCGCCCAGCTCAGGGCGCGGATCCCCGATGTCTGGTCCTCGTACGCGGCGATGCATCGGGCGGCGCTGGGGGAGGGGGCGCTCAGCCAGCGCCACAAGGAGCTGATCGCCCTGGCGGTCTCCATCGTCAAGCGCTGCGACGGCTGCATCGCCTCGCACGCCCGCGGTGCCGCCCGCCGCGGTGCCACCCCCGAGGAGGTGGCCGAGATGATCGGGATCACCGTCCTTCTGGACGGTGGCCCGGCCACCGTGTACGGGCCCAGGGCCTGGGAGGCGTACCAGCAATTCCGTTCAGCCATGAGCCCTGCCCCGGCTGCGCCCCCCGTCCCTTAAGCTGGCGCCGTGGAGCTGGGACGCTTCGGGATCTGGACCTCGGCGCTCGATCGCCAGCCAGCCGCCACGGTGCGGCAGGCGGTTGCCGAGCTGGACCGGACCCGCCTCTCCGCCCTCTGGGTGGGGGAGGCTTTCCGGAGGGAGCCGTTCGCCAACTCGGCTCTCTTCCTGTCCGCCTCCAGCCGACTTGTGGTGGCCACCGGGATCGCCAACATCTGGGCCCGCGACGCCCAGGCCATGAGGGCCGGCCAGCTCACGCTGGCAGAGGCCTACCCCGGCCGTTTCCTGCTCGGCCTGGGGGTGAGCCACGTGCCCCTGGTGGACACCAGGGGTCACCGCTACGACCGGCCCTACACGGCGATGCGCACCTACCTGGAAGCCATGGACCAGGCCCGGTACGAGTCGCCCGCTCCCGACGAGGCACCGCCCAGGGTGCTGGCCGCCCTGGGCCCCAGGATGCTGGAGCTGGCCGCGGAGAAGGCCGACGGCGCCCACCCCTACTTCGTGCCGGTTTCCCACACCGAGCTGGCCCGAAGGATCATGGGGCCAGGGAAGCTGCTCTGCCCCGAGCAGGCCGTGGTCATCGACCCCGACCCAGACTCGGCGCGGGAGGTGGCACGCCGGCACACCGGGGCCTACCTCCGGCTGCCCAATTACCGCCAGAACCTGCAGCGGCTGGGCTTCTCCGAAGCCGAATGCGAGGGCGGGGGGAGCGACCGCCTGGTGGACGCCATCGTCGCCCATGGCAGCGCCGAGGCGGTAGCCCAACGGATCCGTGAGCACCTGGACGCGGGCGCCGACCATGTGGCCATCCAGGTCCTCACCAGTGATCCCCTGGTGGTGCCCCTGGCGGAGTGGCGGGAGCTGGACCTCCAGCTGCTGGGCTGATTCCGATGCCGTCCCGTCTCTACACGGTGGTGGTGGATTCCCACGAGCCGCGGCGGTTGGCGGAGTTCTGGGCCAGGGCGCTCGACTACCAGGTGGTGTACGAGGCTCCTGATGAGGTGGTGGTGGCCCGGGACGAGGACACCTACCCGGCGCTGATCTTCGTTCCCGTGCCGGAGGCCAAGACGGTGAAGAACCGGCTCCACCTGGATCTCAATCCAGACGACCGGGACCGGGAGGTGGAGCGGTTGGAGGGGCTGGGGGCGACCCGTGCGGACGTGGGCCAGGGTCCAGACGTCACCTGGGTGGTGATGCGAGATCCTGAGGGCAACGAGTTCTGCGTGCTGCGGCCCCGTGAGGGTGGCGTCTGAACCGACGGCTCAGCCGTCGACGGGCGCTCGGGGGCGTGCGGCGACCAGGTCGGACCGGGCCAGCTGCTGAACTCCCAAGAACATCAGGACAACCGCGCCCAGAAGGAGCGGTGAGGAGGCGCCGGGAGCGACGGCCTCGTGGAGGGCGAGCAGCCCCAGGAGCGTCCCGGAAACAGGCTCCAGGACGCTGAGCGGGGGCAGGCCAGAGCTGAGCGGGCCGGCATGGTAGGCGCTCTGCTGCAGCAGGAATCCCAGGGCCCCCACCACCAGCAGAAGGTACGGCTCCCAGGTGGCCAGCGAGCCCAGGCGGTGAGTGGCCACGACCGCGATGGTCTGCTTGGTGAGGGCGTCAGAGACCCCCAGGGTGAGCCCGGCCAGGCCCCCCAGCAACAGCGCCCGGCCCGAACCGGCCGCTCGCCAGATGAGGGGGAGGGCCGCCAGAAGCAGCAGGACCAGCAGCACCAGGATCTCCGCCCAGCTCCGGCCCGGGGCTGTCCGGGCTCCCCGCCCCGGGCTCAGCTGAAGCAGGAACAGGGCGATACCGGAGCTGGCTCCCAGCGCGGCGGCGAGCTCGGCGAGGGTTAGGAGGCGGCGCGCCAGGACGGCGCCCGCCAGTAGGGCCACCACCAGGTAGCCGCTGAGGATCGGCTCCACCAGGGCCAGCTGCCCCTCTCCCAGAGCCGCGGCCTGCAGGCCGTACGCGAGCACCATCAGCGCCACCGCCAGAAGCCAGGCCCGGTCTCGGACCAGGTCCCAGACCAGCAGGACGCTCAGCGGGCGGTGGGGAGGCTGGGCGCGGGCGGAGCGCTGCTGCGCCGCCGCCGCGAGCCCGAGAAGAATGGCGGCCGCAACGGCCAGCCCGAAGCTCAACTCCGCCTCCGGGCCGCTCCGACGCCCGCGCTCACTGCAGGAGGCGGAGGGCCAGGCCAGCCAGCGGACCTCGGGCCCCACCTTGGTCGTCCGACCGCTGCAGGACCCGCTGCGACAGCTCCAGCACCTTGGCCTGCAGCGGTGGGGGAGGCAGAGGGGTGAGCCGCCTGGTGACCAGGGGGAGCTTGGTGAACGGCGTCTCCCGGCCCAGGAGCAAATCCCGCGCCACCTTGGCCATCAGGGCGGACGGGCCCACCCCATGGCCCGAGTATCCCAACGCATACAGAACCCGGCCGCGCGCCAGCCATCCGGCGTGGGGTATGCAGGAGACCGTGCCTCCCACCGGGCCGCCCCATCCGTACTCCAGGCGCACGTCGGAGAGCTGGGGGAAGGTCCGACGGAAGGTCTCCTCCAACCGTTGGAATATGCGGGGGTCGGCGTCCCGACCTGGGTCTGGGGGGCCGGCGAGGAGGGGGGCGTCCCTTCCCCCCCAGAGGATCCGCCCGTCGGCGGTGGGCCGATGGAAGTGGGGCATGATGCGCTTGTCCTCGATCCCCATCCTCCTGGCCCACCCGATTCTTGCCCATTGCTCTGGGGAAAGTGGGGCCGAGAGGGTGATGTAGGCACAGACGGTGAAGAGGTAGCGCCGCAGCTGGGGCACGACCCGGGCATAGGCGTTGGTGGCCACCAGCACCTGCCGACTGTCCACCCGGCCCCGCGGGGTGGCCAGCTGCACCCGGTAGGGGTGGGCATCCAGGCTGGTCACCGGGGTTGCCTCGAACACCGTGACCCCCCGGCGCTCGGCGGCATCCCGGAGGCCCCGGGCCAGCGCCGCTGGGTCGACCAGCAGTGCGTGCTCCTCGAAATGGCCCCTGCGCACTCCATGCGCCCTGACCATCTCCCCGCACTCCTCTCCGCTTACGTCGCGGAAGTCGTCCAGGCCGCAGAGGCGCGCCGCGCGCAGGTCCTGCTCGATACGCAGGTCCTGTTCCGGCCCGTTGGAGACGGTGAGGATACCCGGATGGCTCAGCTGGCAGTCGATGGACTCGTCGGCGCAGAAGCGCTCGATCTCACCCAGGACGGCGACCATCTCCAGGTGGACGCGGCGCGCGGCGGCGGGGCCCACCTTGCGCACCAGGTCATGGATGTTGCGCCCCACCATGGTCATGGCGAACCCGCCGTTGCGGCCGCTGGCGCCGAAGCCGACCTCCCGCGCCTCCAGGACCACGATCCTGGCGCCGGGCACGGCCTCGGCGAGGCGGATCGCCGACCAGAGGCCGGTGAAGCCACCGCCCACGATGGCGAAGTCAGCGGACACGTTCCCCTCCAGGGGCGGCCGCGCGGATCCGGCCGGACGCGAGAGCCAGTAGCCGGGCTTTGTCAGCCGTCCCCACGCCCGCTCCGGATCCTCGACTTCCATCTCCATCTCCCACCCAGCCTCGGGCCGCCATCGCTCCCCGCCGGCTGCGACCCTCCCTCACCGCCCATCTTGAGATCCGGACGGCGGCTCTGCAAGGCCCTTAGCCCCTCCGCCCGCCCACGGGTGTCTATACTCTCCCGAGCGCCATGCGCAGCGGGCCCCACCGTCTTCTCCACATCCTCGCCTTGGCCCTGGGCCTCGGAGCCTGGTCACTTTTCGCCCTCACGCCCGCGGCCGCCGCCGCGTCGGCGCCCAAGGCCCCGCCCGCCCCCTACGTGGTGGCCATAGCCCCGGGGCACGGCGGCTACGATCCCGGGGCGGTGTCGCCCTACAACGGGCTCGAGGAGAAGAACGTCACCCTCTCGGTTGGCTTGGACCTCCGGGCTCTCCTCGAAGCGGAGGGGGTCAAGGTGGTCATGAGCCGGAGCACCGACACCTACGTGAGCATTGCCGGAATGGAGGCGGTCGCCGAGAAGAACCACGCCAACGTCTTCGTGAGCCTCTGGGTGAACGATTGGAGCACCGCGAGCCTGGAGGGGGTGACCGTATTCACCCCGCACTCTTTCGACACCCCCTTCGCCCAGGCGATCGACCAGGCCATGGGCAAGACCATCGCCCCATACGGGATGGGCAACCGGGGAATCCAACCACTGCCCCAGCTGTGGGTCCACGCCACCATGCCCACGGTCACCATCGAATCCGGGTTCATGAGCAACCAGAAGGACTCGGAGCTGCTGGCGGAGCCCGGCTTCCGCCAGGCACTGGCCCAGGGGATTTACGACGGAGTCCTGGCCTTTGCCCCCCAGATCCAAACCATCCACGCCCAGCAGCTGGCCTACCAGGCGGCCCAGGCCCGGCAGGCGGCGGCCCGCCTGAAGGCCGCCCGGCAGGGAACCCTGCTCTCGACGGTGAGGGGCTGGGCCGTGGTGGCGGGGATGACCGCGATTCTGCTCTTCCTGGCCCTCTACCGGGATACTCTGGGACGGGCCGAGCGCTGGGCCTACCGCAGGGTGCGCCGGGAGGTGGCCTCCCGGCTCTCAGATGCGCTCGCCGCCAGCCCGCGCACCGAACACCGGGCGCCCCCCACGAGAGCCCGCCCCACCGCGGCCCGCCGCCCGGCGCGCCGCCCGGCGCGTCGGCAGGGCAGGGGGCCGGAGAGGTGGCGGGTGCCGGGGGCGGCGACCCACCCCAGCCGCGTGGTGGAGATGGTGCATCCGGACGAGCCGCTGCGCCGGAGACGGGAGCGGGGCTCGATCTATGACGACCTGCCCTTCTGACGGCTGGTCTGGCCGCCGCTCAAATTGGCCGCGATCCCGGCTGAGGCGTACCATCCGGCTATGACCCACCTCCTGCGCCATCCCCTCACTCTGGTTCTGGTGATCCTGGTGGCCCTCTTCGTGGTCTTCTTCGTGGTGCTGCCGGCGCTCTCGCTGATCATCCATGTCGTGATAGCTCTGGCCATCATCTGGACCGTGCTCTCCCTCTTGCGGTTCCACCGCCATCACAAGCGGCGGGACCAGGCACTGCGCAAGGCGTAAGGTCCGCCACTCCGACCGTGGCTGAGCTAGCCCTCCGGCCTCGGCACGATCTGGTGTCCGGCGCCCGTGAGTGCCGCAACGGCCTCCTCGAGTCGGCCGGAGGGGACCAGGACGTGATCGGTGTCGAAGGTCGAGATCACGAAGACCGGCACGCCGACCCGCGCCAGGGGCTCCAGCAAAGTCAGTAGCACCCCGATCAGGTCGTCGGCGAGCGGGCCTTCGACACTCAGCATCCGCCACGGGCCGCTGCGCCTGCCCCTATCTGCCGAGAACTCCCAGGAGTGGACGATGGAGAGCTCGTCCGCGGTGCGGCTGACGCTGGCCCAGCCTTGGGACCAGGCCCACGTGGGGATCTCCGCTTCCACCGCGAGTCGGGTGATGGCCATCTCCGTCGGTGAGAGGTACAGGGTCCTCACTGGGGAGACGGTACCGGCAGGGGCGGGAGGCGCGCCTTGGGATTCCCCCTCAGAGGCCCGGCCAGGAGTCCTCGAGGTGGAACTCGCTCGCCGGCCCCCCGCAATCGGGGCAGTTCGGTGGGGGGGTGAGGCCCCGTTGGGAGGCGCCGCACCGGCCGCAGACCCAGACGTGGTGGCAGAGGTACGAAACGAGGGCGGTGCGGGAGAGCCTCCCGACCAACTTGCCGTGGCTGACCACCGGCAGGCTGCTGAGGCGGCGGTTGAGGAGCAGGTCAGCCGCCTCGGTGAGCGGGCGCTCCTCGTCCAGAGTTTGGGCGGGCGCGGCCATGAAGTCCTCGACGGTGTGGCCGCGCCGGCGGGTGAGCTCCCGCGGCCCGAGGGTCCCCACCACCTCCATGTGCTCGTTGACCACCGGGGCCGTGACCAGCCGGCGCCTCCTCAGGGTGCTCACCGCCACAGACCGGGGCGCATGGCTGGAGATGGAAACCACGTCCCGGCTCATGACCTCCCAGACCCTCGGCAGTGCGGTCTCGGTACCCATGCGCATCCCTCCGACTCTCGTGCGGGGCCAGACCCCAGCCCGAGCCTAGACTAGACCTCTGGCGGGCCCCAGCGGGAAATCACCCGGGTGTGGCCAGCTCGACCCCGGGGCCGGCGGTGAGCTGCAGCTGCGATCCCGCCGGCCGGAAGCCCAGCTCCCGGTAGAGCCGTACGGCCGGCCCGCTCGGATCCGCCACGATCACCAGCCGCCTCGCCGAAAGGTGGGTTGCAGCGTGGTGGGACGCCCCGATCAGAACGGCGGCGGCGAGCCCTCGGCGCCGGTGCTCCGGATGGGTCTGCACGTGCTGGAAGCGGGCGGTGCCTCCCCTGCCGCCCACGATCCCGCAGGCGGAGACCAGCTCCCCCTTGCGGAAGGCACCGAAGAAGGCGGCGCGACCGGTGGCTTCCAACCGCCGAAAGTCCGCCTGCCGGGCGCGCTGGAAGTCAGGACCGCCCCCACCCGACCAGCAGGCCTCGGTTAGCTCCAGTAACTCTTCCCAGTCGTCCTCTCCGGTCAGCCGGCGCACCACGGTGCCGGCCGGGGGACGCCGGGGGGATGCGAGCCTCTCGGCCCGCAGGGCCTGGTCCACGGTCAGCTCCAACCCAGCTCGGATCATCGGCTGAAGGCGGCACGCGGCGCGGTCCGAGCCACGGTCCCATCCAATCGCCACATGCAGGGCCCCCGGGAAGGCCTCGCGGAAGGTCCGGAGCCACCGGGAAGCGTCCTCCACCGGCGCCGTGCCGGAAAGGAGGATGAAGTTGCCCCAGTAGAAATATGGGTTGAGGAGTGTGCGCACCACCAGGTGGTCCCCGCCATCCTCCACCTTGGCTCCGGCCAAGCGCAGGACCAGGAGGTCGGTGCGGAACGCCAGTGTCCGGGCGTGCACCGGCGCCACGGTACCACCCGGGAGCCAGGCGCCCACCCAGCCAATCCTCAGGACGACCCGCTAGCCTGGCAGTAGCCATTCTCGGCGGGGCGGATGGATGTCGGCGGAGCAACTCGGCCGGCGCCGGTCCAGCTGCCTCAAGCCGCACAACCTTCGCCCGGGGATACCCGCCTCCCCGCCCTGATGAGAGCCCGCCCCGGCCCGGAGTCCAGATGAGTCGCCTTCCGCCAGTACTGCGCCGCTCGTCGCGACCTCAGCGGTTCCTGGCCGCCCTCGGCGCCCTGGGGGCCCTGGCGCTCAGCGCCGCGGGGTGCGCCACCCACCCGGTAAAGGTTGCCAAACCTTCCCCGCCGCTTCCTTCCCCGTCCGCGGCACCCCTGCAGCTGCCCGCCGCCGAGTCCGGGGTCCTGCCCTGGTCACTTCCCAACCCCATCAGCCGCGAGGTGCTCCTGCCGGGGCCGGGAGCCGGCCAACTGACCATCCTGGGTGGCCTCGAGGCCGGGGGTGGGTCAGCGTCGGGCGTCTTCACTTTGGGCACCTCCAACGGGGCGCTCGCCAGTTCGGGCGCCCTGCTGGGCCCTCTGCATGACGCCGCCGGAGTGGTTCTGGGCGGGCAGCCGGTGGTCTTCGGTGGAGGCGTGGTGGCCAGCTCGGCCGCGGTGCAGCGGCTTCCCGCCGCACTTGGGTCTGCGATCCCGGCCGGCACCCTTCCCCAGGCCCGCTCCGATTCGGCGGCCGTGACCATCGGGGGGACGGCCTACGTGATCGGTGGCTATGACGGCAGCTCCTTCGATGCCGCGGTCCTCGCCACCACCGACGGAGCGACCTTCAAGGCGGTGGCCCAGCTCCCGGTCCCCGTCCGCTACCCCGCAGTCGCCGCGCTGGGCGGCCGGATCTACGTCTTCGGCGGTCAGACCGCGGACGGAGAGCCCACCGCCGCCGTTCAGCAGATCGACCCGGCCACCGGGGCCGCCCGCGTTGTGGGATCCCTCCCCGAGCCGCTGACGGGCGCCAGCGCTGCCAACCTCGCGGGCACGGTGTACGTGGCCGGGGGCGAGACCTCGGCGGTGGGGGGGACCGCCCCCAACGGCACGATCTGGGCCCTTGACCCCCAGTCATACCAGCTCCTCACCGCCGGGCAGCTCCGGGTCCCGGTGTCCCACGCGGCCATCGCGGTGCTGGGGGAGCGCGCGTGGCTGGTGGGCGGGGAGGGTGCCCAGGGACCGGTGTCCGCGGTGCAGATGCTCATCCCCAACCCAGGGTTCGGGATGGCCGGGGAGGCCGGTGCGGGCTCCCCTTATTTCGGCGGCAACCTGCTGATCGCCGACGCCGGCGCCAACCGGGTTTTGCTGCTCAACCCGGAGGGGCAGGTCATCTGGACCTACCCCAATCCCTCCGCCCCGCCACCCCCGGGGGGCTTCTTCTACCCGGACGATGCCTTCTTTGCCAACCAGGGCACCAGCATCATCATCAACATGGAGAGCTACCAGGAGATCGTCAAGATCGCCTACCCCTCCGGCAAGGTCCTCTGGACCTACGGCCACCCGGGGGTGGCCGGGAGTGCTCCGGGATACCTCAACACCCCGGACGACGCCTACCAGCTGAAGTCCGGGCAGGTCTCGGTGGCCGACATCGCCAACTGCCGGGTCCTGATCATCAACCCCAATGGATCGGTCGCCAG
>JAKAXE010000080.1 GCA_021816695.1 bacterium | reverse complement strand
CTCGCTGCTCCATGTAGCAAGGGTGGCCACCGCGCTGAGGCAGGGGTCAAGCGGCCTCGACGACCTGCCCGCGCTGGGCTGGCTGAGAGCCATGGGGCAGCCGGAACAGCTCATCTCCCAGCTCTGGGAGCCCTTCCTGGTGGCCGCCTGCAACGCCCCGCTGGACCGCTGCAGCGCCGAGCTGGCCGCCTTCGTGGTCCGGGAGGGGCTTCTCAGCTCATCCGGCGCCGGGGCTCTTCGCGTCCCAGGGACCAACCTCACCCAGTGGCTGGACCCTCCGGCGCGCAGTGCCCTGCAGGCGGCCGGGGTGGAGCTCCGCCTCGACTCCCGCGTCCACTCGGTCAGCGGCGGACCGGACTCACAGCTCCGTGTGACCCACGGCTCCGGCGATGAGGAGGCCTTCGATGCGGTGGTCCTGGCGGTGCCCGCCAGGTCGGCCCACCGCCTGCTCCTGGCCGGGGGACGGTCCACCCCGGCGCTGGAGGCGGCCGCCGGCATCCCCGATTCCCCGATCGTGAACGTGCATCTCTTCACCGACCGCCCCTTCCTGCCCGGCGCCGTGACCCTCATCCCCAGGAGCCAGCTCCAGTGGGCCTTCGACCGCTCCCGGCTGGACGACCGGCTGCTGGACGGGAGCTGGCACGCGGCCATATCGATCTCCGCGGCCGAAGCAGAGGTGGGGATTCCCGAGAGCCGCCTCTCCGCCGACATCTGGCAGCTGTGTCAGGCGACGTTCCCACCCGCGGCCCGGGCCCGGCTGGTGCACAGCCGCGTGACGCGGGAGGCCCACGCCACCTTCTGGCCCGAACCCGGCACGGCGGCCCGGCGGCCCGGCCCCGGAGATGCCATCCCCGGCGTGGCCCTGGCTGGGAGCTGGACCAGTACCGGGTGGCCGGCGACCATGGAGAGTGCGGTGCGCAGTGGGAGTGCCGCGGCCCGGCATCTTCTCGCCTGACCGCCTACCCGGCTCACCGGTAGTGGACTTGGCCACCCGTGGTACAGGTTCCGCCAGGGCCGGAACTCGGTGGCGCGGTGTCGCCCAGGCGCCGGGCGGTCAGCGGCGCGGACCGGCCACCGGCTGGGCGGCGCCGACCAGGTCGTCGGCCGTCCCGACCAAGCGGGGGACCACCTGGGCCACCGCGCGTCCCAGCTGGACCAGTGCCCGGCGCTGACTGCCGCCCAGACGGATCAGAGCCGGCAGTGATCCCGGCCGGCGGGCCACGAGCGACACCACGCGCAGCGGAGAGGCACCACGGCTGCCCTCGGCCACCAGGGCGGCGAGCGGTCCCAGGGGTTCCGCGGGCCGGTCCAGAACGACGCGGAGGCCCCCCACGGCCAGCCCGCGCCTCAAGACCCAGCCGGCCGTCTCCATCTCAACGACGTCGGCGCCGAGGGTGCGCAGCCGCCGGCGCTCGTTTGGGTCGTCCGCCACCTTATCCACCGAGGCCAAGGTCGCCGGACGGGCGGCGGGGAGGTCGCCCAGCTGCGCGGTGATGCCGGGATCGAGTCCGTTAGCCTCACGACCACCGGCCACCAATCGGCGCGCCACGGCGACCGTCCCGGTCTCCCACGAGTCGTCCAGAGCGCCCGCCACCCCCGCCACCAGGACCCGGGCATCCGGTGGGGCCATGGCGGAGGCCGCCCGAGCCCTGGCCTGGCCGGTCCCGGTAGCCCACACCTCCACGTCGCCGCCCCGGCGCCTCCAGCGCACCAGGCCGTGGGTCGCATCGCGCTCCCACGCTCCGCCCAGCGCACGCCGACAGGTGGCCGCCTCGGAGTCCAGTGCACAGGCGACTAGGAGATCAGGAGCCCGCGGCGCCGGCCAAGCGCCGCCGCGGGCCACAAGGCCGGTGATAACGAGGACGAGCGCCGCCGCCAGCGCGCTCGGGCCCACCCCGAGCAGCACCGCCAGCACCGTGCTCTGCAGCATCACCCCCAGCAGCAGGAGGCCGCTCAAGGTGAGCGGGAGCCGCGGCGACCCCGGGTAGTCCCCGAGGCACAGGCGGATCCAGAGGGCGACGGCCAGTCCGACGGCCAGCCAGCCTACGTAGTTGAGGAGGCTGACCCCGTACCAGACCCCGCTCCCCCTTGGGTAGCTGTAGATCGAGCCCAGCCACCAGCGGCCGCCGCGGAGGGCCACCGGGTCCACCACCAGGTCGATGGCGACCATGGCGAGGCCCGTGAGCCCTACCCGGACCGCCCCTCGGGAGCCCACCCACCCGAGGACGGTGAAGGCGGCGACCGCCAGCCAGGTGAAGCTCAGGCTGTCGAAGAGCGGGACCCCCAGGACCCGCAGGTCGAAGCGGAGCCCTGACGGCCGATAGTGGTAGACCCCAAAGGGAATCCCCGGCCCGGTGGTGGAGCCCCACTCCGCCAGCCAGGCGATCAGGTACCCCCCCGCCAGAAGTGGCAGCGCCCGGCGCCAGCCGAAGGTGCGGATCAGGACCGCCGCGGTCAGCAGCCAGGGCAGGATGGCGTACCACCGGCCGGCCAGGGCCGGGATCCAGGCGGGCAGCTCAGCCGTCTCCGCGGGAAGCCTGCTCGGCAACCGCCTGTTGGAGCGCCTCGTTCAGGTCGCCGGGAGTCCAGCCCAGCTCCGACCGCGCCCGCTCCGACGTCACGTACATCGGCCTGGCCGCCATCCGCACGGCCGTCATGGGGATCCCGGGCGCCCGCCGCCGGACCGCCGCCGACCCCTCGCTGACCGCGGCCGCGGCGAAGCCCACCCAGATCGGGATCCGGAACCGGGGTGCGGGGCGCCCGGCCAGCCGGGCCAGCTCGGTCAGGAGCCGGCTCATGGTCCAATTCTGGTCACCCAGGATGTAGCTCCGCCCGGGCCTGCCCCGCTCCAGCGCGAGAACGTGTCCTGTTCCCACCGCCCGGACGTCGACCAGGTTGAGGCCGGTGTCGGTGGCAGCCGGAATCCTGCCCGAGAGGAAGTCCCGGATGATGGCCCCGGTGGGGGTCGGACGGCTGTCGCCCGCCCCCACCGGGGTGCTCGGCTGGACCACCACCACCTGCATCGATCCCGAGAACTCCTCCGCCAGCCTCTGGGCCGCCCACTTGCTGCGCTTGTAGGCGCCGGGCAGCTCCGACGCGTCTCGAGCCAGATCCAGCTCGGAACGAACCTCACCGGCGCGACTGAAGTGCAGGGTGCCAACGGTGCTGCAGTGGACGAACCGCGACACTCCGGCCCGGGAGGCTGCCTGGAGCAGGGCCGCTGTCCCCCCGACGTTGACCTCCAGCATCCGGCGGAGGTCACCAGGGCCGAGGGCCAGGCGGTAGTCCGCCGCACAGTGCACCACCCCCCAGCATCCGTCCAGTGCCGGGGTCAGGGTCGCCGGGGCAGTGAGGTCACCCTGGGCCACCTCCATCCCCACCAGTTGAGGCGGGACCCGGTCAGGCGACCGCATCAGGAGCCGCGGCCGGTAGCCGGACATCCCCAGCGCGGCCGCCACCCAGCGCCCGACGAAGCCCGAGGCTCCGGTGACCAGGACCGTCCTCCCCCCGGCGCTCACCGTGCGCCCTGAGGCAACGGCTGCAGCAGGTAGCCGCCACCTCGGCTGGAGCGCAGCAGGTTCGGGTGTTGGGGATCGGCCTCAAGCTTGCGGCGGAGCCGGTGGACACACATGGTGACCGCGGCCGGGGTCGCTCGCGGGTCACCGCTCCACGCCCCCTCGATGATCTGCTGACGGGACAGCACGGTCCCGGCGTTGAGCGCCAGGTATTCCAGGAGGTCGGCTTCACGGGGGCTGAGCAGGTGCCGCCGTCCCTCGATCCGGGCACTGCGCCGGGCGGGTTCGACTATGAGTGGGCCCACCTCAACAACCCGGCCGGCGGACCGCCTCTCCACCTGCCGGCGGCGGAGAACCGCCCGGAGGGTGGCGGTGAGCAGCGCGGGCGGGTAGGGCTTGGGCAGCACGTAGTCGGCGCCCGCCTCCATCAGCGAGGGAGCCTGGAGAGTCTCCCCCAACACCACCAGTGGGGAGGTGGACATCGCCCTGACCGCCTCGACCCCGCGCAGCCCCTGGAGGAGGCCGAGGTCGGCCAGGATGGCGGCGGGCGCCTCCTCGCGAAGGGCCAGCTCCAGCACTTCCAGCGAGGCGGCCACGCGCGAGGTGAGGCCGGGGACCTGGCCCACCAGGTGGGCAGCCACGGCCGCGTACTCCGGCTCGGCCTCCAGGATCAGGACGACCATTGGGGTTATTGTGGGTCTCCGAGAGCGCACGGACCGGGTTCAGGAGGTGGCCCATGAAGAACTTGGATCCTGACGGCTGGGTGAGAGCGATGGGGTTCCTCGATCCCCTGGCCGACCTTGGCCAGCGTCTGGTGGGAGCTGGGCTCAGGCGCGGCGGTGCCCCGGCGTCCTCGGCGAAGAACCTTCTCAATGGCCCGTGGCTCGGGCACCCGCTGCATCCCGCCCTCACCGACATACCCATAGGCGCCTGGACCGGCGCGGCTCTGCTCGACCTCGCCGGCGAGGAACGGGCGGCCGACCTGCTCATGGCCGCCGGCTGCGCCGCCGGGGTCGCGGCGGCCGCGTCCGGGATCGCGGACTGGCAGGACAGCTACGGCCATGAGCGCCGGATGGGGGCGCTGCACGGCATCCTCAACCTCTCCGCGCTGGCAATGCTCACCGGAGCGGTGGCACTGCGCGCCTCCGGGAGGCGTGCTGCCGGCCGGCCGCTCGGGCGGCTGGGGCTGGGGCTGGCCCTGGGAGCGGCCTATTTTGGGGGGGAGCTGGTCTTCCGCCAGGGGACCCAGGTCAACCGCAACGCCTTCACCGAGGGCCCCTCCGACTGGACTCCCGCGGTCCTCGAGTCGGAGGTCCAGGAGGGCGTCATGACCACCTGCCAGATCGGGGGTGCGAAGGTCGTTGTGACCAGGGTTGCCGGCCAGGTTTGCGCCGCGGGCAACGTCTGCCCCCACGCCGGTGGCCCCCTCTCCGAAGGCCGCCTGGAGGGGGAGGTGGTGACCTGCCCCTGGCACGGCTCAAAGTTCGACCTCAGGACCGGAAGGGTGCTCTGGGGCCCGGCCACGACCCCCATCCCCACCTACGAGGTGCGCCCGGGGGCCGGAGGGGTGATCGAGGTGCGGACCCGCTGAACCCGGATCCCCTCCCAGCTGACGGCGCCACCGAGTGCCGGGGCCGTCAGCTGGCGCGGGCGGTGGAACTGCTGGCGGCCGCCCGCCGGGTGTGCGTCCTGACCGGGGCCGGGATCTCCACCGACTCCGGCATTCCCGACTTCCGCGGCCCCGAGGGGATCTGGACCCGGGATCCGGGCGCTTCCAGCCGGGCGACCCTCCGGCACTACCTCTCCAGCCCCACGGTCCGGGCCGAAACCTGGCGACGGCGGGCCTTCGCCCCGGGGCCGGCCCCCCAGCCCAATCGAGGGCATCTGGCCCTGGTGGAGCTGGAGCGGCAGGGCCGGCTGCGGTGCCTGGTCACCCAGAACGTGGATGGCCTACATCTGGCCGCCGGGACCACGCCGGGCCTTCTGGTCGAGATCCATGGGCACCTGCGGGGATACCGCTGCCTGGGCTGCGGCCGGGAGGGACAGATGGAGGAGGTGCTGGAGCGGGTGCGGCAAGGGGAGCTGGACCCGTCCTGCCCCGCCTGTGGAGGAATCCTCAAGTCGGCAGCCATCTCCTTCGGCCAGCCGCTGGACGGCGAGGCGGTCCGAAGGGCCGAGGAGGCGGCCCAGGACTGCGATCTCTTCCTGGCCGTGGGGACCCGGCTCGAGGTCCGGCCAGCGGCCATCCTCCCCCTCCTGGCCCTGAGCCACGGGGCCGACCTGCTCATCGTCAACCGGGAGCCCACCCGTCTGGACCGGAGGGCGGCGGCAGCGGTGCGAATGGGGACCTCCGAAGTCTTGCCTCTGCTGATCGGCAGCTCGGCCCCCAGCTGAGAGGTCAGGCCGAAGCACGCTCCTGACTGGGAACCGGCTCCAACCCGGCCAGGGCGAGGGCGCAGGCCACGGCTGCGACCGGCATCTCCTGGAGGTCATACCCCCCCTCCAGGAAGGCGGCGACCCGCCCCGGGCAGCTCTCGGCAGCCACCTCGGCAACCCTGGCCATGGCCAGCCCATATGAGGACCACCGCAGCCTGAAACCGGCCAGGGGGTCTCCGACGAGGGCGTCGAAGCCGAGACTGACCAGGATCAGCTCGGGTTGATGGCGGCGGACCACCGGAAGTACCCGGGACTCCAGCTCTGCGAGCCAGATCGGGCCCTCGGTGCCCGCCGGAAGGGGAACGTTGACGGTGGTTCCGAAGCCGTCGCCCCCGCCGCGCTCCGACGCCGCGCCGGTGCCGGGGTACAGCGGCCACTGGTGGAGCGAGGTGTAGAGCACCCGGGGGTCCTCCCAGAACACCTCCTGGGTGCCGTTCCCATGGTGGACGTCCAGATCGAAGATCGCCACCCGCTCCACCCCCAGCCGCCTCTGGGCGTGCCTTGCCGCCAGGGCCAGGTTGTTGAAGAGGCAGAAGCCCATGGCCTGATCCGGGGTGGCGTGGTGCCCCGGGGGCCGCACCAAGGCCAGGGAGGGTGTGGGAGATGGGGCACAGGCCAGTTCGGCGGCCACCAGGGACGCGCCGACGGCGTCCAGGGCTATGTCGAAGGAGAAGGGGGTGCAGTAGGTGTCGGGATCGATCCAGCCGCCACCCTCCAAGGAGAGGGCCTGGATCCGGTCGACGTGGCGGGGCAGGTGCACCAGCAGCAGGTCGTCCGGGTCCGCCCGGCGGGCGGAGCGCCAGCTCGCGGGGGAGATGAGCGGCTCCGTACGCAGCCCCGCCACGATGGCGCGGAGCCGGTCTGGGGACTCGGGATGTCCCGGGCTCTCGTGGTCGAGGAAGATCTCGTCGTAGAGCAGGGCCAGCCCGGCCTCCCCCTCCCCCGCCACCCTACTGGTCCAGGGAAAGCACCATCTGGGGCGCCGCGATGCGGTGGTCCTCCCGGGTGGGCTTGACCGCGGTCCCGACGGCGAAGAACTCGATCACGTGGCTCCCCCAGCCGTGGTTGTTCTCCTTGATCTGAGCGCCCACGATCCCCTCGGCAGATACCTCCTCGGCCTCCCGCTGCATCCGCTCCATGGCCAGCTCCCGGGCGTCATAGAGGGCCTGGGTGAAGTTGGGCATCTCCTGGTTCTGCCCGACCCGGCGCATCCACTGACCGAGCCCCTGGTGGGCCACGTGGTAGACGCAGGACCCCATCACCAGGGCCAGCGGGGCGTAGCCGGCCTGGAGCAGGGTCCAGAAGTCCTGCCCCGAGAGGTCGGAAGTGAAGGGCCTGCCCTTGGGAGTGCGCATGGTCCCCTGCGCGCTGCGCACGGCGGTGCCGACCGCCATGAACTCGGCCAGCCCCTGACCCCACTCATACCGGTTGATGTCCAGGCGGACGCCCACGATCCCGTCCGCGCCCAGGACATCGGCCTCCTCCTCCATCCGGCTCATGGCCAGCTCCCGGGCCTGGTACATAGCCTGGCTCAGCACCTGGAGCTCCTGGTTCTGCCCGTAGTTGGCCATCTGCATGCCTATGTGGTAGATCGAGCTGCCAACCACCAGCCCCACCGGCTCGAACCCGGCCTCCTTCACCAGCAGGAACTCGGAGATCGAGAGGTCGCTGGTGAAGAGCTTGCGGTGGCCCTCGGTGCCACGCATCTCCTTGAGCCGGTTGACGGCGTCCTCGGGGATCAGGGGCTGCTGCTCGCTCAAGGTCTCTCCTCCATCAACTAAGCGGGACCACCAGGCGCGGGGCCGGGGCCGCTGCGGCGCGCTCCCCCTCCGCCACCACGGTGCCCAGCGCCACCCACTGCACGATCCGTCCCTGGACCTGCTCCGAGCCGGTCTGATATTCAAGGATGTGAGACTCCAGCTCCACCCCGACCACCCCCTCTCCCCCCAGAGCGGAGGCCTCCGCCGCCATCCGGGCCCGGCTTTGGTGCTGGGCCAGGTGCAGCGCCCGGGTGAAGCCGGACACCTCCTGGTTGGACCAGCTCCCCATGCCGCCCATGAGTCCACCGAAGAAGGCCATGGCGGTCCAGGCACTGGCCCCCAGGGCCACCCCCAGGGGGCGCTGCCCGGTCGCGGCCAGCTTGGCCATGTCCTGCCCGCTGAGCGTTGAGGTGAAGGGAGTCCCGGAGGGTGCTTGGCCGTCGCGCCGGACCGCAGTGCCGAGGACGGTGAACTCGGCCATCCCCTGTGCCCACTCCCAGCTGCGGATCACCAGCCGCACCCCCACCACCCCCTCCGCGCCCAACCCCTCGGCCTCGCGCATCAACCGGCCCAGGGCCAGGTGGCGAGCATCGGTCAGGGCGCGTGTGAGCGGGAGGTTCTCCTGAGGCTCGGGTGGCGTCCAGCCCATCCCCACGCCAAAGCGAGAGAAGCCCCCCTGGACCCACCCTATCTGGTACATGGAGCTGCCCATCACCAGGGCCAGCGGACGATAGCCCAGCTGGCGCAGCGCCGCCAGCTCGTCGACGGAGAGGTCAGAGGTGAAGGCGGCCCCGGACTCGCGCTGGCGAGCGATCCTCTCCTCGGCCTCAAGGGGGATGCCGCCTGCCTCCACCAGCCGGCGGCTGCGCTCAGCGCGCTGCAGCTCCTCCGGGGATGGTCCGGGCTGCCCGCCGCGGAAGAACCGCACCCTCAGCCCAGCAGCCGCTCTAGCGCGATCCGTCCCTCGGAGGTCGACTGACCCTCGCGCACCAGCGCCCGGCTGAGCTCGGCCAGCCAGGAATCGACGGAAATCTCCTCGGTCTTGAGGGCGATCCCCCGCACCACCCGGACCCGGCGGGCCGCCACCGCCCCCTGCTCCCGGGCCACCTCGAAGCGGTCCTCCCCCAGCTGGATCAGGATCCGCCGCACCTGCTTGTTGCGGCGCAGCATCCCCCCCTGATACTCGACCTTCACCCGGCCGGGAAGCGCCCCGGTGAACTTGTCGGCCATCACCTCGAGGAAGGTGGAGAGGTCGCGGGAGTCCGCCCGCAGCCCCGCGGCCAGCTGTTCAAAGTCGGGTTGGGAGTCCCCGGGGAGGCTCAGCTCTTCCATCTGCCAGGGCAATATACCGCCCCTTCGCCGGTAACCAGATTCGGGGGAATTTGTCAAGCCCCTTCCCAAACGGCGCCTCAGTCCCTAATCTTGCGGGCAATAGGGAATGGGGAGGGGCCGGTGTCCTAGGGACTCCTCCCCGGTGAGCTACTTGTAGGGAGGTGCCCAAGTATGGCGACGGCGGTGAAACCCGACTACGACTCGTCGGATCGAAAGCTGGCCCGGACCATGTCGGTCTGGCAGCTCTTCTTCCTCTCCATGGGAGGGATCATCGGCTCCGGGTGGCTGTTCGCGGCCATCGCCTCGGCCTCGGTGGCCGGGCCGGGCGCGATCGTCTCCTGGATCGTGGGTGGCGTGCTGGTCCTCTTCGTTGCCCTCAACTACGC
>JAKAXE010000079.1 GCA_021816695.1 bacterium | reverse complement strand
ATCGGCTGGCGCATGGCGGCTCCCGCCCGCGTCGGGAGGGGCCGAGGCCCTCAGAAATAATGGGACCGACGTCCCACTTTGTGACCCATGCGCCCGAGGACCCAGAGAGCCAGCCCAATTATCACCAAGATCACACCGATCGTCCAGAGGATGGGAATCGCCAGCACGAACCCGACGATCAGCAAAATGACCCCAAAAACGATCATGCCACTTCCTCCAAAGACCTAACCCAATCAGCCCCGTTCCCCGCGCAGGACCGCGGTCCCCTGGCCGGAGACCCGTGCCCTGACATCAGATTCCGCTCGTCTGAGGAGACCGACGGCCCGCCATGATGCGGATCAGACTGACCACGATAAAGGCCGCGATTGCGTATACGACCACCGCCACCACGTCGGGCCAAGCAAAGTAGTGCCCGTTCGGCACTGAGGTCGCCAGCACGCCTCGGAATGGTGCGTTCAGCGAGCCGGCGACACCGGTGATGAACCCGACGAATCCGACGTTGGCAGCGGCGAGAAGCTTGAACACGAAGTCCAAAGCCAAGATCACGTCTACGACTCCGACCACTAGCCAGACGGCACTCTGAAGCCGCGAACTCATCGGCGTCACCGTTGCGGTGGCGCGAGTTGTGGTCTGCTCGCCGTTACCAGCAGGATCGACGCGGGTCACGGTACGCTCCTGCTCGGTCTCTTCTGGTTTGATCACTTCTGGGTCTCCTGGAGCCAACCCGCTGGACGCCCCCCTTGCGTCGGCGTCTTGGTCGACCCATCCCGACGCCAAGTCCACTGTGCGCCTTCTTCGGTCCTGTGTCTGTACGCTGGCGTTCAGACGCCCGTGCCTGGTCTCTCGTGTGGAGGGGGGAACGGGGGAAGCCAATCCGGACCGTGGACGGGTCCTTCCGGGAGTCCCTGGCTCTCGGGCTCTGGGTCGCCCTCGGCACCCCGGCGCCCACCCGCGCAGGGAGGTGAGGGGGGTCGGGCCATCACCAACGCCGGCGGTCGGTCGGTCGAACTCGGCGGCGCGGTGCCAAGTCTGGCCGCCTCGACACCACGTCGAGCCGGGGTCCGCCAGCGGTGCCTCGGTCAACCTTGCGGGGTTTCCAGCCGCCTCAGCCAACCGTTGCCGGCGTACAATCTCGCCTCGCCAAACGTTTTGAGGGCCAGGCGGACATTCGCATGGACGATCGCACGAGGGCCAGCCGCGGGGCGCGGCGAGTGCCGCGAGCCACCGTCACCGGCGTCAGGCGGGTGTCCCAGTACCGGGTGGCCCCCCTGGATTCCACCACCTGGCCAGCCTTCGCGCGCCTAGCGGAAAAGCACAACGGAATCTGGGGTGGCTGCTGGTGCACCTGGTTTCACACCATGGCCGGCGAGAAGACCCGCACCTACGACGGCAACCGCGACCTCAAGGAGCGGTTGGTGAGGGAGGGAAGGGCGCACGCCGCCCTGGTGTTCCAGGGCGAAGACGCCGTCGGCTGGTGTCAGTACGGCTCACCCCGGGAGCTCCCCAACATCTACCACCGGAAGGAGTACCTGGCCGGGATGTCCCATGAGCCCGACTACCGCATCACCTGCTTCTTCGTAGACCGGGATCACCGCCACCGGGGGGTCGCCGCCCTCGCCCTGGCGGGGGCGGTCGATCTCATCGCCGAGGCGGGAGGCGGAGTGGTCGAGGCCTACCCCCAGGAGGCTCCGGCGAAGAAGGTGTCCGGCTCTCTCCTCTACAGCTGTACCCGGGCCACCTTCGAGCGGGCCGGCTTCAGCTATGACCGTCCCAAGGGGCTGAAGCACTGCGTGATGCACATGGTGGTAGACGCCGCCACCTGACCGGCCAGCTACGACCTCCTGCCGATCAGCCCTCAAGCTCCGGGACGGGCTGCGGCGGCGGTGGGCCCACGTACCGCGCGCTGGGCCGGATGATCTTGGGGTCCTGGGCCTGTTCCAGAACGTTGGCGGTCCAGCCAATGACCCGGCTGGAGGCGAAGGTGGGGGTGAACATCTCGGGCGGAATCCCGCAGGCGGCCATCACCACGCCGGCGTAGAACTCCACGTTGGCGTAGAGGCGCCTCCCCGGTTTCAACTCGGCCAGCACCTCGACCACCGTCCTCTCCACTTGCAGCGCCAGATCGGCGAGTGGTCCCCCGAGCTGCCGTGCCACCTCCCGCAGCATGTTGGAGCGGGGGTCCTCGGTGCGGTACACGGCGTGGCCGAAGCCCATGATCCGCTCCCCCCGCCGCACCTTGCTCTCGATCACCGACCGCGCCTTCTCGGGGCTCCCGATCTCGTCCAGCAGCTCGAGCGCCCGGCTCGGCGCCCCGCCGTGCAGCGGGCCGCTCAGGGCGCCGATGGCGCCCACCAGGCAGGCACCCAGATCCGCGCCGGTTGACGCGATCACCCGGGCGGTGAAGGTGGAGGCGCTGAAACCATGGTCGATGGTGGAGGTCAGGTAGCGCTCGATGGCATCCGCATGCACCGCGGACGGCTGGACCCCGCTCAGCATCCAGAGGTAGTTGGCGCCCGCGCCCAGGTCCGGCCGGGGTGGAACCGGCTCCTCCCCCTGGCGCAGGCGGTGCAGCGCGGTGAGAAGGGTGGGGGCCAGCGCAGCGACGAACAGGGCGTCCGCCCGCCGCGCCGGCTGGTCTATGTCATAGAGAGGCCTGAGGCCGCGCTCTGAGGCCGCCAGCGAGACGGCGGTCCTCAGCCCCTCAAGCGGTTCGGACGCTCCGGCGATGGCCGGCAGTGCCCGCATCACCAAGGGGCTGGCGGAGCGGAGCGGCCGGACCTCGGCGGCGAAGGCCTCCCGCTCAGCCCGATCGCGGGGAAGCTCGCCGTCGAGCAGCAGCCGCCAGCAGTCCTCCAGAGTTCGCCTCTCGGCCAGCTCCACCGCGGAGTACTGGCGGTAGTGGTAAAAACCCTCCTCCCCGCGGACGTCGCTGACCTCGGTGTCGGCGACGACGACCCCCTTCAGGCCGGGCGGCGTCGGGGCAGGTCCGATCGAGAGCATGGGGATGAGCTCAGCCAGCGAGATCACTCCCACGAGCTCGCCGCCGGAGGTGACGGCCAGGTGCCCCGACCCGGGACGGGCCAGCGTCCGGAGAGCCGTGCTCAGGTCCTCTGAGGCGTCGATCGTCCCCAGGAGGGGGCGCATGGCGTCCGATACCTGGAGGCCCGGCCGGTCCAGAGCCGCCACGGCGGCATCGGGCTCGCTCAGCGTGCCCAGCGGGTCACCGTCCTTGAGCACGACCGCCGCGGCGACCTCCTCCGCCCGCATCCGCGAGAGCGACTCCCCGAGGGGTGCCTCCGGACGAACCAGCAGTACCGGCCTCGCCATCACCGTGCTCACCTGCTGCACAGCCCCACCCTAGCTACCGGGCTGGCTATAGTCAATCTTGATTATCATCAAGTCAATGTCAGGGCTGACGGCCCAGGAGGCTGCCGAGCGGCTTGGGGTCAAGCTCGCCACCCTGTATGCCTACGTCAGCCGGGGGGCACTCCACCGCTGGCGCGAGCCCGGCTCCCGGCAGAGTCACTTCGATCCGGCCGAGGTCGAGGAGCTGGCCCGGCGGGGCAAGCCCCGCCGGTCGAGCCTGCCGCTGGCCCTCGACCTGGTGGTTCGCTCGCGGCTTACCGAGATCGCCTACCAGGACCTCCGCTATCGGGGGGTGAGCGCGCTGGAGCTGGCGGAGTCGGCGCGGTTCGAGGAGGTGGCGGAGTGGCTGTGGACGGCTGCGAGGGCCGAGACGCTGGCCCCCTGGCCGGCACCCCACCTGGATCTTCCAGAAGTGGGGTCGGCTCGGGACCGGCTCCGGCTCGCGGTGGTCCTGCTCTCCGCGGGGGACCCCCTCCGCGCCGACCTCTCGCTGCCGGCGGTGGTGGAACGCGGGCAGAGCGTGATAGCGGCGATGGTCGCGGCCGTCGGCCCGTCCGCCGAGCCGGCCCCGGCCACCGTCGCCGGCCGGCTCTGGGGCGCCCTGACGCAGCTTCCCGGCACCTCCGAGCGCATCGGGGCGCTGAACGCCGCCCTGGTGCTGCTCGCCGACCACGAGCTGGCGGCCTCCACGGTGGCGGCGCGCGTCGCCGCCTCCGCCCGGGCCGACCCCTACTCGGTGCTTCTGTCCGGGATGGGGGCCATGGCCGGGAGCCTGCACGGAGGCGCCCCCCTCCGGGCGCGGGAGCTGCTGGAGGCCTCGCTCGAGTCTGGCCCCGCGGCCTCCCTGGCCCGCTCCGCCGAGGCCCACGGCCACCTCCCCGGGTTTGGCCATCCGCTGTACCCCGGTGGGGATCCCCGGGCCCGGCTGCTGCTCACGCTCATCGAGCGGGCGGCACCCGGCTCGGCGCTCTGCGCAAAGGCGAAGGCTGTGATCTCCACGGCCCGAGAGACTGCCGGGGTCGAGCCCAACGTCGATCTTGCACTGGCGCTCCTCACCATGGTGGCGCAGATGCCGACCGAAGCTCCGGAGGTGATCTTCACGGTGGCGCGGGCCGCCGGCTGGCTGGCCCACGCCCTGGAGGAGTACCAGGAGCCGCCGCTGCGGTTCCGCGCCCGGGCAGTCTCACGCACCTGAGCGCCCGGGGGCGCCAATGTCCGGTACCGAGCCAGGAGAGATGGCTACCGGGGGAGGCCTTCCTCCTGCGCCAGGGCCGGGCGCTGGGTGGGCTGGATCAGGAAGATCCAGACGTCCCAGAGGGAGTGGCTGACGACCAGGCTGGTCATGGGGACCCCGGCCGAGGCGAGGCCGGACCAGCTGACCCCGGCCACAGTGGCGGCGGCGATCAGGGTCCGGTTGCCGGTGACCAGGTGTGCGCCGCCGTACAGCAGCCCGGCCGCCGCCGCCGCCCGGACCCTACCCACCCGCCTCTGCAGGGAGCGCTGGAGCAGTCCTCTCCAGAAGAGCTCCTCGGCCGGCCCCACCACCAGGGCCAGGCGCAGCGCCAACTCCAGGTGGGGCCGCAGCTCGCCCAGCCGGTAGATGTCCGCGATCTCCTCTCCGCCCCCGGGGAGGACCCGACGGGCGATCCGGTCCCCCACCTGGAACGCGCCGTACAGCCCGCCTGCGATCGCTCCTCCGAGGGCCACCTCGCGGACCCTTGGCCTTCTGCGCAGCAGAGACGGCTCCAGGACCAGCGCCGCCAGTCCGAGCGAGGCCCCGGTCCGGGTCATGCGCGGCCAGAAGCGGTCGCGGGGGCCGCGGAAGGTGGCCGCGAAGGCGCCGTAGGCACCCAGGGTGACCAGGCCGGTGAGGGCGGAGCGGCGGGTCAAGCCGGCCTCAGGCCCCCGGGTGCCAGACTGCGGTGGCCGCCAGGCCGACCACCAGGAGGGCGCCGAAAGCGGCGTGCAGCTGCGCCGTCTGGAGATCGATGAGGGAGATGGCCCGCTGCTGGCCCATGGCGCCCAGCTCAGAAGACCTCAGGGCCCGAACGAAGAGGGGCAGCGAGAGCACCGCCAGGAGGCTAAGCCGGGGGAGGGCTCCCACGGCCACGGCGGCCACCAGCGCCAGGTAAGCCCCCACCAGGAGCGCCACATACAGCCCGTGGGCAAACCGCCGCCCGGCGCGGATGGAGAGGGTGCTGATCCCCGCGCGGGCGTCCTCGCCGATGTCCCGCCACTCGTTGCCATGGAGGATGGCGGTCACCAGGAGGCCGATGGGGAGGCTGATCACCCCGGCGGTGAGTGACCAGCTACCGGTGATGGCGAAGAACCCTCCCAGGACCATGAGTGGCCCCATGAGGGTGAAGACCAGGGGCAGGCCGACAGCCCGGTACTTGTACTGGAGCGGAGGCGCGGTGTAGCCCCACCCGCCGACCAGCCCCACCAGCCCGAGGACGGCGAGCTCCCAGCCCCTGGCCACGATCAGGGCCACCCCCAGCAGGGCCGAGATGGCGAACGCCGAATACGCCAGCCGGAAGGCGGCGCGCTCAGTGACCCGTCCGGTCACCAGCGCCAGGCTGGCCCGAGGGGAGGTGATGGAATCCAGCCCCTTGCGCACGTCGTAGATCTCGTTGATCACGTTGGTGCCCACCTGGAGCAGCACCCCGGCGACGAGGGCCATGGCAAAGAGGGGCCAGACGATCTTGTGTTCAGCGAGGGCCAGGGCGCCGGCGGCAGCCACCGGGGTCGCCGAAGCGGTGAGGCTGAAGGGGCGGACCACCTCGAGCAGGCCGCGCAGACGGCGCCGGAGGCCGACACCCTCGCGGTCCGAGCTGGAGAGCTGGGTGCGGTACGCCACCTCGCGCTCTGCGGCCGGGCCCACGGCGGCGCACAGCACCGCCGCGTCGACCACCTGCTCCACCTGCTCCAGCTCCTGGAGTACCGGCTGGAGGATGGGAAGGCCCATCCCCGCCCGGCGGAACTGGTCCGCCCGCTGGGCGATCTCCTCCCGGGTGCCACAGAGTAGGAAGGCGTCGACCAGGTCGTCGGGGATGATCCGGGCCGCTCCGGTGTAATCCTCCTCCCGCCACTTGGCGAAGATCGCCTGGCGGATGGTGGGGTCCAAACCGGCCCGGATCATGGCCGGCTCGGACTGCACCGAGAGCATGTAGATGACGAAGGGCTCCCGCTTGGCCCGGTCCAGCGCGGCCCGGCGGCTGGAGTCCGCCAGCGCCAGGAGGTACCCGGCCAGCTCCACCTCTCCCTCCGGCCGGCCGGCCACCTTCTCGGCGGCGCGGATCCGGCGGACACCCACCTCGAAGGCGGGAAGGGACTCCGCCGGCCTGGCCAGAAAGCCGTCCGCGACCCGGCCTGCGAGTTCGTGGAAGGCTCGGCGATACCCCGCCACCCAGATCGGCACCCGGTGGGGCGGGGCGAACATCGGCTCCAAGTCGGGCAGACCCTCGGCGGTGGTCAGCCTCTCCCCCGCCCAGAGCCGGCGCAGGTCATAGATCGCCTGCTCCACCTTCTGGGTGGCGGCCAGAGGGTCGTAGGGGATGCCCATCTGCAGCAGCCTGAGGGGCAGTGCCGAGCCCAGGGTGAGGATCACCCGCCCGGGCGCCAGGTCGTCCAGGGCGGAGACGGTCATGGCCAGCAGAACTGGGTGCCGAGTGTTGGGGTTGAGCGCCCCCAGCGCCACTCGCACCCGGGGGACCTCGGCCGCCACGGTGGTGGCGTAGGTGACGGCGTCCCGCTCGAAGTAGGACTCGTGGAACCAGACCGAGTCCAGCCCCGCCACCTGCGCCCGCCTGGCGTAGTCCACGGCCTCCCGCAGGTCGCCCCGGCTGGCCAG
Organism: bacterium; assembly: GCA_021816695.1. Lineage (GTDB taxonomy): Bacteria > Chloroflexota > Dormibacteria > Aeolococcales > Bog-877 > JAJYXT01. The sequence continues at coordinate 2,305 of JAKAXE010000079.1, read as the reverse complement.
GCCCAGCCCCACCGGCAGCAGCCCCTCAGCCACGCGCCACTCCCCCAAGCGGCTCCTCGGAACCTGGCGGGCGCCCTCCGGAAATCACCAGGTCAGGTTAGCGGCTGAAGGGTCAATCCGCCCGAGCGGTCAACTCCTGAAGCGCTCCCGGAGCGCCGCCAGCCGGCGGCGGTATTCCTCCTCGTCGATCTCTCCGCGCGCCAACCGCTCGGAGAGGATCATCTCGGCCGGGTCAGGCGCCCCGGCCACGGCCACCGGGCGCGAGCGCTGGAAGATGAGGAAGCCCACCGCCACCACCGCAGCGACCAAGAGCAAGAACAGCACCAGCATCAGCCACCAGTGGTCCCCCACAGGCCCCGGACCGTATCGGTAGAACATCCCAGATCGCCTCCTTAGGGGGCTTAGGCCGCCCCGAGATCACCTTACCCCACCCAGCTCAGAGTCAGCTGAGAGAGGTTGGCACCACCACGTCGTCCCGGCCCTGATCCGCGGGCCCGGACGCGGCTGAGGAGGCGGCCGGCTTGCGCCCCGATCCGCGGTCCGGCGGCCCCTGCCGCCGTCCGGCCAACCGGGTGGCCGAGAGCACGGCTGCCAGGGCCATGAACGCCATGGAGGTGTAGAAGGCGGCGTGCAGGCCACCCGTGAAGACCTGCGAGAGATGAGGGTCGAGCCGGGTCGTGCCCACGAAGATCGCGAAGGCGAGGCCCTTGGGGATGGCCCGGGCTGCGACCAGGATGGCCACGGTGAAGGAGAAGACCATCCCCACGTTGGCGAAGGTGCGCAGCAAGCCGGAAGCCGTGCCGAAGGCCCGCCCCGGCGCCACCTTCATCACCGCCGCGTTGTTGGCCGGGAAGAATCCCCCACCTCCCACGCCGTTCACCACCGCTGCCAGAGCCACCACCCAGAGGGGCGTGGCAACCCCCAGGCCGGAGTACACCCAGAGGGCGAGGATCTCGATGGCGAGGCCCCCCGTGGCCGGCCAGACCACCCCCACCCGGTCGGAGAGACGGCCGGCCACGGGGCCGACCACTCCTCCCACGAGGTACCCGGGCACCAGGAGCAGGGAGGCGTCCAGGGGGCTGAGCCGGCGCACTCCCTGCAGATACATGATCACCAGGAAGAGAACGGCGAAGTTGGCCAGGGACTGGAAGAGGGCCGCCAGCAGGGTCGGGCTCATGGTCGGGATGCGGAAGATCGAGAACGGCACCATGGGAGCTGGGCTGCGGATCTCGATGACCACGAAGGCGACTAGCAACACCAGCCCGCCGCCCAGGAACCCCAGGACGGTGCCGTCCAGGGCGGAGGTGGTGAGCTGGGTCATGGCCCAGAGCACGCCGAAGAGCCCCACCCCCAGGGTGACCATCCCCGCCCAGTCCAGTCGCTGGCGGGAGCGATTGCCGGTGTCATGGAGTACCCGCAGGGCCAGCCCGAAGGCGACCAGGCCCGCAGGAACGTTAATCCAGAAAATCCAGCGCCAGGAGAGGTAGGTGATGATCATCCCCCCGAGGAGGATCCCGGTCACCGCCCCCACGTTCCAGCCGATGGAGTTGTAGCCGTAGGCACGTCCGCGCACCTCGGGGGGAAAGGTGTCGGCGATCACGGCCCCGCTGTTGGCGGTGATGAGGGCGCCACCCACCCCCTGGAGCACCCTGAAGGCGATGATGGTGACCTCGTTGCCGGCCAGAGCGCAGAGGGCCGAGCCCACGATGAAGACCAGGAATCCAGCTTCGTACATCCGCACCCGACCGAACATGTCCCCCAGCCGCCCGACCTGGGTGGCCAGCAGCGTGATCACCAGCAGGTAGCCGATCACCACCCAGATCACATGGGCCAGCGGTACGTGGAGTGCGCGCTCCATCTCCGGCAGAGCGAGAACCACGATGGTGGTGTCGATCGCCGCCATCAGGACGCCGATGACGATCACCGTGAGGGCGAGGCCGGTGCGGGGGTGGGCGGGCCCAGCAGTGGTCAGTGCCACCGGAGCCCCCGCCCTGACGCTGGGGACGCGCTGGTCCGCTCCATGCGGTAACCGAGGGGTTTGCGTCGCGGAGCCGGGATGAGCTCGGCTACCTCAGCTTGCCGTTTCACTGACCCAAGTCAACCATGTCGGATGGGGGCCGAGCCGCCAGGGTCTGTAGCAGTGGTGTGTTGCTAAGCGAACATGAGTGATGTGTAAGGCTTGGTGGCATGGCATTACTGCGACTCAAGGCGGCGGCGGAGGTGCTGGGAGTGCACCCGGTGACGTTGCGCCGTTGGGCAGACGAGGGCCGGGTGCCGGTGGTGCGCCCGGGCCGGGAACGGAGAT
>JAKAXE010000006.1 GCA_021816695.1 bacterium | reverse complement strand
CTCTCCCCAGGTGGCGGGCAATGGCGGCGATCGACCACCCCCGCTGCCGTAGTGCGCTTGCTTCCACGTCTTCTCCCCGTGTGATCATGGGCTGGGGCTCCTCCGGCTGGTTGGCTTGACACCGCCACCTTGGGGGAGCCCTGCCCCTTCTTGAACCCTTCCGAACGGCCCCCCATGCCGCTCTCAGGTGGGGAATTTCAGTGATCAGCTCTGGGGAGTTTCAGATGATCGCTAACACCCGGACTCGGTCTCGAGCGCGCTGCGGGGCTGGGTGGCCCCACGAGTGCCTGTAACACCGTGGGGTCAAAATACGCGGCTCCCAGATCAGGTCGAGATCAGGATCCCCTTAAGCATCTAGGCAGTCGGTGGACGACTTCGCCAGCGGAGCCCACCTGCGGCGCGGCAGGCTCGTGGTGGCCGTGGCTACCTTCGACGTGCGCGGCTGCGTCCTGGTTCGGAGCGCCGAACTCTCGACGGCCCATATCGCCGCCCTCAGCGGACCTAACCCTGCGGAATGGTCTATGACAAAGCGCGGTCCGCACGGCACACCTCCCCCCGGCATGGCCCTTTGCGGGGTGGCCTCCACACTCGAGAGGATCCTGCGCTTGGACCACACCATGCCGTCTATCCAGCTCTACTGGGAAGGGGCCCTGGCGATGGGTAGGCGGGCTGCTGGAGAAGGCACCATCTACCGGCGCAAGGATGGTCGCTGGGAGGCGGCCGTCGTTCTGGGTGGACACAGGTACCGCTTGTACGGCCAGACGCGGGAGTCGGTCAGCCGCCAGTTGGTCTCGGCGCTGCGGGCTAATCAGGAGGGTCAGCTGCCTCTGGGGTCGCGCGAGCCCTTCGGGAGGTTCTGGAGCGTGTGGCTGCCGTCGATACGGTCCAATCTTCGGCCGCGGACCTGGACGAGGTATGAGGAGCTGGGCCGAATCCACCTCCTGCCCCTGTTGGGTGCGACTCGAATTGGGGATCTCAGCGTCCAGAAGGTCCAAGCGTTGCACGGGCGGATGTTGGGGAGGCGGATCAGCCCATCCACCGCTCACCACGCTCATGCCGTGCTGCACCGGGCCCTGGCTGATGCGGTCCGCTGGGGGGTAGTCCCCAGAAATGTGGCCGGCCTGGTCCCTCCGCCGCGCATGGCAACCCACGAGATGCAGACCTTGACCGGGACTCAGGCGCGGGAGCTGTGTCGCGCGGCAGCTGGCAGCCGGTTCGAAGCACTGTATGTGCTTGCCGTAAGCACTGGCATGAGGCAGGGGGAACTGCTGGCCCTGAGGTGGAGCGGAGTGGACTTGGAACGAGGTTTGGTGCAGGTCACCGGGACCATGACCAGGACCGAGGCTGGTCTCAGCATCGCGCCGCCGAAGACTGCCAGATCGCGGCGTGCGGTGGCTCTGGCCGACCAGGCGATCGAAGCCCTGATCAGGCACCGGGAGCGGCAGCAGCACGAGAAGGAGCTCCTCGGCGAGGCTTGGGTAGACGAGGACCTGGTGTTCCCGAACTCGATTGGCGGACCCATGCAGCGCGACCACCTGGTCAAGCGCGACTTCTTCCCACTGCTTCAGCGAGCCGGCCTGCCGGCCATTCGCTTCCACGACCTGAGACATACGGCAGCTACCCTGCTCCTGAGCGAGGGGGTGCATCCGAAGGTCGCCTCGGAGATGCTGGGACATGCCACCGTGGCGATCACGCTCGACCGCTACTCGCACGTGACCGCGACCATGCAACGCGCAGCCGCCCAGTCGATGTCCGAACTTCTTCGAGGCGCTTCTGGCTCGGCGCCACATTAGCGGTCCTTGCCAGAGTCGCCGTTCGCACCAGCCTCCTGGCGCTGGCTGTCAGGGCGCGGTAGTCTTGAAACACTCCAGATACTTGCGATCCGTGAGCCTGCCGAACGGGCGTGGAGCGGCGATCACGAGGTGGGCCGGGCACGAGCTGGCCGCGGCTGGGGGTGCTGGGTCCCGGGGGCGCCGGTGATCGATGCCGACTGCCTGCCCTGCCCCTTTGTGACGCCTTGGCGCTCACCGTGCCTGAAGCCCCTCAGCCCCAGGGTGGGAATAGGCGGGAGCTTGCGCTGGGCTGGCGCCAGCAGTGGGCCGAACTCGTCCAGGAGGGGAGAAGGCGCCAAGACTATTCCCTCGGAAGGGTGGCACTACCCGCCCGGGTCGCGGGGTGGTTCCAGTAACGAAAATCGTCTTCCTCGCAGTGGTCTGGGATGCGTCCGCACTCCCACTGCAACCGCCCGAGTCTGGACTGCTGACCAATCGTGGACGGCAGCTCAGCACGCTTGTGGATAGACTGCAGGTGTCAGGGGGACCCCTTAGCCAGCGCATCGGTCACACAGGAAGGTTGGACATGAGGCCTGACTCGATCGTCCCAACAGCTCGTCCCACCATGCGGCTTCCGATTCAGTCGCTAGGCACTCGCGTCATCGCTTTGGTGTTCTGGGTGTGGGTCCTAGCGCTGGGACTGTACCTCTTGGTTGGTGGGATGACAGGGCACCATGTTGCTCCAGTGATCACGGGGTTTGTCATCCTAGTAGTTGCCGTCCTTTTGGGTGCGTTCATCCCCAGTACCTGGCGCTCGATCTGCGTGACTGACCAGGAACTGCTAGTCCCCAAAGGCTACCGCACCATCCGAGTTCCTGTACAAGACGTGGCCGGGGTCGGCCTTCTGTATATGACGGCGACACGCGCATCCCTGTCCGGCAGGTCCGTCGGTTGGTACTCATACGCATGGACCGTTGACGGGGTCCGTTTCAAGCTGCGGCGCCTTCCGTACCAGCAAAAGCCCAGATGGCAGGCGGCTGGTCCGGCGCCCAAGCCCAGCTTTTGGACCGGACAGAGCCACGCGGGGAACTTCGATGTGGTGAGTTGGACTGATAAGGACCGACTGTCGAGAAGCCCTCAAGGCCGACGAGCAAGGCTAATCTACGATCGGGTCGGCGAGATCCAAGGGCCGAACGGTTTCCTGGCGACGAAAGCCCTGCAGAAGCACGAGGTGTCGTCGGCGCGCGAGTCGTCCCTATGGCCGTTGGCTTACTGGTCACCAGATGGGGAAATAGGCCGGATTCCTCAATCGGCGTAGGACAGTCGAGGAGCCGACCGTGAGATAGCTGCAATATGAAGCAGCGAGTCCGCGAACAGAGGCACTGTGAGGCAACGTGCTCGCGACGCTGTTGGGGTGGCTGGCGGCCCCTGAGTTCGTGTCGACCGACCTCAGTGAGTCCAAGCCCTGGAGCACCGGTGCTGAAGCAGTCGAGAACTGCCGCGCAGAGCTGAGGCAACCTGAATCGCCTCGGAAGCGATCGGTGACCTGGGTGCGACCGGGTGCCTCCTGGAGCACCTTTCTAGCCGTCTTGTGCTGCGCGATCGGCGTCGCTGCTCTATCGGCAGATCCCTGGGGCCGTACACGTAGTCGGTGGTCCCGTCGGTGAGGATCAGGGGCGTTCCAGAGCTCAGGTCGTAGGTGAAGTGGGAGGTCGTGCCGTTCACGGTCTTGGTGGCCCGAAGCCCGGTGCCGTCGTAGGTGTAGGTGGCAGTGGTCTGAGTGTCGACCGACCCCAGGCTGGTGGGCTGCACCGGCACGTCGGACTCGCTGGTGGAGCCGTTGCCCATCTGACCGTACTGGTTGTTCCCCCAGTCGCAGACGGCCGCCCCGCCGGTGGCTGCAACGCTGTGGTCAACTCCGGCCGCCACCGTCACCGCTCCGCTGAGATTGCTCACCTGCACTGGAGTGTAGGAGTTTGTGGTTGTCCCATCACCCAACTGGCCGTACCGGTCGTACCCCCAAGCATAGACTGCGCCCGTGGTCGTGAGTGCCACCGTGTGGAAGCCGCCGCCGGCGAGAATCACCACGTTGCTTATCCCGCTGACCTCGACGGGGGTGCTGCTGTTCTTGGTCGAGCCGTCGCCCAGCTGCCCGTAGCCGTTGTTGCCGCAGGCGTAAACGGTGCCGCTCGAGGTCAATGCCAAACTGTGGTCGCAGCCGGCTGCAATGGCGACCACCGTGCGGTTGAGTCGGGGTCCGAGGTCTGACGGCATCGCTGACGGCAACGCCGACGAACTTTGGCGGACATCAGCGGCCAATAGCGGCTCGCGCTCCTCAGATTTGAATTCGGAACGGACGTTGGCGGACGCGGACGAACAAACGTGCCCGAACTGCAAAACCGCGATCCCGGGTTCGATTCCCGGAGTCGCCTCCAGCAGGCTTGAGATGAAAACAGGCTGATTGGCGAGGTATGAGGCTGGTCGCTGACTGTGTTTGACCCCTGAGTTGACCCCAATCCAAGGCCATCCCTGGTGCAAGAGGCTGGGAGTGGGCTGGGGTGGGAGCCAGGACCTTTCTCTCCTCGTCGAGCCTGGCTCGCCTGCAATTTTCGAGCTGTCTTCCATCTGACCCACTTCAGAAACTAAAAAGTTTCACCCCGCGTTGAGCCACGCGTGAAGGTCCAGTGCGGCCAGTCCCGAGGATGCGGGAGACTAGATCGACGCAGAACGGGAGCGGTCTCCCTAGCCATTCTTGCGCTCGTCGTCGCGCTGGCTGGATGCGCCGCGACCGCCTCTCCCAAGTCGGGCACCCAAGGGGCGGCCCGAGTGGTCCCATGGTCCTCTCTGAAGCCCGAGCCGGGCGCCTCGCCGACCCCGCTGGCGGTCCCTGCAGGCACACCGGCGTGCCGGTCGAAGGACCTGTCAGTCCTTTTTACCGGTGTCGAGGGCTTGACTGGCGGTCAAATGGTCGGCGGCTTTGTCTTCTCAGATCGGGCCAGCTTTCCCTGCGAGCTCAGCGGCACGCCGACGGTTCACCTTCTCAGCGCGTCCGGTTCAGAGATCCAGGCGCGGCCGGGTCCCGACCTACTCGGGAACCCACCTTCAGCCCCTGTCCTGTTGATGCCTGGTCTCGCGGTGAGCGCCACCGGCGCCACTCGACCGGGCCAGGCCTGGCTGGATCTGACATGGCCGACACTAAATCTCTCAGCCGGCGGGACGGCCTGCTCGCCGCCACCGGAGGTGGCCGGCTCAGTCGTCTTCACGGTTCCGGGCGGTGACATCCAGGTCCCGGTGTCGGCGTCCGCCTCCGGGCCGCATTCCGGCTCGATCGCTCCCTGCGACGGGATCCTGGGTGTGAGCCCGTTCCAAGCGGAAGCCCCCAACCCTGAGCTTCCGCTGCTCTCAGCCCGCCTCAAGGCTCCGAACTCGGTCGTCGCTGGCCGGGCACTCCGCTACCAAGTGATATTGACCAACAAGTCGCACGTCGCGGTGGACTTTGCGAAGACGTGCGCAGCCTACAGCGAGAGCCTCGGTGGTGGGTCCGGGGCGGAAAGCGTCAAAGTGGTGAGGCAGTACGAACTCAACTGCGCTGCGGCTGGCACTCTTCTCCCAGGGGACAGCATCGCGTTTGCGATGGTGCTCAACACCCCGAAAACCGCACCACACATCCGAGCAGTCCTGCGGTGGAGTCTCATGCCGTGGAGTGGGGTTGCGATAGGGAAGATAGAGGTCTCCGCTGAGGTCAAAATCACATAGCCGGACTCGAACTACGAGCAACGGCCGCGGGATCCCACCCAGGAAATAACCGGTTCCTCGCTGTTTTGGGTCCTTAGCGGGGGGAGGAGCTGCTTGTAGTGGGTGGCCGGTACGGGAGGGGCTGGCCCCGGGGAAGCATTGGGCCAGCGCCTGGTTCAGCCCCAAATGGGCGTCGGAGATTTCCAGCCACACCCCCTGCAGCCCCCGGGCCAGCAGGGAGCGGCCGAACTCCAGCGAGAACTGCCAGCTCTCGCTGGAGGCCACGTCCACCCCCGGGGCGCACTTCTCACGGCTCTCCCGCACCCCCACCACGATCACCACCGCCTGGCTGACGATCCGGGCCCCCACCCCACCTTCCCGTAGGTGGCGTCGAACCAGATGTAGGGGTACCGGGCGTCGTCCAGCGGCCGCTCCCGGAACTCCGCCAGCTCCCGGTCCAGCTCTTGGCAGACCCGGCTCACCTCGCTCTTGGATACCTGGCAGCCTCCCATGGCCGCCACTAGGTCATCCGCGTTGCGGGTGGAAGCCCCGTGCGCGTGGGCCTCCTGGATCACCGCCCACTGGATCCGCCGGCGCGGCTCCAGAAGGCTGGGCAGGAAGCTCCCCTGGCGCAGCTTGGGGATCTCCAGCTGAAGCATCCCCAGCTGGGTGTCCAGCGTCCTGGGACGGTGGCCGTTGCGGCAGGTGACCCGCTCCTCGGTCCGCTCGTGGCGGCCGGCCGCGATCACCCAGGTCCACTACGCCGCCACCGAATCCTGGACCGTCCGCTCCAGGATCACCCTCAGGGGGTCCTTGTCCCGATCTCCCAGCTCCAGAAGCAGGTCGTCCAGTGGCATGCTTGCGAGGGCCGTCGCCTCCTCCTGGCCCGTGCAAAGGGCCGTTGGCCCGGTGGCCCACCCAGCCCGGTGGAGGCCGCTTGTCACAGGGAGTTCGCAGACCGACCTGGCGCCGCCTCATGGCGCACCTGCACTGGTTCGTCGGCCACCCGGCGGTGAGGGTGGCGATCACGCTGGTGGCACTGGGTGTTTTCGTCCACTCCGTGAACCTGGGGGCGGCAGTTGCCCAGTTCGGTCGCCTTCAGGGGCCGTGGGCCCTGCTGGCTTTCGTTATAACCGCGCTGGCGGTCCTGGGGAGCATCTTGGAGTGGGGCCTGCTGCTGCGCGGTGCGGGTGGGCGGGTAGGCTGGCACTACTTGGGCAACTGGTACATGAAGGGCCTGTTCATCAATCAGGTGGTACCCGCGGGCGTGGGTAGCGATGCCGCCCGAGCGATTCAGGTGGGCCGGAGGGTCGGCCTGGCACCCGTGCTTGCATCCCTGGTTGGCAGCCGCATGGCGGGGATGCTGGGGATGGCGTTTTGGGGATTGGCCGGGGCGGTGGTCCTGAACACCGGATTCCGCACCAATGATGTGGTTGGATTTGCGGCCTTCACGGCGCTGATGTTGGTGACCTGGGGCATGGCGCTGGTGGCGGCGCCGCTGCTCGCCCGAATGCGGGGGGACGACCGAACGGTCAAGTCCTGGCGCACCCATCAGCTCACCGAACACTTCGCCAGCTTCCTGGGGTCGATGGGCCGTTATCGGGGGGCTCCCCGGGCGCTGGTGCTCGCTATCCTGGCCGCCAGCATCGGCTGGGGGCTGAACCTGCTGTCGTTGGAAGCGTTCAGTCGTGCCCTCGGGCACGACGTCTCGTGGGGGGTCTTTGCCCTGGCGCTACCCATCGCCCTCTTGGTGACCTTCATCCCGATATCGGCGAACGGGGTTGGGATACGCGAGGGGGTGCTCGTCTTCCTGCTGGTTCTGTTCCACGTTCCAGTTGTGATCGCCACGGCCATGGCGTTGTTCATCGATCTTCAAATGCTGCCGTTCGCGGCGTTCGGTGGGGTCGTGCACCTTGGGGAGGTCACGGTCCAGCGAGCCCAACGCAGCCTTGTACAAGCTGGCCGCGTAGGCCGCGGCTTGCGCATCTTGTACCCGGTACTGCGCTGGGTGGTAGCTCCCGAGGCGATCTCTGACCTCACCAGGAGCTGAGGGGCAGGTCGTCGCCGTAGGGGCACCTTCCGCGCACGCCCCGGCGTGCCTACTGGCGTCACACCGCCTCATCAGATGGGTGCTGCAACCACCAAGCGACCTTAGGCACCGTGGCGACGAGGGCGAAGCCGGCGGCAGTCCAGCTACCTTGACCTCGCCCGGCCCGTCGAGGGACAGACATGACCCGCCAGCTCGTGAGCGCAACCACTCGCGCGGAGAATGCCCTCTGCACTGCTGGCACCGACCCAGCCTGCGCCACCCGCGCTGATGCTCCGACTCCCAGGTCGCCCATGCCGAACTGAGTTGTCGCTCCGGTGCGCCCGTCGGATCGGCTATTCCGAACCCGGACTGCGCGCCAGGCCAGTCAGGAAGTCCAAGAGACCGCTGAAATACACCTCCTGATCGTCGTAGATGGCCAGGTGACTTCCATGGGGGCAGTGATGGTAGTGCCCGTGAGGTAGGAGCCGGGCCATCTCCCGCAGGTGGTCCGGGTCCATGGTGTCATGCTCCGCTCCCATGACCAGGGTGGGGACGGTGATCCGTTCCAGATCGCTCACCCGGTCCCAGTGGGCCAGCCTGGCCTCTCGGCTCATGCCGAGCTCGCTCGGACCCTGCATCGGCACGTAGATCGCCGGGTTGATGTGGCCGAAGCCCCGCTGCACCGGGTCGGGCCATTCGCTGGCGGGCAAGCGCAGCACGTGGCGCTCGTAGTGGTTGGGCATCAGCAGTTCGAGGTAGCGCGGGTTGTCGGTGTCGCCAGCCGCCTCCAGGGCCCGGATCTCGGCGAGCACTGCCTGGTCGATCTGCGGGGCGAGGACGGACTCGGCGTAGGTCGTGTACGCGGGGGCGCTGGCCATCATGTTCGAGATGACGAGGCCGAGCAGCTGCCCGGGGTGGGTCAGCGCGTACTCCATGGCCAGCAGCCCGCCCCACGATTGCCCGTACAGGACGAAGTTCTGAGGGGTGAGCCCCAACGCCCGGCGCACCTGCTCGACCTCGTCCACGAAACGGTCCAAATGCCACAGCTCGGTTGCGTCGGGTTGGTCGCTGTTCCCCGACCCGAGCTGATCGTAGTAGTAATACTCGATGCCCGCCGAGGGGAGGAAGCTGTCGAAGGCCTCCAGGTACTCGTGCGTCGATCCCGGGCCTCCGTGCAGGAGCAGGACCTTGAGGCTGGGGTTGTTGCCGATACGTTTGGTCCAAACGAAGTGGCGCCCCGCTGGCGTGTCGATCGGTATGCGGCGCGCGCCGCCGGTCAGCCGGTCGGGGAGCCCCCGGGTGTCCAGGTAGGTGGTTAGGTCATTCAATGCTCGGATCTCCTGAGACAACTGGGATGCCCGGCGAACTGATGCCCCGACATGTTGGACTGTGGTCGCCGCCGGATCACGCGGTCCCCACCCGTGTCATATCGCGCTGGCTGCGAGCTGGTGTTCTTCCGGCGCTGGAACGGTGCCCCATCGCCCCGCTGCGCACCAGATGGCGGCGCACCCGGACCAGCATGCGTATCAGCTCCTCGGTCAGCTCCTCCGGGGCTGCCCGCGGATGGTTGTAGAGGACGTACTCCTTGGCGACCAGGGTGGCCAGGTAGTCCAGCAGAGCCATCTCGTCACCGCGCACCAGGAGGAAGTCGGGATGGCCTTGGTTGTAGAGCACGGCACCCGTCTCGGGGTCGAAGCGGCTCCGTGCGGCTCCCGGGGCGGGATCGGGGATCAGGGTTGGCAGGTGGCGCGACCGCTGCCGCTCCGCCTTCGAGCCGCTCTCGGGGAACCCGGGCGGCCCCGGGGGACGCTCAGACCGGGCCGCCGGTTGCAGCGAGATGGGGAAGTCCTCGGCGCCTGTCTCTAGATCGTCGTGGCCGAACTGGCCTTCATCGGTTAAATCGACCAGCAGCTGCAGCTCCGCCCCGTCACCGTCCTCGGTGCCCAGCCAGCTGCGCATCGGGTTATCCAGGTCGCTCAGCTCGCGGAGGACCCGGCCGAAGATCCTGCGGACCGCCTCAGACACCCGGTCGCTGACCTCCCGCTCGGACTCTTCGGTCAGCCGGCTGAGGGTTGTGGTCACGTAGGGCTCCACCTCCTGGACCGCAGTGCGGAATAAGGGGTAGACCTCACGATCAAGGAGAATGCCTCGCCGCCCGGCGGTTTGCAGCAGTCGTTCAAAGGTGATCCGCCCAGCGACCTGATCGCTGTTCCATGGCGGCCCATCGAAATCGTCCAGATCGGAGATGTCATCGATGATGGTCGTACCCGCCCGCCCCACCACGGCGACTCGCCGACGATGGTCCGGCCGGGGAGCCACCTGCAGCGAGAACTCCACCCGGCCCAGCAGCGTCGAGCGGGGAGGGATCGGCAGCCGCACCCCGTCTGGCGGAAACGGAGCGACCATCTCGGAGTGTGTGCCCTGCACCACCTCGATGCTGTAGTCCCCGCGCTCAATGGCAGCTCCGCGGCGCCGCTGCAGGTAGTCGACCAACCTCCTCAGAGTGATTCCCCGAACGGCGTCGGGATCCAGATCCCCGAGGTAAACCGTGGTGCCAGGCCCCACCCTGGCCCGGCGTCTCTCCGAGAGCTCCAGCTTGGCGATGGTGCTGCCTCGACCCAGGTGCAGGCAATGGGTCTGGTCCCCACCTTCCGGCCGGGTCACCACATCGCAGCGCCCGCCCAGCTGCTGAAAGGCCAGCAGCCCGATGGCCTTCTCGCCCAGGGTGCGCGGGTCCCCCTCCTTCTGAGATTCGAAGAGGCTCCCGGCCACCCGGCGCAGCTGATCGGCGTCCATCCCAGGGCCGTTGTCATCGACGGCAATCAGGGGGTGGCGGCCCTGGCGCCGCAGCACCACGGTGATCCGACCACCCCTACGATCGGCCGCCAGGTAGGCGTCCGCGGCGTTGGAGATGAACTCGTTGAGCGCGTCCTTGGGATCCTGGTAGGCCTGGCCGGTGACCAGCACCGCCTTGGCGAGGTTCCCTATGCGAAGCTTGATCTCCTCCGGCATGCCCAGCGATCTTAGGCCCCGTACCCGCCCTGGAGCTGAACGCGCCCAGTGCGGGCCAGCCCCTGGCCGCCCGGAAGCGGCTGGCTAGACGTCCGCCGGGCGTCGGTGTCGGCTGATGTCCATGCAGGAGGCGCACACCGAGGCGGGGATCAAGCCCACGGCCATCAGTCGGGAGAACAGCCAGCATCCCAGGCAGAAGGCGAAGGCGGCCTCGAGAAAGGCCGCGGCCAAGAGCACCGCAAGGAGCGCGTACGCCAGGGTGGCCGCGTGAAGTCCAAACCAGGCGGCTGTCGCCGCCACCGTCAGCACCGCCCCTATCCCTTGGGCGAAGCGCTTGGGAGGACCGGGCACGAGCCGCGGCGAGGCGCTGAGCCGAGGTGCGACCCAGCGGGTCGCCAGCTGCCCCAGCGGGCTGAGCCGGGGACCGGTTGCCACCCGGGCCAGGAAGCCATAGGCGAGGATCGCGCTCACCCAGGGCAGCTGCAGCGCCAGTGCCAGGGTGGCGACCAGTACCACGCCCGAGGCCACCACTCGGCTGGCCACCTCATTCACGGGGTTGGGAAAGGTGAACATGGGGCTCCACTGAAAGCCAGAACTTGCGCCACAACAATAGGGCCTGGCGCGCCCGGGTGCTCGCCCGTCCGGGCCGGGCTCCTAGCCAGGCCGGGTCACCGACGCGCCATCCCAAGCCCCCACGCGGCCGCGAGTCAGGAGGACGCCTCCAGGGCCAGGGCTCCCAGGGAGTCGAGGAGTCGGACGGCGTAGGTCCCAGGCCCCGGGAGCGGGGGGGAGGCGGCCCGGTTTCCCGCCTCCTTGAGGATTGCGGAGGCGTCCTGGGCAGCTCGGAGCGGGTCGCTGCCCACCGCCAGGATGGCGGCCATCACCGCCCCCAGCGCGCACCCAACCCCCGTAACTCTCGTCATGAGGATGTCTCCCCCAGAAACCTCCAGCACCTGCTGGCCATCTGTCACGTAGTCGACGGCGCCGCTCACCGCCACCACTGCCCCACTTGCCCTCGCCAGCTCCCGAGCCGGTCCGACTGCCGCTGCCGAGCCCACCCTGGAGTCCACCCCGCGGCCGGCCGCTCCGGAGACGCCGGCCAGGCTGGCGATCTCAGATGCGTTGCCGCGGATGATGGCTGGCCGATGGCTCAGGAGCTCGCGAGCCAGGACGGTGCGGTGCTCGAGCGCCCCGACGGCGACCGGATCGAGCACCCAGGGGCGGTCGGCGCTGTGCGCCGCCGCCGCTGCCGAGCGCATCGCCGCCTCCCGCTCCGCGCTCAGGGTCCCCAGGTTGACCAGCACCGCACCCGCCACCCTGGCAAATGGCCCAGACTCCTCGGCATTCTCGACCATCGCCGGAGATGCACCCAGCGCCAGCAGGACGTTGGCGGTGAAGCCCGCGACCACGATGTTGGTGAGGCAGTGGACCAGGGGTGACCCGGTCACCACTGCTCGCAGGGAGGGATTCCAGGTGGGCTCGGTCATGACTTCCCTTCGCTAGTGCCAGCTAGATGAGGTTCTACGGGTGTGCTCTCAGTCCGGCGGGACAGACACCCTGCGCCACTCGCTCCATCGTACGCGGGGCTCACGATGAACTCGCCCCACGCTGAAGCGCGGGCACCGCGAGGGCCGAGCAGCACCTGCGCCCCTCCGATCACCTTGACAGCGCCTGGCGGTTCCCAGCAAGGTCGACTGGTGCCAGACCAGGATCCGGTTGCGACCCCTGGGGATGTTGGCCCCCTCGGAGGCCTGGTGGTGGCCGACTTCAGCCGGGTGCTGGCCGGCCCGTATCTCACCATGTTGCTCGGCGACCTGGGAGCCGATGTGATCAAGGTGGAGCGGCCGGATGGGGGTGACGACGCCCGGCACTGGGGCCCGCCCTGGGACGCGGAGGGGCGCAGCACCTACTTCCTCTCGGTGAACCGCAACAAGCGCTCCCTGGTCCTGGATCTCGGCGAGGAGGCCGACCGGACGGTGGCGCGCCGGCTGGTGGCCCGGGCGGACGTGGTGGTCGAGAACTTCCGTCCCGGAACCATGGAGCGCCTGGGGCTGGGCTACGAGCAGCTCTCCCGACTTCACCCCCGGCTCGTCTACTGTTCGATCAGCGGGTTCGGTGCCGGGGAGGGCCGCAGCCTTCCTGGATACGACCTCCTGGTCCAGGCCGTGGGCGGACTGATGAGCGTCACCGGTCCGGCACCGGGCTCGCCGACCAAGGCTGGCGTGGCCCTGGTGGATGTGCTCACGGGACTCCACGGCGCGGTGGCGGTCCTGGCCGCCCTTCGGGAGCGCGACCGGAGCGGGAAGGGACAGCTGATCTCCCTGAACCTCCTCTCCACCCTGCTGTCGTCCCTGGTCAACCAGGCGTCCTCCGTCGTGATGGCGGGGGTCATTCCCGAGCCGATGGGTAACCGCCACCCCAGTGTGGCGCCCTACGAACTCCTGGAGACCCTGGACCGCCCGATTGCCCTGGCGGTGGGCAACGATCGGCAGTTCCGGTCGCTCTGCTCGGTGCTCGAGCGGGACGACCTGGCAGGGGATCTCCGCTTCGCCACCAATCCCGCCCGGGTCAGCAACCGCGATCAGCTCCGGCGGGAGCTGGAGGCGGCCCTCCGCCGGCGCCGCGCTGTCGAATGGGTCCCGGTGCTCTCCCGTAGGGGGATTCCGTGCGGCCTCGTGAACAACGTGCAAGAGGCTCTGGCCCTCGCTGAAGGGTACGGCCTCGGGCCCGTGGTCCAGCTCCCGCGTGCGGGCTCGGCTCCGGACCGGGGGGTGGCCGATCCGATGGGGCTCTCCCGCACCCCGGTGACCTACCGCCGCGCCGCCCCCGGGTTGGGCGAGCACTCGGAGGAGCTACGGGACTGGTTGACCTCGCTTCCCAGGTAGGTCACCTGCTTCGGGGTACCCTCGTATCTGGTCAGCAGCAGGTGATTTGGGAGGTGGAACTTGGCGACCATGACCTACCGGCGGTTGGGGCGCTCGGGGCTCAAGGTGAGCTTGCTTTCGCTGGGCTCCTGGGTGACCTTCGGCAACCAGGTGGACGAGGATCTGGCGCTCAGCTGCATGGAGGCGGCGTACGAAGGGGGCGTGAACTTCTTCGACTCGGCGGAGGTGTACGCCGGGGGACGCGCTGAGGAGATCCTCGGCCGGGTGCTCCGGCGGGCCGGTTGGCCCCGCTCCCAGGTGGTGGTGTCCACCAAGCTCTACTGGGGGATCGATGGCGGGGTCAACACCACGAGGACGCTGAACCGCAAGTACCTCTTCCAGGCCCTGGAGGGCTCCCTTGAGAGGCTCCAGCTTCCCTTCGTCGACCTCCTCTTCTGCCACCGGCCAGATCCCGAGACCCCGGTGGAGGAGACCGTGTGGGCCATGCACGACCTGGTGTCGAGCGGTCGGGCGCTCTACTGGGGCACTTCAGAGTGGCCGGCGGACGACATCCGGGCGGCGCTGGAGATCGCCGAACGTCACCACCTCCGCAAGCCGGTGATGGAGCAGCCTCAGTACAACCTCCTGGCCCGGGAGCGTGTCGAGGTGGAGTACCGGCGCCTCATCGAGGACTTCGGCCTGGGGCTCACCACCTGGAGCCCGCTGGCCTCCGGTGTCCTCACCGGAAAGTACGTCGATGGGGTGCCCGAGGGCAGCCGGGCAACCATCGCCGGATACGACTGGCTGCGGCCGGAGCTGACCGACCCAGCCCGCAACGCTGCGGCCCGCCGGCTTGGTGAGGTGGCCCAGCGGCTCGGCTGCAGCACCGCCCAGCTGGCCATCGCCTGGTGCGCCGCCAATCCGCGGGTGTCGTCGGTGATCACCGGCGCGACCCGGCGGGAGCAGGTGCTGGAGAACCTCGCCGCCCTGGAGGTGCTGCCCCACCTGGACACGGCGGTCATGGCTGAGATCGACCGGGCGATCGGAGGTTGAGCGGGAGGAGGCGGGGCTGTGGCCCCGCCTCCTCCCGGGCTCAGGCCTCCGGTGCCAGCCTCTCCTCGGGGAGGACGCGGTTGAAGTAGGGGTTGCGGCGGGCCCAGTAGTAGGCCATAGGGATGAGGCCCAGGGCCAGCGCTCCCAGGCCCACGGCGTCTGCGGTGGGGGAGAGGTTGGGGATGGACTCCCCGAACATCACGAACATGAAGATCGCTCCCACCAGCGGCCACAACCCCATGAAGAGGAAGTTGGACTTGGAACGGAACAGCTGGCGGCGGTAGAGGACCACCACCGAGAGCCCGGCCAGCCCGTAGTACACGGTGATCTGCAGGCCGATGGCGTTGATGGCGTCAGTGAGGATGGTGGAGACACTTCCCACGTAGTTGGAGGCGACGAAGAGACCGACCGAGACCACGGCGATCACGACCGTGGCCACCCAGGGGGTCCTCCAGGTGGGGTGGATCTTGCCCAGGGCCCGGGGCAGGGTGCCATCGCGGCCCATGGCGAACAGCGTGCGGGTCACCTGGATGAGAGTGGTCTCCAGGGTGGCCACGGTGGAGAGGATGACGGCCAGGACGATCAGCTTGCCGCCCGCCCCGGGCCAGACGGTCTGGCCCAGGACGTCCAGCACATCGGCGCTGTTGTGGCTCACCTGGCTGGCCGTGAGCACCATGTTCGAGCCGATGGTGAAGGCCATGAACAGGGCGAAGACCACGATCACCCCGAAGATCCCGCCGAAGCCGGGCGTGACCTTGGCCTCCTTGGTCTCCTCGCTGAGGTTGGCGGTGGTGTCCCAGCCCCAGTAGTAGAAGGCGGCCACCAGCGCCCCGGCGAAGAAACCGTTGATGCCATGGAAGCTGGTCGGCGAGACCCAGGACCAGCTGAAGGCGTGGGCGGTGCCGCCGTGGGCGAAGGCCAGGATCGCGAACAGGAGCAGGATGGCCAGCTCCACGGTCGACATCATGACCTGGAGGCGGGCGGTGATCCGCACCCCGACCAGCACCGCCACCACCATCAGGGTGAAGAAGAGGGCGCCCACCGCGGTCACTGCCAAGGTGTTGTTGGCGAGGCTGCTGGAGATGAGGCCCAAGGTGACGGCGCCGGCGGGGAAGGATCCCGCCACCATGAACAGTAGGGCGGAGACCACCAGGGCCCACCCCGCCACGTACCCGAGCTGGGGGATGAGGGCTCGCCGAACCCAGGCATAGCTGGCACCGGCGTTGGCATCCACCCGGCCCAGGTAGTTGAAGGCCCAGACAATCCCGAACATGGCGATGCCGCAGTAGAGAAGCGACCCCGGGCCGCTGAGGGCCACCGCCCCGAAAAGCACCGCTGTGCTGGCCGCGATCGAATAGCCCGGCGCCACCCCGGCGACGCCCATGACCACCGAGTCGAAAAGGCTCAAGACATTTGCCTTGAGCTGGTGTCCTTCGGCAGCGCTACCCAGCGCCGCCTCGTCGACGGCTACGTCCACGTGGTCACTCCTTCAGGGGTGGGTTGATCCCGCGGAACATAACCGCCGCGCTCGAGGGCCGCCAATGGGCACAGCACACAAAGTTGGTGCTATCTGTATGCGCCAGGCGCACAAACAGGGCCCCGCAAAGCCACTCCTCAGACCTGGGAGTGGTCCATCCGGGCCACGAGGGCCTCCAGCTCTGGCGACAGGCGCAGTGAAAAGGGTTCCGGGGCCACGAGGTCCGCCAGCTCGGCCGGCAAGCGGGCCATCTCCCTGGCGTGGTGGGAGCTCGACTCCGCCAGGGACCGCCGACCCGCCTCCGTCCGCTGGCCCGCTCGCATAACCAACTCCAGGAGCGGCTGATGTGCCTCTGACGGGGCGGCCTCGTCCCGCAGGGCCAGCAGGTCCCCGGCGAACCCCGGAGACCGCCAGACCTGCTTGGGCCCGGGGAGGGTGACCTTGCCCGCGGAGGTCTTGCGCACCGGTCGCCCGCTGCAGCAGACGAGCTTGTAGACGGTGTCCGTGAGGGGGGCGTCGGCGGACACCACCATGGCCGATCCCACCCCGAAGCTGTCGATCGGGGCTGGATCGGGGCCGGCGGTGAGCTCGGCGATCCGGTACTCGTCCAATCCCCCTGTGACGATCACCTTCACCGGGAAGAGGCCCGCCGCGTCCAGGGCGTGGCGTGCGAGGCGGGAGAGCTGGTCCAGGTCCCCGGAGTCGAGCCGGATGGCCGCCACCTCCACCCCTTGTTGGCGCATCTCGCTCGCTACCTGGACGGCCGCCGCGATTCCGCGCTCCGTGTTGAAGGTGTCGACCAAGAGGGTGGCGCGGGGCCCGAGGGCTTGAGCCAGGTTGCGGAGTGCGCTGATCTCGTCCTCGTGCGCCTGGACGAAGGAGTGCGCCATGGTGCCCGAAACCCCCAGCCCGTACTCCAGGGCCCCGGCAACGTTGCTGGTGGCCTCGACCCCCACCAGCCGGCAGACGCGCGCCACCTTCATGCCGGCGTCCAGCCCCTGGGCATGGCGGAACCCGAACTCAGCCAGGGGGCGGCCCGCTGCCGCCTGGCGGCAGCGGGCCACCTTGGTGGCGAGGGTTGTCTGGAGGGTGGCCTGGTTGAGGAGGTAGGTCTCGGCCATCTGGGCGACTGCCAGGGGAGCGTCGACCTCCAGGAGCGGCTCGTCGGGGAAGACGACGGTGCCTTCGGAGACGGCACGGACATCCCCCTGGAAACGCAGGCCGCCCAGCCAGTCCAGGAACTCGGCAGGGAAGATGCCCAGCTGCTCGAGGGCGCTCAGCTCCTGCGGGCCGAAGGAGAGTCGCTCAAGCCAGGAGAGGCAGTCGTCCAGCCCGGCGGCCACCAGATAGCCCCGCTGCCTGGGGAGCGAGCGGGTGAAGAGGCTGAAGGTGGAGGGCAGCTCCGCCATCCCAGCCGACCAGAAGGCCTGGGCCATGGTGAGCTCGTACAGGTCCATCATCAGGACCGGCGGCGGGCCGGCGGGCCACGGAGGAGTTGACCCGTCGCCATATCGGCTTGCCTTGCCGGACGTCTCGGAAACTTCGGCCTCACCCGCCACGCGACACCCCCCAGCGACCGCGGAACGTCTCACCTGGGCCCAGTACCAGCAGGCCGAGTCCGGAGTTGAAGGCGTTGGGGGCGCAGGTCATCGGCTCCACGGCGAGCCCGGCGCGGCGGCGAGCAGGGGGGCTCACCCCGTCCCCGCTATAGACCATGACGTAGGGGAAGGCTGAGTCCGCCCAGACCCGGACCTGGTCGAACCCGGGGCGCACGCCCAGTTCGACCGTCCACCCCTCCTTGGGGAGGTCGGAGAAGCAGGTGTCGAGCATGAAGCGGCCGATGCGCCGCCAGTCACGGAAGTCATATTCCGTCCCCTCAACCTCCACCGCGCCAGTGGGGATCCCCTGGCCGTCGGCGGTGAGACGGCGGCTGGCGGGAATCCGGAGAACGAGATCGTCGACCCCGTGGCCCGCGAGCTGGACGTAGGGATGCGCCCCTGCCCCAAACGGGGCCGGCCCGCGGCCGAGGTTGCTGGCGGCCACCGTGACTTCCAGCCCCCCCATGGTGAGTTGGTACCCCGCCTCGAAACGCATCCAGAACGGGTAGCCAGGCTGGGGAGTCAGCTCGACCGCAAGACGCACCCGCTCCGGCTCCGCCTCCTCAACCTGCCAGGTGACCCATCGTACGAGGCCGTGGATCGCGTTGTTCCGCGCCACCTCGGAGATGGGTAGCTGATGGCTCTGGCCCGCGAAGCGATACCGTCCATCTCGTATCCGGTTGGGCCACGGCAAGAGGAGCTGGCCGCGGCCATCCCGGCTCCAACCCTGCCTGCTGAAGCCGTCCAGAAGCTCCCGGCCTTGGGACTGGTAGCTCCTCAGGGTGGCGCCCGTGGAGCGGATCGAAGCCCGCTCCGAGCCGCTCCGAAGTTGGACCTCCCGAGGTGTCCTCTCCCCTAGGCCCGGAGGCGGAGTCACCCGCAGGGCCAGGAGCGGGGGCCAGTGCTCACGTTCGGGCCAGCCAAGATCCGTCGATCTTAGCGGCTCCAGTACGCGCCGCCCCTCGTGCCCGCCCGTGGCTCCCGGCCACCCCTGTCCTCATCCCGACCGCGGGGTGGGATCGGTTCAGGAGCCCGTGGCCCCCACCAGCGGTGGATGCCCTTCGCGGTCCCGCTTGATCTCGAAGAGGTAGTCGCGCCTCAGCATGCGAACGGTGTCCTGGAGAAGGGCGACGGCTTCCCGGTCCTCGGGAACCCGGGTTATCACCGGGCCGAATGCTCCCGGTCCCCGCCCCCCGTCCAGGATGATGGTGGGGACCCCGAACGCCTCGCACGCGGCGACCGCGGCCCGATGGTCGGCAAGGACCTCATCCCAGAGCGTCCGGTCACTCTGCGCCTTGGCGATGAGCGCCGCGTCCATTCCGGCACGCTCCAGGGCGTGGGGCAGGGTCCCGTCCGCCAGAAGCGACATTCCCTCCTCGTGCACCACCGTCCCAATTGCGGTGTACAGGCGGGCGACGCCGGAGTTCCCCTGTTGCCTCCGCACCAGCGCCAGAAGCCGCAGGGCGGGACTGCCCCAGAGTTCGGCCGCCGGGCCGGGCTCGTCCCCCTCCTTGAGGTGGGCAACCGCCAGGGAGAAGAACCTCCAGCGGACCTCGAGCTCGCCGAGCGCCTCGAGCCGGGACGCCCACCGCGAGGTCAACCATGCCCAGGGGCAGATGGGGTCAAAGTGGAAGTCGACCTGTTCCAAGCTCACGTCTCCTTTCGGCCCGCCCACGGCTTGGGCCCCACCCGACCCTCATGGCATGAGGGCCGGAGCCATTTGCGAATTTCTAGGTGAGATCGAATTCACCCCCATTGTGGCACCTGGACGAGGGGCTTCACAGTGAGTCGGCCAAATTTTCACAGTGGCTGAGATCAGCAGGTTGGCCGGCACCGCCTGGGCCTCTCCGGGGGGATGGCGTCCGTGGTGACTTGGGCCCCGGGGGCGACCTCAGAGCTGCTGGCCTCAAGTGCAGGCCCCGGCCTCGTCAGGCCCGACCCGCCGCAACGGCCCGTCGGCACTCGTATAGCACGCTCCGAACAAGTCAGCTTCCCTACCCGCCCATCTCACCCCGCTGACTTTGATGTGATCCCCGTTCAGTTCCCTGCGGAGTTGACGGCGCGGAATTCACCGCCTATCCTGCGCAATGTGGATACGGGAACGCGCGAAGAGATCGCCGCCTCGGTAGCGGCACACAGTCACCTTGGCAGCGAGTATGATGCGATGGTCTCCGAGAGCTTGGTCGAGCGAATCGGCGAAGACATTGACAGGCGGGTTGACGCCCGTCTTGCCCGACAGGATCGTCACGTGGCTGCGCCGCGTCCGGTCTGGGCTTCTTTGGTCATGGGGCTAGGGTCGATTGGGCTTGGCGTGGGAGCCACCGGGGCCGCGCTCCATACCGCCACCATAATCAACAGCACCGGCATTTCTAGCAGTGCCGTGAGCGGGGGCCAAGTCGGCTTGGATGTGGTGATCTGGATCGTCATCGGCATTGTCAACGTCGCGTACGCCCGCCACCGCTGATGCCTGGACTGCGGCCAAGGCAAGAGGTCGGATGTTACGTTCTTGTAACTAAGGGGCCGCCACTCCATGCCGTGGAGTAGCATGCCGGACGTTTAGTCAGTAGGAACTCGTGGGGGCCGCTACTTCGCAGGCCTGATCAGGGTCCGAAGGCAACGGTGCCAGAGGTCCAATAGTGGGGGCGTGTCTATGTCAGTTCGGCCTACGCCAGTAACGGCTTCGGCTCTCTCCGTGACACTCGGGGAAGAGTTTGAGAGCCTCAACCTCCTGGACCTCGATGTCGAGATCCTAAACCAACGTCTGGAACTCGCCAGTCTCCTTCCAGAGGTGATCGTCTGCAATGGGAACTGTGGTGGCAACACGTGTTCGTGCAATGGTTACGTTGATTGCGGTTGCTACGGTGCCTACTGCAACATCAACTTCTTTTAGGTAGCCCCCGATTGAAGGACTCGTAGCGTTGCTACAGTAGTGGGGAGGTGGAGCATGGCGGTTAATGAAACCCGGCACCGGGCGCAGGTTGAGTTGCCCGTTGTCAGCTCAGATCCGTCCCACTCTGGAGGCACTGCTGGGACAAGGTGCGGCGGTGCTCAAGCCGCCGCACCTGACGAAGAGTCCGACGAGGTCAGCGCAACGGTGGCGCTGGCTCCAGAGCGTTGCCAGGTCACCAACGCAACCGGTCCACTGCGGACGAGCAGCTATACAATATATGTGGATCTACCCGACGATGCGGAACACATGCTTTTGGTTCATGGTTACACAGGTGCGTTCAGCAAAGTCTCACGGGCGCTAGCCACCTACTTGCGGGCCCTCGAAGTAGCGAAGGCTCCCAAGCCGCTATATGGAGTGTGGCAGCCTGAGCCTTCGGTGGACGGTAGGCTTGTGGAGCCGAGCGAAGACGCAGTGAACCATCTCCGAAAGAGAGGCTTTCTCACTACCACGACCATTGAGGCCGAAGAGCAACTCTTCAGTGAACTGGCCATTACACTCCACGAGAGAGCAACGGCCCTCCCTACGTATATTCTCCTGCCCACGTATGATTGCAACTTGCGATGCTTCTACTGCTTCCAGGACCATATGCGGAGGGACCCTGCCTACCGGCCTATTCTCCGGCGAATGACTACGACTATGGTGGACCGCGTCTTTGCGGGCATTGCCTTCATTGACCACCAATCCCCAGCCAACCTAGAGTCTGTAGCCACAGGTTCGAGGCGGCTCGGACTGTTCGGAGGTGAACCTCTTCTCCGGGAGAATCGCGAAATCGTTACCTACATCATCCAACGCGGGCGTGATCAAGATTTCACCGATTTTTGGGCGATCTCCAATGCGACCGATTTGAATGTCTACGAGGATCTCCTTGCCCCCCCTGGTCAGGGGGGGCTCAGTCAGGTTCAGATCACACTCGACGGCCCCCCTGATGAGCACGATAAGCGACGCATTTACGCGGATGGTACCGGTTCCTTCGAACGGATTGCCGACAACATCGATCTTGCATTGGATCGGGGCGTCGCCGTCCAGGTTCGCCTCAATGTCGACAAGGACAATATTCTGTCGCTCGTGGAACTTGGCAGCATATTCGAGCATCGGGGATGGGTAGGCCGGTCTAACTTCACGGCCTACACAGCGCCCATCCGCGGTGGGAAGGGCGCAAGCGGTCGAGCCCGCACCTTTACGAGCTGGGAACTGGACCATGCACTGGACAAACTCCGCCAAGAGTATCCGGAAATCGACTCCATTGCTCGACCGGACGACGCGCTGCGAGAGAGGGCGTTAGGAATATTTCAGACCAAACAAAGACCTCAATTGCATTCCGCGTTCTGTAGCGCGCATACCGGGATGCATTTGTTTGACGCTCTTGGGGACATCTATGCATGCTGGGAACGTATGGGCGACGTGCGCCTCAGAATCGGCCATGTGCTTGAGGATGGCACCGTGGAGTACGAAGGGCGCATGAACCAGATGTGGCGCAGTCGCAATGTGACGTCGAATGACGTTTGCCGCCGCTGCCGGTACGCATTGAACTGCGGGGGTGGATGCGCCGTGATGGCGGAGGGGAGCCGGGGACGAATCGATGCCAACTTCTGCGACGGCTACGGGAGTCGGTTTCGTTCGATGGTGGCCGAAGCTTACGTGCAATTTGTGGCTGGACAGTCCAAGGAGGTGGTAGTATCCTCCCCGTGTGACCTCTGAGCGGATCTCGACTGTTCCGTGAATGGCTGTCGATGGGAAAGAGGGAGGACATGCATCCAGAGGTGATGGGCGCGAGTCCGGGTTCGCTGCCCGAGGGCAAGGGCCTGGGGCAGAGCGTGCCCACGCGATTGGATGCGGTTGGCCGACCGAGACTCATCTATCGAACTCCCGGGGGCACTCTCCTGAGCGTCTCGGCAACCGCGTACTTTCTCCTCCAGGCCGATGCCGAAGGATGGACGAGCAGCAAGATCGTGGCAGAGTTGGCTCGCCGGTCGCCTGGGCCGGTCACTGAAGCAGGAGTGAATGAGGCGCTTGGGCATCTAAGGGAGGAAGTTGTCCGGGCCGATAGCGCGCCTCGGCGACTCAGTGGCAGCTACTGGTTCCACGTTCCCCTGCTACCAGAAGGACTGGTCAATACGCTGAGTGGAGGGCTGCAGACCGCCTTCTCGAGCGTTGGCGTGGCAATGCTCATGGCCTTTATTCTGGCAGGAGTGCTGATAGGCATAGTCGTGAGACCAAGCAGCCTGAGTCTCACCGGCGTGGTGTTGGGGCTGGGATACCTCCTGTTCCTAGTCTCAGTGCTTGGCCATGAGCTTGGCCATGCGAGTGCAAGCAAACGGTTTGGAATCCGGCCCGGGCCGATTGGCTTCACGTTGTACCTAGTGTGGCCCTCACTGTATAGCGACGTTAGTGAGAGCTGGTTGTTGAGCCGCAAGGCTCGAGTGATGGTTGATCTGGGCGGTGTGATGTTTCAGTGCGGTGTAGGCGCGCTGTACGTGATGCTCGGGACTCTGACAGGGTCCAGCGTGTTCTGGACCGCCGATGTATTGATCGCAGGCGGGCTAATCATGAACCTGAACCCACTGCTTCGGTTTGACGGATACTGGGTGGCCTGCGACGCATTGGGGGTGACGGACTTGTCGCGACAGGGTCGGCGTTTCGCTCTTGCTGCACTGAATCGTGTTCGTGGGCGGAAGAGCAATGAGGGTGAGACTGCCCACCCGTTGTGGTTCGGAATTACAACCTTTGTACTCTGGGTCCTATCCATGGGGTTTATCTACGTGATCATGGTTGGGTTCGCTCCGGTGGTAGTGCATTCGTTCACTCAGATCGGACCCTTGTTTCAAAGTAGCCTGCGAGCGCTTAGCGGTCGCCGACACTCAGGGCTGCCGCTCGGAGAGGTGCTCAGCTTGGTTATAGGGTTCGTCATGCTGTGGTCCTTGTTGCTCCGAGCCGTCAGAGCGGCTCGGCCCCTGGCAAGGCGACTCTGGACGGCTCGGTCGGTGTAGACTGGGCCTATCAGGCTAATGCTGTGAGGGGTGATGGAGGGCCATTGTCGGGCGTGTTGGCGTACGGGCTCCGGTGGAAATCGGTGTGGACACGTGGCTGCGACAGGAGATAGAGTTCACCGCCTTGCGGATATTGATGGATGGCGTTCAGAAGAGGAGCCGTGAGCACCGACAAGCTAAGCGCGGGGTTGAGGATTGGATCATCCGAGGTTCTCTTGTTGAATCGTTGAGCCCGCCACGTGACCGTCCATCAACTCCGTTTGGTGGTGCCTGCTCAGGAAGTCTCGAGTCTTGAGATGTTGGAGGAAATTGCGTTTGTGGTGCGGCAAGGGCACCATGCGGGCTTGCCTGTTGCACAGATGGCGGATCCTCGTTGCGAGCGTCTTGGCGGTCGTGATCGCAATCGGGGTGGTGGTCGGGGTCGGACTGACTCGGTCAACCCCTCAGTCGGTGAAGGAGATAGCGTCCTTGGCCCAAGTCCTGAAGACCAAGGACCCGGTACTTCGCCAGCCGACTCAGCGGATCCAGTTCGATCAGCTAGCAGCTAGCCTTGAAGCTACGGCCCGGAGCGACCCGGGAGCACCATACTGGCTTGCTTGGGAGTGGCTCAACAAGCTGGCATTGTTCGCGAAGAGTCCACACACAGAGGTCTATTTTTTCTTAGATTCGCCAGAAGTCTACCCTCTCGCATTCACCTGGGCGGCAAACGGGCTGGCGGTGTCCTCCTTTCCTGCGGGGCGTTCCTCGTTCCCCGCTTATTCACAGGTAGTCAAGCTGGGGAACATCACCCCGGAGAAGATGCTCGTCCATCTGAAGTCCGTGATGGCCGGCAACTCTTACTGGGTGAGGCAGCTGGGCCAATTCTACCTATCATTCCCGTACCTGCTCCACTGGACGGGAGCGCTTAACTCCGGTGACGCGCTTCGTATGACGGTGAAGGAACCGAGTGGGCGAGTGAAGACCGTCACGGTTCAGCCATCCCTGGTAGCCCACCCAGGATCAGTTCTGCAGTGGCTTGTCAAGCAGCCTGGAAAGTCCGACCACCCGACATCAGTCGTCCAGTGGCTCGCCAGTGAAGTGCCAGACTTCGACCACTATCCCCCGGCCTGGTACGTGGACCCGTCCCACGGCTACGGCGTCTTTCACATCTACACGATGAGCTTGAGTCAGACCTTAACTTCCGACCTGCGGGACTTCTTCACCACTGTGGAGAAGGATGACCTGCACCGTGTCCTTTTCGACGTCCGGGGGAATGCTGGCGGCAATGACTGTGTTACCAACGCTGTTCTCGCTTATCTTCCAGACCCAAGTGCGGTGAGCGTGAGCGGGTGCGGAGCAGTCAGCCCAGCGGCGCCTAACTCCGTCTTCCACGGGAAGGTCTTCGTGGCCCAGGATTGGGGAACAGCAAGCGCAGCAGTTGTTTTCTCCGCGGCTCTGAGTCAGCTGCCCGGGGTTACAGTTGTTGGAACGCCCGCAGGTGGAAGCCCAAGTGGGGACTTTGGCAATGTGATGATGTTCAAGATCAAGACGGCTGACTCTTTTCCCGTCCTGATCGGCCAGGTCGGAACTCAGCAGGCCTGTTTCTCATGGCCACTGCCAACTTCGAGTTCCCAGCCGTCGCCACTTCAGGGGGGCTGCCCTTTGTTCGCGACCTTTAACCCCAAGGTCTTGATACCAATGACGGTCACAGACCTTAGAGACCACATCGATCCCGTCATCCAGTGGCTCAATAGTCAGCCGTGACGCGGGCGGTCGGGGGACGGAAGTCTGGTGGTGTAATCGCCAGACCTAGAGGGACCCACAGAAGGTGACGCGCCTCCACGCTGAACTCCACTTGATCGACCGTGGGGGAATGCCGCTCAAGAAGCCGCTGCCAGAGGTGGGCCTCAACCACCGATAGCTGGGCCCGGAGTCGCACGACTGGCCCCGCGATCATGTCGAGCCGGTCAAGCACCGGAGCCGAGATCGGCTCAGTCTCATTGGCGGTGCAGACCATGCTGGCGGTCGGATATGGCAAGCCGAGTAGCGATCAGTCCAGGTGTCGGATGCCAGCAGCTCCAACAGCCAGCTGGTGGGGGAGGCAGTCCAGGCAGGCGGCCGCCGACCTTGTCGAGCTCATCGGTCACCAGCAGAAGTCGCGACGTCTCGGCGGCACGGAAGGCTGGCATTACCACTCCGGGGGCGGATTGCCGGTACTGGCGATCGGGCCCCTGGATGTAGGCCAGGTCTTCGGATGCGGTCGGCGCAGAGATCATGGTCGACGTCATCCCAAGCGCTCCTCCGCGAACGCCGAGATCAAGGTGGTCTTTCCGGGGCCAGGCGGCCCGACAAGGAGAGCAGGCGTGAAGCCGGTGGGCCTGCCGGCCGCGGACATGTGGGCGGCACACTACTAACTCGACCGGAGGTTTCCGGACTACGTGAATGGGTGAGGGAGCACCGGCGATCGCGGTCGCGACGAATCACAGTCCAGGAACTAATGGGCCCATTAGTACCGATGACCGGAGCCAAAGGAAGCGCCGCCACGCACGGGAGCCACTCCCGCCCCTTGATCTCATCGGGTACCACCAGGCTGGGGATCACTGCGCCTTTGAATCCTCTCGGGAGACCGGGGAGGCGGTCAGCCGGGGCGTCCCCGGCAGTTGGTCTTCCCCTCGCGTAGAGGGGTGGAGGGATGCGCGGCGTCACTTCGAGGCATCGCCTGGGGCCATCCCCGTGCCGTTTCCGGCAGCCAAAAGGAAGTGAAGCTTGACAGAGTGGAGACGATGGATGTAGGGGCTGGTTGAGCCCCTCGCTGGTCACTCGGGGCAGACACGTGGCGAGCCGTCCTGGCTGGGAAGACGAGGACGGCCCGCTGGACATCCACAGGTCATCAGGAGAGCGGATGCCGATGGACAGCGTAGCGCAACTGGAGGCAGACCGGGGCGAAGTGGATCGCGCATGCCCCTGGAGCGACCTCGCTTGAGTAGGCGAGGCCCCAGCACGACGCCTGTCGAGGAGCTGCTGGAGTTGCCGCCGGGGCATCCGTTCAGGGCAGTGGCTGAGGGCACCTACCTGCCCCGGAACGTCGATGACGACGCCCAGTGGAAGCTGGTGCAGCCACTGCTGCTCGCCATCCTCGCGGCCAACCGCGATGCCATCCCAGCCAGAGAGCTGGTGTCCAGGCCTCTCCTCAGCACACTGGCGCGGTACCTGTACTGGCTGACCGGGGACAATCCAGATCAGCTCGACCCCGACCGTGCTCTGGACGACGTGCAGATCGAGCGGTTCATCAGGTCGGTCGCCTCGAAGCGGCTGTCCGGGCCTACGAAATACGTCGAGCGCGGCCAGATCCGGAGGTTCCGGCGCGGCTATCCGGCCCTGTTCCCTCCGAGCGAGGAGGAGCCCTGGCTGTCGGAGGCCCCGCCCGCGACGGACCGGGAGTTCGCGGTGGCCTGGGACGCGGTCGGGACCGTCAGGAGCGAGAGCACCAGGCGCTTCCTTCAGGCTCAGCTGCTGCTGGCCCGGGGCGCGGGCCTGAAGTCCGCTGAGATCCAGGTTCTGGCGGGGAGCGCCGTCTTCCACCAGCCGGATGCCGGCCTGTGGGTCCGTGTGGCAGGCCCCGGACCTGTCCGGCAGGTTCCGGTTCTGCGGCGGTTTGCAGATGACCTCGGGCACTTGGCGATCGATGCCGGACCCCGCTGCCTCATCGCCGACTGCCTCCCGCCGGCCCCGGCGTGGCGGAACAAGCAGCTCTCCCGGGCCCTCGACCGTCGCCTCCAGCCTGTCCGTGGCGCCCGCGCGCCCAATCCGGGAAGGCTCCGCCGGGCATGGATAGCGGAGCAGCTGACCCTGGGCACGCCGATCCCGACCCTCTTGCGAGCGGCCGGGCTGGGCTCCTTCCGGGCCCTGGCCGGCCTCATCCAGTACGCCAGTGAACCGGTCATGAGCGTGGAGGAACTGGCCGGGCGGATGGGCGGCGTCGAACCAGGTGGAAGAGGGGAGCGGGGCTGACCGTGGTTGCCTCGCCCACCGCCAGTGAGTTGCTCCCCTTCCAGCGGAGTCTTCTTGCCCAGACTCGGCCCTTCGCCGACGAGGTGGACCGGGCGATCCGCGGTCGCCGGGGCAGGCAGCTGGTTCCCCTCCGGGTCCTGTTCGGCGGCCTTATCTTGGTCAACGGGAACAGGCGCCGTCTGCCCATCACCGAGGTCGAGATCTTCTTCAGCCACGCCAACCGAGACGAGCTGGCCGCCGTGTGGGACCCCGGCAGCGTGATCGATGTGCCGGGCTCCCACACTCTCTGGCCGCGCCCCTCCCGGTGGCAGATGTACCGGACTCTGGCGGCCCTGAAGCGGGGGGTGTGCGCCAGCCGGGGTGATGCCGAGGGAGGGTTGAGCGCGCTGGAGAGTCTGGTCGAGGCCAAGGGGTCCGAAGAGGTGCTCACCGAGTTCGCCAACCGCCTCATCGACGAGAGCTTCCCAAAGGATGAGGCGGGGGAGGAGTGGGCGGTCGACACCACCTTCATCGATGCCGCCTGCAGGAAGATCAGCCAGGCGGCCATCCTGGAAGGCCAGCGGGCCTCGGACCCGGACGCCAGATGGCGGGTGATCGAGCAGAACGGCAAGGTGGCTCGCAGCTACTTCGGCTACGGCATTCAGGCCTACTGCCAGACCGGGCCCAAGGAGTACCTCTCCTCCATCGCGGTCGGGTCCGCCGACCAGGACGACAAGCCGCCCGCCCTGAGGCTGCTGAGGCGGATGCTGGACCAAGGGCTCACCGTCAAACGGCTGGCGATGGACCGAGGGTTCTCGCAGGCCCCCGCGTTCCTGGAGGAGGTGAGGTCTCTGGGATGCGCTCCGGTCTTCGACCTGAAGAAGGGTCAGGCTGGGCAGACCCCGAGCTGGCGAGGCTGCGTCATCCTGGACGGGTGGCCGTTCGTGCCGTCCGTGCCCAAGCGGCTGTGGGACCTGCCCAAGCCCGACATCAGGGCGTCAAAGGAGCTCAAGGACAAGTGGCACGCCAACATGGCGGAACGGCTGAAGTACATGCTCCTGCCCAATGGCGGGGAGACGCCCAGTGAGATCCGGGTGCAATCTCCGCTGTTCCGCAACCGCCGCCTCGGATGTCCGCTGGTCCCCGGCTCGATGCGCAACCGGGACAAGTCCCTGGCGGTCTGCTCTGGAGATCACGGCGAGGACGAAGCGTGCTGTCTTCGGAACGGGACCTGGAAGGCCGAGTTCGCCCCGTGGACCTTTCAGTACCCCGTCTACGGGAGCCCGGACTGGACGAAGAAGTATCGGAAGCGCTCCGCGATCGAGCGGAAGTTCAGCCAGGTCAAGAACTCCGACGTGATCGGACTGCGTCCCGGATCGTTCCGGCTCCGCGGCGTGACCTCCATGACGCTCCTGTTCACGGTGGCGGCCGTCACGCACAACCTGAGGCTTCAGGCCAGGGCCGCGGCTGAGACCCGGGGCAGCCCACCGACGGGCGAACTCCCGGCCGCGGCGTAGCCGCAGGCCGACAGCGGCGGAGGTGACCTGAGACTCCGTTTCAGCGCGCCCTGATCACGGCCCGAGGTGCCTTTCGGCACCCCAGCCGGGCCCTCCATGAGGACTCATGGCTGTGGGCAGCTCAGGTGGCCCTACGCCGACATGCCTCTGGCGACCCCGGAGCCCCGCCTGCAGAAATTCGCAAAGGAGTTCCGGGAAATTCGCCAAAGGCTCGGCCGCCGCGACCCTACTTCTTGGTCTCCCAGAAGATCCGGGCGAACTCATCCACCTGGCGCCGCAGCTCAGCAGCCTTCTCCGCGTCCACCGACTGCTTGCAGGCAGACGCCGCCTTGAGGGTCTTCCAGGTGAGGTCGTGCAGCTGCGGAAACTTCTCTAGGTGCTCGGGCTTGAAGTAGTCCGACCAAATGATCTGGACCTCGTGCTTCACCTTCTCGGCGTGCAGCTCCTTCACCTCCACCATGCGGACGAAGGAGTTTCGGCTGGCCTCCGAGGTGGCGTCGGGAAGGCCGTGGATGAGAGTCACCATCCGCTCCACCGTCTGCGCCGCCAGCTGCGCCTCGTGGGGGTCGTAGATGCCGCAGGGGATGTCGCAGTGGGCGTGGACCACGCGGTGCGGGACCAGCGCGGCGAGCTTGCGAACTGACATGGCCGCCTCCCTTCGAACCTTGGTGCTGTCGGAGATCTCCTCCGGTCCCGTCCAAACTACCATCAGTTCGTGACTGGCGGCAAACCGCAGCGCGGTCCCTGGCTTCCGCAGCTCCTCCTGGTGGAGGGGAGGAGCATGGAGCCCGACCTCCAGGAGGGGAGCTGGGCCGTCCTCATTCCCACGAGGGGCCGGATGCCGCGCGTGGGCGATGTTGTGGTGGCCGAACACCCACGCCGTGGCGGCTTCGAGCTGGTGAAGCGGGTGGCCGCCGTCAGCTCACGCCGGCGGCTGGTCTGGCTGGCCGGTGACAACCGGAAAGAGAGCACGGACAGTGAGGAGTTCGGCCCGGTGGCAGTTGACCGGGTGGTGGGCCGGGTGGTGCTGAAGCTGCGCCCTGGGGGGCCCCGAGTCATTCGACGAGACCCGGCCCGACTCTGGACCTGAGGCGATGGGCGAAGGCACCCACCGGTGGCCTCTAGCTGTCACCATATGAGCATGACCGACTCCCAGATCCCCTCGCCTCCGCCCCGGCCAGCCGCTCCACCGCCCGAGCTCATCCCCTCAGCGCCTCCCGCCAAGGCCAAGAAGCACAAGAAGAAGGTCTCCCGGGAGCCACCGCGGGGCCGGGGCCGGCGCTGAGCCAGTTCGGTCCCACCTCCGTAGACCTGGACCTCGCCCTGGCGACCGCCAGGTACTCCAGCCAGGCGGGCGGGGCGGTGATAAGGGCGGCAGGGGTGGGGCCCCATCGCGCCGAGGCCAAGGCGCCCGGCGACTACGTCACGGACGTGGACCGGGCCAGCGAAGAGGTGGTGGTGCGGATCCTGCGGGCCTCCTTCCCTGATCTCCCGGTGCTCTCTGAGGAGGCGGGCGGCACTAGCTCCCCCACCGGCTGGGTGGTGGATCCCCTGGACGGGACCACCAACTTCAGCCGAGGCTTCCCCATGGTCGGTGTCTCGGTGGCCCTCCTGGTGGATGGGAGCCCCGCGGTGGGGGCGGTCCACGCCCCCTTCCTGGGCTGGACCTACACGGCGCGGAGCGGCTGCGGCGCCTTTGACCAGGAGGGGCGGCGGCTCAGCGTCGTTGACTCGGCGCCGGAGAAGGCTGTGGTCTCCACCGGCTTTCCCTTCAAGGAGCAGCGGCGGCTGCCCCGCCTGCTGCGTGCCCTGCAGCGAGTGCTGGAGAGCTGCGAGGATGCTCGCCGTCCTGGCGCCGCCAGCCTGGACCTGGCCCTGGTGGCCTCAGGGGTCTTCTCGGGGTTCTTCGAGCTGGGGCTCAAGGTGTGGGACATCGCCGCCGGGTCTCTGCTGGTCACCGAGGCGGGCGGAGTAGTGAGCGACTGGGAGGGAGGGGGGAGCCACCTGCGCACCGGCGACATCGTGGCTGCCGGACCCCGGGTGCACGCAGCCCTGCTGGCGGCCTGCGCCCAGGGCTCAGGGCCGGACTGAGACCGTGCCCCTTGGTCCCGGGCCGACGTTCCGGGAGTGGACCTTGGGACGGGCGGCGATCGAGAAGTCCCCCGGGTACCGGGGGACCACGGTGATCACCACTGGGATCGTGGAGTTGGTCTCCAGGATCTGCCCGCAGGACTCGTTGTCGGCCCAGCGGCTGCCCGGGGAATTGAGGAAGGTGACCCGCACCACCTGGAACTCGGGGCTCAGATTGGCCCCGACGCAGGCGGGGTCCATGGCGCCTCCCGACGCCAGAAAGAGCCCGAAGGTGAGCCGTGCAGGACGACCCACACGCAGCCCACTGAGGTTGAGGTTGCCGTCCAGCTGAGCCCGGGGAGGGCCCGCAGAGCCGCCTACCGACCCGATGCTGGTGAGCACGTCGACGACCGCCGAGACCGACAGGAAGGCGATCACCGCGACCACCAGCATCATTCCCGCGGACATCCGCGGCGCCCGCAGCCGGGCTCTTGACCACCTCATCTGCTCCGCGGGCCAGTCTAGTCCCGCTCGGCGGTGGAGCCGGCCGGCTTAATCCGACTGCTAGAGTTGGAATTGTGATGAGCGACCGTCGCCTGCAGCTGGCGCCGGGAGGGGATGACCGCAGCGTGGTCGACCTCGTCGGTGCGACCCCACTCATCCGCCTGCGTCTCTTCGAGGAGCTGGCGCCTGATCTCGAGGTGTATGCCAAGGCCGAGTATCTCAACCCCGGCGGATCGGTGAAGGACCGGCCCGCCCTCTGGATGCTTCGCGACGGAATCCGCCGGGGGCGCCTCACCCGGGACAAGACGATCATCGACAGCACCAGCGGCAACACCGGGGTCGCCTACGCGATGCTGGGGGCCGCTCTCGGCTACCCCGTGCGCCTGGTGGTGCCCGCCAACGTCACCGAGGAGCGCAAGCAGCTCATGCGTGCCTACGGGGCTGAGCTGATCCTGAGTGACCCCATGGAGGGGTCCGACGGTGCCATCCGCCTTTGCCGGGAGCTGGTGCGCCAGAATCCAGCCGGATACTTCTACCCTGACCAGTACAACAACCCGGCCAACTGGCGCGCCCACTACGAGTCGACCGGTCCGGAGATCTGGGAGCAGACCCGGGGCGGGGTGACCCACTTCCTCGCCGGCCTCGGCACCAGCGGCACCTTCATGGGCACCAGCCGGAGGCTCAAGGAGCTGAACCCAGAGGTGGAGTGCGTCAGCCTGGAGCCCGACGATCCCTTCCACGGTCTGGAGGGCCTGAAGCATATGTCCAGCGCCATCGTTCCCGGCATCTACGACCCCAGCCTGGCCGACCGGCACCTTCTGGGGCCGACCAGCGAGTCGTACGAGGCGGCCCGGCAGCTGGCCCGCGACGAGGGAGTGCTGGCAGGCCACTCGTCTGGCCTGGCACTCTGGGGAGTGCGCCAGCTGATCCAGGCAGGGTTGCGGGAGGGGGTGGCCGTCCTGATCTTCGCCGACGGCGGCGACCGCTACCTGAGTGGCGGTCTGTACGGAGGGGTATGAACGAAGCTGCGGAGCGGGAGCTGAGGTTCACCGGGGGCCAGTGGGAGAGGATGCGCGAACTGGCCGAGTCCGCCTACCCGTTCGAGGGCTGCGGTGTCCTGGTGGGGAAGGCCCGGGAAGGCGTCTGGGAGGTCTCGGAGGTGTTCCCAGGCCGCAACCTGGTCGAGGACCGGCGCCACGACCGTTACGAGCTCGACCCCCGGGACATCATCGCCGCTGAGCGTGCCGGCCGCTCGCGAGGAGAGGAGATCCTGGGCTTCTTTCACACCCACCCGGACCACCCCGCCCGCCCCAGCCAGTTCGATCGCGACCACGCCTGGCCGGGGTACGTGTACGTGGTCTGCGCCGTGGACCAAGGGAGGATGAGGCGGGCCACCGCGTGGATCCTCGCCGGCCAGGACGAGGGAGCTGAGTTCGAGGAGCTGCCCACTGGAGAGGGGAGCCATCCCGCGCCGGGCTATAATCCCCCGGGCGTTGTGGTGGAGAGCTGATGAAAACCGTGGTAACCGTCCTCGAGGTGGTTCTGGCAGTACTGGTGATGATCACCATCCTGCTCCAGACACCCAAGTCGAGCGGCCTTGGCGGCACCATCGGCGGGGGGACGGACATGGGCGGCGGGTACCGAACCCGCCGCGGTCTGGAGAAGGGGCTTTTCCGCGCCTCGATCTGGCTGACGGCGGCCTTCGCCCTGGTGGCCATCATCCAAATCCGGGTCGGCTGAGGGACCACCTCAGCCTCTCGGGCGCCTTCGACCGTCGTCGTCATCCTCTCCGGTTACCGGCCCTGGCAGCCACAGCCGCGCTCATGTTGGTGGGGGTTGGCGCCCTCACCTTGGGACTGCTCCAGCTGGGCGCCGACCAGGTTTTCACCGAGGGGCTCGTCGCCCCCACCGGTCCGTCTCCCCTGAGCTCCCTGCTCGACCCCACCAGCCCGGTGGCGACGATGGTGGCCGCCCTGAGCGCCCCCGGGCTCACCGAGCCCGGGCCCTCCGGATCGCCGCGTCTGGGGCTGGCCAGCTCTTTCCGGTCCGAGGCCGGTGGCTCGCGCTGGAGCTTCACCCTGCCCCCGGGCGGGCGCTGGTCCGACGGAGCGCCGATCACCACGCGAGATGTCGGCTTCACCCTTGCGGTCCTGCAGTCGGGCAGGTTCCCCGACCCATCCCTGGCCGCCCCCTGGTTGGGGATCAGCCTGGAGGCCAGCTCCTTCTGGTCCGGGACCTTCATCCTCCCCGGGCCAGCTCCCAACTTCGCGACCACGGCGGAGCTACCCATCCTCCCCGAGGCCCCGTACCACGACCAGCCCGCGCGCTACCTGGGCGAGGGCCTGAGACCGACCGGCCCGTTCCCGCCTGCCGCCGGCCCCTTCACCCTGACCGCCAACCTGCCGGACCAGGTCGTGCTGACCCGCAATCCGAACTATCAACCACGTCCGCACATCGCGCGCTTTGTGATCCAGCTCGAGCCCAGTTCTGCCGCGGTGGCCGCTCAGATGAGCGCCGGCAAGGTCGATGGCTGGCTCCTGGCCACCAGCTCCGAGCTCGCGAGCCTGCCCCCCGCGGCGGTGCGCGCGCACGTACTCACCTACTCCTTCGTGGAGCTGCTTTTCAACCAGTCCAGCCCGCCCCTGGCAGAAGTCGCCATCCGCCAGGCGGTGGCCTCCCTCGTGGACCGGAGCCAGCTCATCGCCAGAGCCGTGCCCGGAATGGCGAGGCCACAGTTCGGGCCGCTACCCGACTCGATCAGCTGGGCCGCGGCCGTCACTCCACCCCGACCCCCAGTCTCGTCGGTGGGCCAGCTGTTGGCGTCCGCTGGGTACCGGCGAACCCCGCCTGTGGGACTCTACGAGGCCGGCGGCAGACCGTTACAGCTGCGCCTCGCCGTGCCCGACGTGGAGCCCCTCCCGGCGGTGGCCCGGGCCTTGGCCGCCCAGCTGGGCTCAGCGGGCATTCCCGTGAGCGTCGTCCAATACCCGGCCGCATCCTTCCTCAACGCCCAGCTCGGCAAGGGGGAGTTCCAGATGGCGCTGGTGGGCTTCGACAACGGACCAACCCTCGACATCTCCGGCCTCTTCGGCGGCAGCGGTGCGGCCGGCGCCGACCTCGGTCAGGGGGCCGCCGATCCCATCCTGACGCACGCCCTCGACCAGCTGGCCACCGCCACATCCCTGCCCAGCCGCATCGCCGCCTACAGAGTGGTGGTCCAGGAGCTGGGGACCCAGATGCCGGCGGTGTTCCTCTACACCCCAGAGCTGGTGTACGCCCACCTGAACTCGGCCCACACCCCGGGCATGCCGGCGGTGGGGGATCCCGCCCAGCTCTTCACGAATGTGGTGGAGTGGACGGGGTGAGCCGGCGGCGCTCGATCCCCGAGCCTTCATCCGGTACGATTGGCAGGCCCGGCCGGGATGGTGAAACTGGTAGACACGCAGCGTTCAGGGCGCTGTGCAGGTCACTGCGTGCGGGTTCGAGTCCCGCTCCCGGCACCACCTGGGGCCCTGGCGGAGGGTCCCGGAGTTACCCTGCACATCGGAGTGCGGTGCGGCGGGGGCGGCATGATCTGGAGTCGGCCGCCGAGCAGGAGGCTTGACGACGGAAACACACGTCCCGGAGCAGGGCGGGCGAGCGGATGGTGGCTGGACAGCCCCCAGGCAGCCGCTTCCCTGGGATCCGCCCGGAGTTGACCTCTCCCCAGTGGGGGAGGGCTGGGAGCCCGAGGCCTGGAGCCCAGGGGATGAGTACCCGCTGTCGCACCGAGGCCATCGGTGGTGGACCCGCGTGGCAGCCGGGGTGGCGGTGATCGCCATCGGACTGGCCGCGGGCGCCGCGGCCGGGCTCTCGCTGGCGCGCCGTACTCCCGACGGTCACCATGTGGCCCGCAACCTGGCTCTGGCCCCGACCCCCACACCGACTGCCGCGGGCACCGGCACCGCCCTCCAAGAGATCGCTGGCCAGGACCTTCCTGAGATCGTCACCGTGGTGGCGGTGGGCACCGCCTCCGAGGAGCTGGGCACTGGATGGCCGGTGGATTCCCGCGGGGACTTCATCACCAACGACCATGTGGTCAGCCAGGGGCTGAGCTTCCACGTGGTCACCTCGTCCGGAGCGGAGTACCCGGCCCGAGTGGTGAACTCGGACCCCCAGCTCGACCTGGCCGAGGTTCAGGCTGAGGGCCTCACCGAATCGCCGCTGCCCTTGGACACCGCCTCCGCGTCCATGGGGCAGGCGGTCGTGGTCCTGGCGTCCCAGGGAGCCACGGGACATCCCCCGGTCACCGTCTCCCTGGTGGACGGCCTCAACCAGAGGGCCACGGTTGGTGATGCCGAGCCAGGACAGCTGACCAATTACATAGATCTGATCCGCATCCCCGCCCACATCTTTCCGGGAA
This sequence comes from bacterium, assembly GCA_021816695.1. Taxonomy (GTDB): domain Bacteria; phylum Chloroflexota; class Dormibacteria; order Aeolococcales; family Bog-877; genus JAJYXT01. Next base: position 26,405 of record JAKAXE010000006.1, on the reverse strand, counting down.
ACAGCGGCGGACCAGTGCTCACCGCCCAGGGGCAGGTGGTGGGGATCATGACCCTGGCGGCCAAATTCGGGGTGGGGGCGTTCGCCATCCCGCTCCTGGAGGTCCTGCCGGTGATCCGGCAGTGGACCGCGGGGTAGGCCGCCGGCCGACCGCCGGCTCAGAGCCGGAACTCGCCGGCAGGGAGTAAAGCTGCGGATCGCAAGCTGCCGCCCGGGTGGGGTGCCCCCGGTCGGCCCCGTCGTCCAAGGTGCGGGAACGCCCCCCGTCTTCGACCCGGACCATCCCCGCCGCGGGCGAACGGGCGGGCTTTGAGCTAGGGTGGGGGTGCTGTCCGCCTCGACGCCGATGACCGGAGGGGCTGCCGGGCGCCGATTCGCCCGGCCCCGGGGGGGCAAGTGTCCGTTTGACCCCCCGCGCGGGGATGTGGCACGATCGCCCTCTACTGGGACCGCGGCCTCCGTCCGGGCCCCTCATCCGGAGAGGAGACTTCACCACATGAGCAGCACCACCGAACCCTCGGGACTCACGGTGGCGGTGCTGGGTGCGGACGGCTACATCGGCTGGCCGATGGCGATGCACCTCTCTCGCCTGGGGCATCGGGTGGTCGCGGTGGACAACCTCGCCCGCCGCCGGTGGGACCGAGAGGGAGGAACCTACAGCCTTGTCCCCATCGCCACCATGGCCAGGCGGACGGCGCGCTGGCGGAAGCTGACGGGGAGGGAGATCATCTGGCGCCGGGCCGACATGCGTGACTTCCGCGCCGTCGACGCCCTGATGGCCGAGTTTCGTCCCCAGGCCGTGATCCACTTCGCCGAACAGCGCAGCGCCCCGTTCTCGATGGTGGATCGGGCCCACGCCGTGCTGACCCAGGCGAACAATGTGGTGGGGACCCTGAACCTCCTCTTCGCCATCCGGGACCGGGTGCCCGACTGCCATCTCATCAAGCTCGGCACCATGGGCGAGTACGGCACTCCCAACATTGACATCGAAGAGGGGTATCTGGAGATCGAGCACAACGGCCGCCGGGACCGCCTCCCCTTCCCCAAGGTGGCGGGCAGCTTCTACCACCTCTCCAAGGTCCACGACAGCACCAACATCTACTTCGCCACCAGAGCCTGGGGGGTCAGGGCCACCGACCTCAACCAGGGGGTGGTGTACGGGCTGGATACCGAGGACACCGTCCGCCACCCCGAGCTCAGCACCCGCTTCGACTTCGATTCCATCTGGGGCACGGCGCTCAACCGCTTCTGTGCCCAGGCGGCGGTGGGTGAGCCGCTCACGGTGTACGGCAAGGGGGGGCAGACCCGCGGATTCCTCGACCTGCGCGACACCATGGCCTGCATCACTCTGGCCCTGCAAAACCCTGCTGAGCGGGGCGAGTGCCGCGTCTTCAACCAGTTCACCGAGCAATTCAGCGTGCGGGAGCTGGCGGAGCTGGTGGCCAAGGTGCGCCAGCGCCACGGGCTCAAGACCGAGATCTCCCACCTTCCCAACCCCCGGGTGGAGATGGAGGAGCACTACTACAACGCCAAGCACCAACACCTGCTCGACCTGGGCCTCAAGCCCCATTACCTCGCGGACACCCTGCTGGAGTCGGTGATCGCCCGCGTCGAATCCCTGCGGGACCGGGTCGACCGGGTGCTGCTCGAAGTCCCCAGCGTGAGCTGGAAGCAGGGTGGCAACGAGGTCTGGGACCGCTACTCCAGACAGGGGGTGAGCTCCGACCCGCTGAAGGGCGTGCTGGCGGGCTGATCCCGGCTTCGACGCCTCCCCTAGTGGGTAAGCTGAAGGAGAGTTCTGGCCATCTGGAGGCGCGTCGTGACGGAACGGGAGTACGACATTGCGGTCGTGGGAGGGGGCCCCGCCGGGCTCACGGCGGCCCTGTACGCGGGACGGGCGCTGAAGCGGACACTGCTGCTCGAAGCGGGGTTGCCCGGCGGGGAGTTGCTGAACACCGAGGCCATCGAGGACTATCCCGGCTTCGCTTCGATCACCGGACCGGAGCTCGCCAGCAAGATGGCGGAGCACGCGCTCAGTTTCGGCGCCGAGCTGGTATCTGCGCGGGTGTCCGCCATCGTCCCACTTCCCGACGGACGGCAGCGGATCGAGGTTGAGGAGGAGGAGCCCTACTACGCCAAGGCGGTGATCGTCACGGCCGGCGGCCAGCCCCGGAAGCTCGAGGTTCCTGGGGAGCAGGAGTACGCCGGCCGCGGTGTCTCCTACTGCGCGGTCTGCGACGGGGCCTTCTTCCGCGGGGAGCACCTGGCAGTGGTGGGTGGAGGAGACGCGGCCATCGAGGAGGCGGCGTTTCTGACCCGCTACGCCTCCAAGGTCACGGTGATCCACCGTCGCGAGGAGTTCCGGGCTCAGCCGTTGCTGCTGGAGAGGGCCCGACAGAACCCCAAGATCGAGTTCCTGCTTGACACCGTCGTGGAGGAGATCACCGGTGACGAGAGCCGGGTGACCTCCCTCAGGCTGCGCAACGTCCGCACCGGCGAGCGCAGCGAGTTCGCGGTCGGGGGGGTCTTCATCTTCGTCGGCTTCATCCCCAACACCCAGCTGGTCGCCGGGCACGTGGAGCATGACCCTCAGGGGTACTACCTCACCGACGCCAACATGCGGACCTCGATCCCCGGGATCTTCGCCGCCGGTGACGTGCGGGCGCAGCTGACCCGCCAGGTCACCACCGCGGTCGGAGACGGCACCACCGCCGCCATCGCGGCCACCAAGTACGTCGAGGAGGAGTTGGCCCAGCCCGAGATGGCGGCCGTTGGCGCCGGGTGAGCATCGTGACCGGCGGAGGTGACCAGGGCGAGACCAGCCTCCTATACGGCGGGCGGGTGCCCAAGGATGACCTCCGGACGGAAGCCTACGGCGCCCTGGACGAGGCCATCTCCGCCATGGGGCTGGCCCGGTCCCTCTGCTCCCGGAGCGAGGTCGCCGAAGGTCTTCTAGAGCTGGAGCGGGAGTGCTTCACCGTGGGAGCGGAGCTGGCCACGGACCCTCACCTCCGGGACCGGTTGGAGAAGCACTTCCCGGTGCTCTCCACGGAGGCCCCGGAGCGGCTGGAGGCATGGGTGCACCGTCTCGAGCGAGAGGTCGGGATACCGGCGGGGTTCGTTCTCCCAGGGGGCTCGCCCGGAGCCGCGGCCATCGACCTGGCCCGCTCCATGGTGAGGAGGGCGGAACGCCGCACAGTTTCCCTGCAGCGCCAGGGTCTGTTGGGCAATCCTGAGGTGCTCCGCTACCTCAACCGGCTGTCCGACCTTCTCTTCATGCTGGCGCGGCAGGAGGAGGCCGGAGGGACGGTGCTCAAGTGAGGCCCAGCCGGGTCGCTTAACCTTGGGACGATGACCCACAATGCTCCTTCCGAGGTCCGCCGGCGGTGCCTGGTGAGCGGTCGGGTCCAGATGGTGGGCTTCCGCGCCTATGCCGCCCGCCGGGCCGACGAGCTCGGCCTGATGGGATGGGTGCGCAACTTGGCGGATGGGCGGCTGGAGACTGTGGCCCAGGGCCCCCTGCCAGCGGTACTGGAGTACATCGATTTCCTCCGGGAGGGGCCCCCTGCTGCCCTCGTGGAGATGGTTCAGGTCGAGGAGGAGGCGGTGGGACCCGGACTCTCACCCTTCTCGATCGCCGGATGATGGACGCCCGCAACCGCTACGGGGTCCTCGGGCCCCTTCTCGCCGGCTCCCGCCAGCGCCTCGACGACCTGCGCCGAAGGCAGGGGCCGGGCCAGCTTGAGCAACTGGCCGCAGACGCTCCGGCGCCACGTGGCTTTCGGAAGGCCCTCGCCGGCCCTGGGCTGGCCGTGGTAGCGGAGATGAAGCGAAGCTCACCTTCCGCGGGCCTTCTTCGGCGCGGGCTCGACCCCCTTGAGCTGGCTCCCGCCTTCGCCGAATCGGGAGCTGCCGCTCTCTCCGTCCTCACTGAGCCCGCCCAATTCGGGGGCTCGCTGGACGACCTGCACTTGGTGCGCGCCGCCTCCACCGTGCCGGTCCTGCGCAAGGACTTCCTGGTCGGGCCGGAGCAGGTGCTGGAGGCCCGGGCCGCCGGCGCCGATGCTGTGCTTCTCATCGTCCGCGCCCTGGAGCTGGAGACGCTCCGGAGCTGCCTGCAGATGGCCCACGATCTGGGCATGGATGCTCTGGTGGAGGTCCACGATCAGGGGGAGATGCGGGTCGCCGCCAGCGTGGGAGCGGATCTGGTGGGGATAAACAACCGTGATCTGGACCGGCTCACGGTCGACCTGCGGACCACCGAGGAGCTGGCCCCTCTCACCCCACCTGGAGCCATTCTGATCTCGGAGTCCGGCATATCGAGTTCCGCCGACATCTCCCGGGTGATCGCCTGCGGCGCTGACGCGGTCCTGGTCGGCGAAGCTCTGATGCGGTCCCCGGACCCGGCGGATCGGCTGCGGGAACTCCTGGCGCTGAGCAGGGCGGCAGTTTGAGAGTCAAGATCTGCGGGATCACCACCAGGGAGGACGCGCGGGCCGCGCTGGACGCCGGTGCCGACGCCATCGGGATGGTGCTCCATCCCGGCAGCCCCCGGCGGGTCTCATCCCGGCAGGCGCGGGAGATCTCCGACTATGTGGGCGCGGCCGCCGACCGGGTCGGGGTGCTGGTGGATGCGAGTCTGGCGGAGCTGGCCGAGTTGGCCGCGTCGTGTCACCTCACTGCCCTGCAACTTCACCTCCGGAGCTGTCCCCGGGCGCTGATCACCCAACTGCCAGTTTCCATCCTGCCCTTCTTGCCTGGTGACCGGCTGGCGCTGCGCCGGTCGGCGGAGTGGTGGCCCACCCTCCCTGTCCTGGTGGACTCGCTGACCTCCGAGGGCGCCGGGGGCACTGGTGCGCCGGCAGACCTGGAGGTGGCCGCGGCCCTGGCAAGGCACCGGCCGGTGTGGATCGCCGGAGGACTCTCTCCAGAGAACGTGGCCGAGGCGGTGAGGGTGGTCCGGCCGGAGGGGGTGGACGCCAGCTCGTCACTGGAAGTTGCCCCGGGACGGAAGGACCGCCGCCTGGTACTGCGCTTCGTGGCGGCCGCCCGCGAGGCCTCGGAGGGGGCATGAACGGTCCCGGCCGTCTCATCGTGACCGCGCCGCCCCCCAGGGGGCGATATGGCGAGTTCGGGGGGAGCTTCGTACCGGAGACCGTGGTCCCCGCCCTCCAGGAGCTGGAGGCCGCCGCGGTCGAGGCACTCAGCGATCCCCTCTTCCTCGCCGAGTTTTACGGGCTGGAGGCGGGATACGCCGGGAGGCCCACGCCGCTGCACCACGCCCGCCGACTCTCCGAGCGGGCCGGGCGGCCGGTCTGGTTGAAGCGCGAGGACCTCCTCCACACCGGAGCCCACAAGTTGAACAACGCCCTCGGCCAGCTCCTCCTGGCGAAGCGGATGGGGAAGCACCGCATCGTGGCCGAGACCGGCGCCGGCCAGCACGGCCTGGCCACCGCCACCGCCTGTGCCCTCCTGGGGATGGAGTGCGTCGTCTACATGGGCCGCGAGGATATGCGCCGCCAGGCGGTGAATGTGGCCAAGATGGAGCTGCTGGGGGCGAGGGTTGAGCCCGTCGGGGACCCGGCGGCCACTCTCAAGGACGCCACCTCGGAGGCCATTCGGTATTGGGTCACCAATGTGCGCGACACCCACTACGTGATTGGGTCCGTGGTGGGGCCCCATCCTTACCCCTGGTTGGTGAGGACCCTGCAGTCCGTGATCGGCAGCGAGGCCCGGGCTCAGATGCTGGAGCTCGCTGGTCGCCTGCCGGAGGTGGTGGTCGCCAGCGTCGGGGGTGGCAGCAACGCCATTGGGATCTTCGCCGCCTTCCTGCCGGACACCGAGGTCCAGCTGCTGGGGGTGGAGGCCGGAGGGCGCGGGCCCCAACCCGGCGCGAACGGAGCCAGTCTGGGGCTGGGAACCCCCGGCGTGCTCCACGGGTCGCGGTCGTACATCCTCCAGGATCCCGACGGGCAGGTGCTGCCCACGCACAGCATCTCCGCCGGCCTCGACTACCCCGGGGTGGGTCCGGAGCACGCCAACCTGCTGGCCACCCAGAGAGCCTCGTACATCGCGCTGGACGATCGACAGGCGCTGGAAGCCTTCCACCTCACAACCCGCTTGGAGGGGATCATCCCCGCCCTCGAATCCAGCCACGCCGTGGCCGCGGCCCTGCGGCTGCAGGCGGCTGGGGGCCCGATCCTGGTGTGCCTCAGCGGCCGGGGGGACAAGGACCTGGAGACGGTGCTCGGCTGGGAGTCCGCTTGACCACTGCGGGTGATGCGATCCGCGCCGCGCTGCCGAGCTCGGACGAGGAGCCGCGGGTATGCCCCTATCTGATGGCCGGGTTCCCGGAGCCGGAGGCCACAGTTGACCTGCTCCTGGCGGCCGAGGCCGGCGGCGGCGCCGTCATCGAGGTAGGCATTCCCCACTCCGACCCTCTCGCCGACGGCCCCACAATCCAGGCGGCCGGTCGCCTGGCCCTGTCCCGCGGGATGACCTCCCGGCTCGCCCTGGCCCAGGTGGCGCAGGCGCGGTCACGCGGGCTTCGGGTTCCGGTGGTCCTCATGACCTACCTGAACCCGGTGGCCCAGTTCGGCTTGGAGGAGTTCTGCCGGGCCGCCGCGGCCGCCGGGGTGGACGGCGTCCTGGTTCCCGACCTCCCCCTGGAGGAGATGGATGGGCTGGGTCGCGCCGCCTCGAGAGCCGGGCTGGCCCTGTGCACCATGGTCGCTCCCACCACTCCCGAACAGCGACTGGCCCTGGCCGCCGCCCGCGCCAGCGGTTTCGTCTACTGCGTCTCCCGGACCGGGGTCACCGGGGCTGGCGAACCGACCGAGGGGGCTGGCCTGCTGGAACGAGTTCGAGCCCTCAGTGACCGGCCGCTGGTCCTGGGATTCGGGGTCCGCCGCCGCTCACAGGTGGTCTCCCTGGCCGGCCTCGCGGACGGGGTGGCGGTCGGGAGCCGGATCGTCGAGGCGGCCGGGGGAGACGCCGCTGCCGCTGCCGTGCGGGACGTCGTGGCCGAGCTCTGCGGCCGATAGATCAGGCCGAAAGTCCCCCGTCCACGACAAGAACCTCCCCGGTGATGAAGGAGGCCGCCGGGCTGCAAAGGAAGGCCACCGCCGCGGCTATCTCGGCCGCGGTCCCCTCGCGCCGCAACGGAGTCAGCCGGACCAGCTCCTTGAGCACCTCCTCGCTGAGCGAGCTGTTGGTCAGCTCAGTGCGGACATAACCAGGGGCGACGGCGTTGCAGGTGATGCTTCGGGTGCCCAGCTCCTTGGCCACCGACTTGGTGAGCCCTACCAGCCCGGCCTTGGCCGCGGCGTAGTTGGCTTGACCGGGGTTGCCCCCCAGGCCCACGATCGAGGTCACGTTTACGATCCGCCCCCACCGAGAGCGCATCATCTGGGGAACCGCCGCCTTGGTGACGTGGAAGGCGGCCGAGAGATCGGTCCGGAGCACCTGGTCCCAGTCCTCGGTGCTCATCCGGAGCAGCAGCCGATCCCTGAGGATGCCGGCGTTGTTGACCACCACATCGAAGGGGCCGGAGCTGGCGAACAGCTCGGCCACCTGGGCTGGGTCTCCCACGTCCGCCTGGTGGAGCCCGGCCCCGGGTATCTCGGCCGCCACGGCCTCGGCGGAGTCGCGGTCGGCGCGGAAGTTGATCACCACTTCGGCCCCCATGGCCGCGAGTTCCCTGGCCACCGCCGCTCCGATGCCCTTCCCGCCCCCGGTCACCAGCGCTCGCCGACCGCTCAAGCTGAGGTCCATCGCTAGCCCAGCTCCGGCTCAACCAGGAGCTCGTCCGCGTTCCAGGTCGAGACCCCCGGCATGTGCTTGGCGGCCAGGCTGGCGAGGACCCGTCCCGGGCCCAGCTCCACCACCGTGCCCACCCGGAGCCGCTGCAGGGCGGCCATGGTCCGGGCCCACTGCACGGGCCTCAGGAGATGCCCCTGGAGCTCGGAGCGCAGGGAGCGGGCCGACCGCAGCACCAGCCCGCTGCCGTTGGCCACCAGGGGGATCTGGGGTGGACGGATGGGCAGCTGCCGGACCTTTTCCGCCAGCGCCAGGGCCGCCCGCGCCATGAGGGGGGAGTGGGCGGCCAGCGGGATCTCCAGGACGGTGACCCGGCGGGCGCCGGCCCGGTTGGCCATCTCCTCAGCCCGGGAGATGGCCGCCGCCTCCCCGCTCAGAATGAACTGGGTCGGCGAGTTCAGATTGGCCATCCAGATGCCACCCTGGCTACCGGCGGCGGCCCGGATCTCCTCGACCTGACCCTCGTCCAAGCCCACGATTGCTAGCATCCGCCCCGGGCTGGTCTCCGCCGCGGCGGCCATCAGCCGACCGCGTTCCCGCACCAGGAGGAGCGCCTCTTCCCAACTGAAGGCCCCGGACGCGGCGCAGGCGCTGATCTCCCCGAGGCTGTGGCCGGCGACCGCCTCCACCCCGACCTCCCCAAAGCGCTCCCGGAACGCCTGGTGGGCCGCATACGAAACTGCGACCACGCAGGGCTGGATGTTCTCGGTGCGGAACAGCTCCTCCGCGGGACCTTCGAAGCAGAGCCGACGGACCGGCATCTGCAGCACCTCCTCCGCCCGCTGGAGTGCGGCCCGGGCGGAGGGGAACAGGCGGTCAAGGTCCCGGCCCATGCCTGGACGCTGCACCCCCTGACCGGGGAAGAGGAGGGCCAGTGGGCCGCTGAGGGTGGGGAGGGGGAGGGACAGGGTCACGCCGCCCCGTGCTGCTCCATGAGGAACTCCCAGAGATCCCCCACCTTGCGCATGCCCTCCAGCCGCTCGGGCGGCAGGGACACCTGGTAGCGGTCCTCGATGGCCATGATCAGCTCGACCAGGTCCAGCGAGTCCGCGGCCAGGTCGCGAGCGAAGCTGACATCCAGCTGGACGCGGTCGGCATCCACTCCGAGGATCTCACCCGCCATCCGCTGGAGTTCCGAAAAGTCGAGGGGCTCCCTTGAGGGGGCCGGGTTTGTGGCGCTCACCTGTTCACGCTCCTTTGGAGTTGGCCGAAGTGCCCCGTCCCAAAACCAGGCTGGCGTTGTGTCCTCCGAACCCGAAGGAGTTCGAGAGCGAGACGCGCACGTCCGCCGGCCGGGCCCGGTTGGGGACATAGTCGAGGTCGCATTGCGGATCCTGATCTTCGAGGTTGATGGTTGGCGGCACCAGGCCCCGGTCCATGGCCAGCACGCACGCGGCGGCCTCGATGGCCCCGGCGGCTCCCAGCAGATGCCCGGTCATCGACTTTGTGGAGCTCACGGGGACGGTCCGGGCGCGCTCGCCCAGCACCTGGTGGATGGCCAGGGTCTCGGCGATGTCGCCCAGCTGGGTCGAGGTCCCGTGGGCGTTGACGTAGTCCACGTCCTCCGGTCTGAGACCAGCCTTGCGCAGGGCGGCTCGCATCGCCCGGGCGGCCCCCCGCCCCTCGGGATCCGGGGCCGTGAAGTGGTACATGTCGGCGCTCGCTCCCGCCCCCAGCACCTCACCCCAGATCCGGGCCCCCCGGGAGAGCGCGTGGCCCATCTCCTCGAGCACCAGAACCGCGGCCCCCTCTGACATGACGAAGCCGTCCCGGCCCAGGTCGAAGGGGCGCGAAGCAGCGGTGGGATCCTGGTTGCGCCGGCTCATGGCGCTCAGCTGGCAGAACGCGCCGATCATGAGCGGGGTGAGGGACGCCTCGGCGCCGCCGGCGATCATCGCCACCGCGTCCCCCCGGCGGATAACCTCGAAGCCATCGGCGATGGCGTGTCCGCTGCTGGCGCAGGCGCTCACCACCGCGTAGTTCGGCCCTCCCGCCTGGAGCTCAATCGCTACCAGGCCGGCGGCGATGTCGGTGATCATCATGGGTGCGGTGAAGGGGCTGATCCGGCTCACCCCCCGGTCCAGAAGCATCCGGTGCCCGCGCTCGATCTCCTCCATCCCTCCGGCACCGGAGCTCAGCACCACTCCGACGGCATCCGGGTCCATGGTCGAGGGCCGAAGGCCGCTGTCCTCGACCGCCATGCGCGCCGCCGCTAGCCCCAGCTGGCAGTAGCGGGCCACATGGCGGGCCGTCTTGCGGTCCATGTACAGCGCGGGATCGAAGTCCCGCACCTCCCCCGCGATCTGGGTGGGGTAGCCGGTGGTGTCGAACTGGGTGATCGGCCCGATCCCCGAGCGCCCCTGACTCAGGCTCTCCCAGACCGCCTCCACGCCGGTGCCCACTGGCGTCACCAAACCCATGCCGGTGATCGCCACCCTCACCCCCGCCCCGTCCGAACCGGTCACTGAAACCTCAGCATAGGGACAAAGTGTTCGGATCGCATCGGCCTGCCTGACTGAGAAGATGGCTCCTGCCTAGGACATGATGTCCTAATCCAGGCGCAGGGTGAGGGGTCCGGGCGCCCGCTCCGACCACGCCCTCGGACCGTCCTTGTCTAGGCTGTCGGGGTCAAGGACGGTGGCCGATTCCATCACCCGGCGTGCCCATTTGACGGCCGGGTACTGGTTCACGGCAACGCAGGCCCGCAGCTGCCCGCCGTCCAGCTGCAGGGCGGTGAAGCGACCGGAAGCTGGGTCGCCCCGCACCAGCGAGGGGCGTCCCGGCGTCCAGGTTCCCAACTGCTGGACGGTCGAGCCGTAGAGCTCGGTCCAGATGTAGGGCAGGGCCGAGAAGTCACCTACAGGACCGAGCATCGACTCCGCTGCGTGGCGCCCCTGGAGCTGGGCGTTGTCCCAGTGCTCGGAGCGGGTGGTCCCGCCAGGGCTGGGGAAGCGGGCGATGTCCCCCGCGGCCAGGATCTCCGGTACAGAGGTGCGGCAGGCGCCGTCAACCAGCACCCCGTCCTCAACCTGGAGACCGGCCCCCTGGGCCAGCTGTACCCGGGGCCTGGCGCCGACCGCCAGCACCACCAGCTGGCAGCGGATGGTGGCCCCGTTATCCAGGACCGCCGCCTCCACCTCCCCGGTGCCCTCGAAACGGGTCACCGTGGCGCCGGTGCAGAGCTCCACCCCGCGCTCCCGGTGCTGGTTCGCGGCCCACTCTGCGACCTCGGGCCCGAATGCCACAAGGGGAGCCGGCCCAGCCTCCACCAGATGAACTCTGCAGCCGGCCTCCCGGGCGGTGGCCGCCACCTCGCTGCCCAGGAACCCCGCCCCCAGGACCAGAACCGCGGCACCGGGACGGAGCCGCTGGCGGATCCGGTCGGCATCTTCGACGGTGCGGAGCGTCTCCACCCCGGGAAGATCGGCGCCGGGGATGCCCGGGCGGACCGGTTCCGAGCCCAGAGCCAGCAGGAGTCGGTCATACCGCAGTCGTTCCCCGTCAGCCAGGGTGAGGGTCCGGTCCCCCGGGGAGAGCCCGGCGACCCTGGTCGAGGTCCGAACCTCCACGGCATTCTCGGCATAGAACGCGGCCGGGCGGACGAGAAGTCGGGACTCTGCCAGCTGTCCTCTCAAGTACTGCTTGGAGAGTGGGGGGCGCTCGTGGGGAAGGCGCGGCTCGTCAGTCAACAACACCAGCCGGCCGTCGAATCCCAGCTCCCGAAGGCGTTCGACCGCTCGGCCCCCGGCCAAGCCCCCCCCAGCGATGGCGAACACGGCAGAGGCGGCCACCACGGCAGGGTAGCGCCCAGCCGCTCCGGCAGCAGGCGCCCGGCCGCCCGATTATGCTCACGCTCGATGCCAGAGCGAGTCGCGACGCCGGCCCTGCGGAAGTCGGGATAGCTGAGGTGTCCAAGGCGACCCCTGGCCCGGTCGGGGTCCTGGCGGGACGGGAGGAGGTGCTGGTCCTGCCCCGCGAGGTCGCCCTTGGACCGGTCCCCTGGCACGGGATCCGCCGGGAAGGGGTTGGCGAGGTCCTCGCCGCCATCCCGCGCCACGGGCGTTTCCTGCCGAGGGCTGAGGTCGAGGATGACGACCGCTGGCAGCAGGTGATCCCTCACCTGGTGGTCAGCTCCGGCCAGAAGGTGCTGGCGATGCGCCGACTGGGCCGGGGCAGTGAGCGCCGGCTGCGGGGGCAGGTGACCCTGGGGGTGGGGGGCCACATCAACTCCGCGGATGGTCCGCTCGAGTCGGCCTTTCTGAACGGCTGCCTCAGGGAGTGGGCCGAGGAGGTGGTCTCCCCCGAGCCCGCCGCCGGGCGGCTCGCGGGGCTGATCAAGGATGGCGCAGGTGAGGTGGGCCGGGTCCATCTGGGAGTTTTGGTGATGGTCACCGCCGGGGAGGCGGGAGTCACCGTCCGCGAGGAGGACAAGCTGGAGGGGCGCCTCCTGGCGGTGCCCGAACTCGAGGTGCTCTACCTGGAGATGGAGACGTGGTCCCAGTTTGTGTACGACCGCCTGCTGAGGGGGGCCGGGGATCACCTGACGGACTTCGGCTCGGAGATCACCCTCCCCGCCTCACCAGCGGGGGCGGCTGGTAGACTCCGGGGATGAGCTACCAGCCGGAACCAGAGACAGGACACAACCGCCCCCCGCTCTGGGTCACCACGGGCGCGGGGTTCGACGGTTATCGCGTGGTACGCCAGCTGGGCGTGGTGCGGGGCCTCATGATCCGCTCGCGCTCGGTGGTCGGCAACATCGGGGCCGGGCTGCAGCAGTTCGTGGGTGGCCGCCAGACCGTGTACATGACAATGAGCGACCACGCCCGCCAGGAGGCGTTCGACCTCATGGTCGAGCACGCCGCTGCCCTAGGCGCCAACGCGGTCCTGGCGATGCGGTACGACTCCAATGAACTGTCCCCTGGAGTGAGCGAGATCCTCGCCTACGGCACCGCGGTGGTGATCGCCGCTGTGGACGCCTCGGCGGCTGCTCCGCCCTCGACCCCGGCCTGAGCATCTCCGGCACCTTTCCACAGCATCCGATCGACCCACCCAGGATTGAAAATGAGCACCAAGGTCCGCATCCCCAGCCCCCTGCGGCAGCTCACCGGGGGTCTGGGCGAGGTCCAAGTGGAGGCGGCGACCGTGGGCGGGGCACTGGCCGACCTGGAGCGGAGGTTTCCCGGTTTCCAGGCCCGCCTCTTCGAGGCCGACGGATCCCTCCGGCACTTCGTCAACATCTACCGCAACGATGAGGACATCCGTACCTCGGGCGGGCTGGACACCGCCCTCGAGCCCCAGGATGAGCTCAGCATCGTTCCCGCCGTCGCGGGCGGGCTGAGGTAGTCGACCGAGCCAGGTCCCAGATGGTGCTTGCGACCCAAGCCATGGGTGTGCGCGGGCTCCACCAAGCTGAGGCGTCGGTGAACTCTGGGCCGACCGACCACACGGCATCCCTGCTTCCCACCTGGGCAGGGCCGTTGCTGGAGCGGCTGGCGGGGACCGTGCCTCGTCCCACCCTGGTGGCTGTGGCCATGAGCGGGGGGGTGGACAGTTCGGTCGCCGCGGCCATGCTCTCTGCCGCCGGGCTCCCGGTCGTCGGGGTGACCATGAGGCTTTGGGCTGATGAGGATTTCGAGCGGGGGGAGGGGGGCTGTTGCTCCCTGGACGCGGTGGAGGACGCTCGGCGGGTGTGCTCCCGGCTGGGGATCCCCCACTACGTGATCAACCTGCGCGATCAGTTCGAGCGGGCGGTGGTGGGGCACTTCCTCGAGGAGTACCGGGGGGGCCGGACCCCGAACCCCTGCGTCCGCTGCAACGAGACCGTCAAGTTCGCCGACCTCTACCTGCGCATGTCGCGGGTGGGTGCCAGCCACCTGGCCACCGGTCACTACGCTCAGGTGGAGCAGGGCAGCCCAGGAGGGGTGGTGCTGCGGCGGGCGCACGACCTTCGGAAGGACCAGTCGTACACCCTGTATCGGACGCCTCCCGAGGTCCTCACCCGCTGCCTGTTCCCTCTCGGCTCCCTGGAGAAGCCCAGGGTCCGTGAGCTGGCCGCCGCGCTCGGCCTTGGCGTCGCCGCCAAGCCGGACAGCCAGGAGCTCTGCTTCGTGGGTGGGGGAGACCATCGGGAGCTGCTGGCAAAGGAACTCACCGGCTCGTTCTCCGAGGGGCCGGTGGTCGATCGGGAGGGGGCGTTGCTGGGGCGCCACCGGGGGCTGCCCTTCTACACCGTGGGGCAGCGGCATGGCCTGGGCCTGGCGGCCCGCCGACCGGATGCCGAGCCGCTCTACGTCTATGCGGTGGACCGCGCCCGCAACACCCTCCGGGTCGGCCCCTGGAGTTCATTGCTGAGATCCAACTGCCACATCTGCCGGGTCGTGGCTCTGGCACCCCCCTCAAGCCGCGGCTGGCACCGGGCGACCGCCCAGCTCAGGGCCCACGCCAGGCCGACCCCGGTCACCTGGCGACGCATCCCTGGGGAACGGGCCGAGATCCGCTTTGCCACACCTCAGGCGGCGGTCTCGCCGGGCCAGTCGCTGGTCCTCTACGATGGGGACCAGGTGGTGGCCGGCGGGGAGATCGAGGTGGAATCCGGGGAGGAGTTCGACTGATGGCCTGGCCGATGGAGGCCGTCCTGCTGCTCATGGGCCTGGCCGGCTGCCTCCTCGCCTGTGCTTCCCTGCAGCTCGCCTACAGCTGGTGGAGCTGGCCGCTGGCGCTGGTCGGGGCGGCCACAATCCTCGCCCTCGTGGCAGAGGTGGGCGCCCTCAACGGTTCATTCGGGCCGGTGCTGGCCGCGGGGGTCGGAGTCCCGACCCTGATCCTGGCCGGCGTGGCCGTGGCCGCCCTGGCGGTGTACCTCCTGCTGCCCCCTCCGGCCCCCAGACCATCGGATCGACACCTCCCCACTGGGCCGGCCGCGAATCCCGACAGCGAGGCCTGAGGGTGCTCTCCGCAGTGCTGGGTCTGGTGGTTGCCATCCTGGTGGCGGCCGGCCTGCTCCGGCTGGGTCCGCCGTCCGGGTCCCTTCGGAGGGCCCGAATCCTGGTGCGGCGCAGCGGCCTTCTCACCTGGGGCTACGCGCCGGCCGGTCTTTCGGTGCTGGTGCTGGCGGTGGTCGGCCACGGGTCGGCGGAGATGCTGCTGGCGGTGGTGGGACTTCTGCTGCTGGTCGCGCTGCTGAGTGCAGGGTTCCTGGTTCGCCATCCCAGGGCTGACGCATGACTGCCTCGGTATCGGTCGGGATACCCGAGGCGGCCCCGCCGGTGCGCGGGCGGCTGGGTCGGGAGCTGTACCGGACCACCCTGGCGCAGATCGAGGGACTGCAGTTCGGCGGCGGCCCCCTCCGGGCCACTGAGGAGCTTGGGGTGGCCGCCCTCTGGGCGATCCGGGCGGGAGCCTCCGCTCCCAGGGTGGCGCCCTCGGTGGCTCAACTCGCGGGCGCCGTCGAGCTGACCCAGCGGGCTTTGGAGTGGCATTGGGCGGCAGCTCGCGGCCGCTCCCAGGTCGGCGTGGGGACGCTGGCCGGGGACTACTGCCTGGCTCAGGCCGCCGCCCTCTTGACCCGCTGCGCCAGCGTTGAGTATGAGGCCGCCCTCGCCGACGGGCTGACCTCGGCCGGGGCGGCGCTGGCCAATGGGGCGGACATCGGGGTCGTGGTGCGCCAGCTGCTGCCTCCGGCCGGCTGGAGCGCGGCCCGCGCGGCCGGAGCCTCGGGCGAGGCCCAGGCCCGGTGGTGGCGCGGCGGCCGGCGGCTGGCTGCGGTTGGCGGCGCCGACGGCGACTCGCTCCCGGTGCCCCCGGAGGTGGGGGCACTCCTGTCCTCCCGCGACCCCCTGGAACGGCAGCTCGGGCGCACCCTGAGCGGGGACCCGGCTGCGGTGGCTGCCCCGATGGCCCGCCTTCTGGGGGCCGGTGGGAAGCGGATTCGGGCCCGCCTACTGCTCATCGCCGCGGAGCTGGGGCCCGTCTACCGCCCGGGCACGGCCCTGAGCGGCGCCGCCGCGATGGAGATCATCCACGCCGCCACCCTCTGCCACGACGACCTCGTCGACGGGGCCGATTCGCGCCGGGGAGCCCCCACGGTCGCTTCCACCCAGGGACCTCTGGTCGCGCTCGGAGTGGGCGATTTCTACCTGGGGCGCGCCTCGGGGATGGTAGCCAGGCTCGGCGACGTGCGGGTATCGCGGGCATTCGCCAGGGCGCTGGTGGAGATCGCCGACGGGCAGCTCCTGGAGTTGGAACGCCGCTCGGTGTGGTCGGGGGCACTCGCCCCGTATGTCCAAGTCGCGCGCCGCAAGACCGGCTCCCTCCTCTCCGCCTGCGGATCCATCGGTGCCCTGGTTTCCGGGGCCGGTACCCGGGAGGTCAAGGCGGTGGCGAGGTTCGCCCGCGATCTGGGTCTGGCCTTCCAGGGGATCGACGACTGCCTCGACTTCAGCGACCCCGGCCGAACCGGCAAACCGGCGGGGATCGACCTCGCCCAGGGGATTTGCGGGCTCCCCGTTCTCTGCGCCCTCCGGGGGCCGCACCGCGCCGAGGTGCTCGTTCGCCTTCGCCGCATGGAGCGAGTTTCCCCCTCGGAGGCCGCGTTGTTGCGGGAACAGGTGGTGTCGCTGGTCCACGAGTCCGGCGCCCTCGCTGGTGCCCGTGAGGTGGCCGACGGCTGGAGCGGGGCGGCTCTGGCCCACATCGCTGGTCTCCCTCCCTCCCTCAGGTCGCGACTTGAGGCCTTCGCCGACCGGCTCACCCTGCGTGACCGCTGAGCGTCAGCCCTCGGAGGTCGATCTCGCTCCCATAAAATGACGGCCCGTGCCACGTGCACTGGGCCGGGTCGCGCCGGGCGCGGCGGCTATGACCAATTCGGTCAGGAGGCGCTACGGTAGATGATCGCGGTCGCGGTTGGGGGCGGGATGGCGATCGGGTCGGGCTTCGCCTTCCTCTGGCACCGCGACCGTCCGGGCCAGCTCCTGGCGTTGATGTTGCTCTCTGTGGGGCTGGCGGTGGCCCTGGCCGGCGCCGGGGCGTGGGTGCCGGCGGTGCTGGAGGCGCTTCTGCTTGGTGGCTCGGGGGTCGCCGTGCTAGCCGCCCTGGATCCCGGGTCCGCCGGCGCGGAGGAAGGCGATGCCCCTCGCACGGCGCTCTCGGTGGTCATCCCCGGGGCAGCAGCTGTGCTCACCTTCGCGCTCTTGGTGGGCGTGGGAGCGGCCACCACCGCCGGCTTTCCAGGCAGCGCAGCTGCGCCGTCGCCGGTGCGGGTGGCGACGGCCTTCCTGCTGGGGGCTGGGGTGCCGGTCATGGGCATCCTGGTACTGGCCGCCTTCGTCTTGATCTCGGCCGCGGTTCTCGTCCGCCGCGACCGCCGCGAGGTGGTCGAGGAGCAGGCCGAGGCGGCCAGACGGCGCCGACTCCTCGAGCAGCGGCGCCGAGCCGAGCAGCGGGCGGCGGCGCGCGCGGCCGCCCGGGCGCAGCGCCGGGGCGGGCGCGGATGAACGGGACGGCCGCCGCCCTCCTGGTGACCGCCGCCGCGGTGGCCGCCCTTGGGGTTGCGGCACTGGTCCACCGCCGGGACTCCCTGGGCGCGTTCGCGGGCGTCGCTCTGCTGCTGGCCGCGGTGACGTCGGCCCTGGTGGGCTTCGCGGCCACCGCGCCGACCACGGCCGCGGCGGCCCAGCTCCAGGCTGCCGCGGTGGTCGTCGAGGTGCTCTCGGCGGTGACGCTTCCGGGAGCGGTGGCGGTCGCCCTGGTCCTGCGCCGCCGCACGGGATCAGATTTGCTGGAGCTGGCGGCCTCGCGCACCGCTGACCAGGAGCCCGCGGGTCCCCAGATCGAGCTACCCGCGGCGGACGCGGAGCCGACGCCTCCTCCAGAGGAGCCCCGAGACGGGCTGGAGCCGGGGTCGTGAAGGTTTTCGTGGTGGGGTGGGTCGTGCTTCTCCTGCCGCTGGGCGGCATCGCCCTGAGCTACCTCTCGGAGACACGGCGAGGGTCGGCCCTCGGTGTGTGGATCGGCGGCTGGCTCACCCTGGGGGCTGCCCTCGTCCTCCTCGCCGCCACTGTCCTCCACCACCATCAGGTGACCCAGTCCACCATCACCTTCTGGACGTTCTCGGTCACCCAGACCCCGTTCAACGCCGCCACCACCACGCTGCTGCCGGCCAACTTCCAGGTGGGCGTGGGGTACGCCGCGACCTCTTACGGGGTGATCCTGGCCTCCCTGGCGGCGACCGCGGTGGTACTCGGACAGGCTCAGATCATGGCCCAGCTGCGCACCAGCTCCCAGCTCCCCTCGGTGATGCGCCTATCGGCGCTCCTCGGCCTGTCGGCCGAGCTGGTGGCACTCGCACCGGGGCTCTTCCAGCTTCTCCTCGGGTTCGGCCTGGCGGGGCTGATGGGGACCATGCTCGCCGGCGCGGGGTCAGGCCGGTCGGCCCGGCGGATCTACCTGGTCTGGACTGGATCCGGGGCCGTTCTCCTCCTGGCCGTGGTCTTCGTCTACGTCAAGTTCGCCGGCCAGGTGGCGCTGGCGGCCACCACCGGGAAGCATCCCAGCACCCAGACGCCCTACGGCTTGAACCTCGAGGCCCTGTACCCCATCTGGGTGGCCGCCCACCACGGGCTGGTGCGGGGAGTTGGGGGGCGGACCCTCACGATCTCGGCCGTGCTCTTCCTGGTAGCCGCGGCTGGGGCGGCGGGCCAGGCGCCCCTGCACGGGCTCTGGCGGGCGCTCGCCGTGGCCCGCTCGGGCGCCGGAGCATTGCTCCAGGGGGTGGCCGGGGGGGTGGTCCCGGTGGCTGTGCTCCTGGCCGTCTACCCGCTACTGCACCTGGCCTCGGGCGCGGAACCGGCGCTGGTGGGGCTGGGCGCGGTCACCGCCCTGCTGGGCGCGGTCCTGGCCGTCGGGGAGCAGCAGCTGCGGCCGTTCGCCGGCTGGGTCGGCCTCAGCCAGACGGGGATGGCGGTTATGGCCGTTGGGCTGGCGGCGCCGGCGGCGGCCACTGCCATGGCGGTGGCCACGGTGTTGGTGGTTGCGGCACTCTCCGCCACCGCCGCTCGCCTGGAGCACGACCTCCGGGTTCGCGCCGTGGACCGGCTGGGGGCAGTCTGGCGGCAGGCTCGCCCAGCGGCACTCACCTTCCTCGGCGCGCTCGCCGCCGGGGCTGGTGTACTAGGGGTGGGAGCCTTCTTTGCTCGGGCCGAGGTTCTGGCGGCAGCCCTCACCGCTGGCTCGGCGCCAGCGCCCCTGCGGGTGCTCGCCATCGTTGCCGGGGTGGCCGTCCCCCTGCTGCTGGCCGCCGCCTGTGCACGGATTGCCTGGCACCTCATCTACGGCGCCGAACCTGCGGACGTTCGCGAGGCGCGGGCGGTGCGTCGTCAGCTGGCGCAGGGGGCGCGCCAGCCAGGGGCGGTGGTCCCCGTGGTCGCCACCACGCTCGCCTGGCTGGCGGGGGCGTTCTCGTTCGTGCTGGGCCGGCTGCTGCCCCAAGCCGGGTCGGTACCCGGCCTAGGCGGCTCCGGGGCCGGGCTGCTCCTGGTGCTGGTCGCCGGGCTTGCCGGGCTCGGCGTGGTCTGGCTGGCCGGCGACCAGGTGCGCCTGACTACGGTGCCGGGCCTGGGGGGCGGTTCCACCCTGGAGGCCACCGACCGGTGGGTTGTGCTGGGCGTTGGACGGGCGGTAGCGAGCCTGATTGAGCGGGCGCTCTACCCGGCCGGGGACCTAGCAGCCCAGGGGCTTGCCGACCTCGCCGAGAGCCCGCCACCCGGTCCGGCCGGGTGGGAGCCACGGGCGGTCGGGGTGGTGGTCGCGGTGCTGGCGCTGGCAGCCGCCGCGGCGACCTGGTGGGGGACAGCCTGAGTGCCCAGTGACGTCAGCCTGACCCTGATTGTGTTCGTCCCCCTGATCGGGGCGATGGTCATCGCCCTGCTTCCGGTGAGGACCGACTTGGAGCGCTTTCGCGTACGCACCAGCGCCCTGCTGGCCACCGGCCTCCCGCTGGCCATCGCCATCTTCGACCTCCTGGGCGAGGTGGGCAACCCCGCCCAGGGGGCGATCGCCCAGCCCAGCATCGACGCCCCCTGGCTGCGCGGCTTCTACTTCCAACTGGACTACCACCTGGGGGTCGACGGACTGAGCCTGATGCTGCTCTTCGCGGTGACCGCGGTCTTCCCGGCCCTGGTGCTGGCCAGCTGGCGGATGCGGGAACGCACCCGTTCCCACTTCGCCCTGCTGCTCATCGCCGAGACCAGCCTGGCGGGGTTCTTCGCCACCCAGGACCTCCTGCTCCTTGTGGTGTTCTTCTGGCTGCCGGTCTTTCCCCTGGCGCTCCTCGTCGGCTCCGGCTCCCGACCTGGCGCTCGGGAGGCGGGACGGCGCCTCCTGGTGACCCAGTCACTGGGGGCCGCCGCCCTGCTCGTCGCCGCCCTCCTGATGTTGCTGCAGACCGGCAATACCACCTTCAACTTCGTAACCCTCTCCACGGTCGGGCCGCTCAAGGGGGCACCGGGCTTGATCGTGGCCGGGTTGCTGCTCTTCGCCTTCGGCGCGCGCATGGCGATCTTTCCGCTGCAGCGGTGGCTCCTGGACGGCGTTGCCGCGGCGCCCACGCCGGTGGCCATGCTGCTGGTCGTCTCGTCTCTCCCGGTGGGCGCCTACGGGCTGGTCCGGGTGCTCCTGGGGATGGACCCGAGGGGGGGCCTGCAGCTGGTGCTTCCGGTCCTTCTGCTGGCGGTTGTCACCCTGTACTGGTCGGCGCTGCGGGCGGTGGGGGAGAGGGACGTGCGGCGCGCCACCGCCGCCCTTTTGGCCGGCATCTCGGGCCCGGTCTTGCTGGGGATCATCTCGTTCTCGGAGACGTCTCTCGCGGGCTCCCTGTGGCTGGCCTTCGCCCTAACCTTCGTCGCCCCGCTTTTGGTTCTGGCCATTGGCGCCGTGGCCGATCGTGGCGGTGGCGCTGAGATCACCTCTATTGCTGGACGGGCTGTGGGCGCCGACCGACTCAAGCTCATGTTCGCCGTGGGGGCGGCGTCCCTCGGCGGCGTCCCCTTCCTGGTCGGCTTTCCCGGGGTGTTCCAGGTGGTGCTCGGCAGCTTCGCCGAGCATCGCTTCATCACCGCGCTCGTGATCCTGGGGATGGGCCTCCTGGCCTATGCTGCCTGGAGGGTTGGCACCGGGCCATTCTGGGCGCCGGGAGGGGAGCCGGAACTCGCCGAGCCCATCGCGGACTCCCGAGGATCGGAGTTCTACGCGGGGTGGTGGCTGGCGGCCGCCGTGGTGGTGTTCGGGATCACCGCTGGCTACTTCGTCCCCTACACGGTGCATGGCACCGACCTGGTGGCGGCCCGGGTCTCGAGCATGGCCCCGGCCAAGGTGCCCGGCAAGTGAATCTCGCCTTCCTTCAGGACTTCGCGCCGCTGGGCATCCTGCTGCTGGGAGCGTTCGCCTGCCTGGGCGTGGAGGGAGGCTTTTACGGCTCGCGGGGCGACCGCGGCAGCCTGAGCCGCTGGATAGCACTCGCCTTCACGGGCCTGGCCTTCCTGGCGGCAGTGGGCTTCTGGCGCAGCTCCCTGGGGCCGGCGCCCCCGGACGTCGAGCACGGGAGCTTTCTGGTGGACCGCTTCGCGCTCTTCTTCTACGCGGCCGCCCCGGCCGCCGCCGCCGCCATCCTCCTGACCGGCTCCGACCTGGAGGAGCAGCTCGATCCTCACCGGCCCCTCTACCACGCCCTGGTCCTGGTGTCCACCTCGGGGGTCATGCTCACCGCCTCGGGAGCCGACCTCCTCACCCTACTGGTGGGAATGGCGACCGTGAGCCTTCCCCTGATCCTCGGGTCCGCACTGCGGAAGGTGGATCCCGGGACGGTACGCTCCGCCGCCCGGTCACTGGTGGTCACCGGTGCCCTCCTGGCGACGTTCGCGGCCGGGGAGGCGATCCTGGCCGGGCTCGGCCACGCCACCCAGCTCAGCCGCCTGGAGGCGCTCCCTCCGAGCCCCCTGCTGGGGTTGGCGGCGCTCCTCATCGCCGTGGGGGTCGCCGGGTCCCTTGGTGCCTTCCCGCTCACCTGGTGGAGGGTGGGAGCCACCGCGGCGGTTCCCCTAGGTCCGGCGCTGGCGGGGCTGGCGTTAGGCGCCCTGGGTGGCGCCGCGGCCCTCCTCCGGCTGCTGCCGGGCGCCCTGGGTGCAGCGATCCCCGGCTGGAACGTGGCCGTCGGGGTAGCGGCGGCCCTGACCATCCTCATCGCTCCAGCTCTCGCCTGGCGCCAGCGCTCGCTGCTGGCTGCGGTGGGTTGCCTGTTCGTGGGGGACGCGGCGCTGGTGCTGGTCGGCCTCACCTGGTCCAGCCGCCCGGCCACTGCGGCCGTCCTCTATCTGGTTCTCGGGCTGGTGCCCGTGGTCACGGCCAGCCTGGGCCTTCTGGGCGCGGTTCAGCTGTCGGGCTCTGGAGACGGGATCGTCCATCTCCGCGGTCTGGCCTCCCGCTCCCCCCTCCACGCGGGTCTACTGGCCCTGCTGCTCTCCGCCCTGGCGGGGCTGCCTCCCCTGACCGGCTTCTTCGCCCGCCTCATGGTGGTGGAGTCCAGCCTGGAGGCCGGACTGGGTTGGTTGGCGGTCGCCGTGGTGTTGGGGGCGATCCTCTCCGCAGCCGTGGCCCTGCGCTGGATCCTGGTGCTCCTGGACCCCCAGGCCGAGGGTCAGCCGCTCGAGCTGCCCAGCCGGGCCACCCTCATCGGTATCGGCCTGAGCGTGGCCGCTCTGGCCGGGTTCACCGTGACCCTTGGCCCCCTGATGGGCATCGCCGCCCGCGCCGCTCTGGCCCCGCTCGCGGGACCCTGAGGGTCAGCCGGCGCCGTACTGGGCGAGGACCTGGTGCACCCGCTCGGTCATCGCCAGCGCCTCATCCATTGGGCGCTGCCACATGTTCCGGCCGAAGATGAATCCCGTCCCGCCTGCCGCCATGCAGTCCTCGATCCGCCCCAGGAGCTCCTGGTCGCCGATCTTGCTGCCGCCGGCGAAGATCACGAGCGAGCGCCCACCTGACCGGATGACTCGAGCGAGCATCTGGCGCCGATCCTCGGCCAGGCTGTCGTAGGGTGCCGGCGACGCACCGTCGGCCTCCCCGTGAGCCCGCGGGATGTTGATCTTGATGACGTCCGCACCCATCTCCGACGCGACCCGGGCCGCATAGTCCACCGCGTACAGGCTGTCCTGCCCCCCCTTCTTGGCGATGGCTGACCCCCGGGGGTAAGACCAGCAGATGAGCGGCATCCCGTAGCGTTCGCACTCCCGGCGGACCTCGTTCATCTGGCGCAAATCCCGGTCCTGGGCTGGAGAGCCGACGTAGCAGGTGTAGCCCACCGCGGAGGCTCCCAGTCGGACGGCATCCTCCACCGAGGAGGTGAGGGGTGAGAAGGCCTCATCGGAACTGGGGACATTGGTGCGCCCGTTGACCTTGAGCACCAGCGGCAGCCGGCCGGCGTAGCGGGACTGGTAGTGCTCCGCCAGACCGATCTGGAGGGCGATACCGGAGTATCGCCCGCGCAACGCCAGCTGGCACTGGAAGTCTGGATCGAGGGCCGGTGGATTGGCGAAGAAGTCGACCGGGCCGTGCTCCAGTCCCTGGTCCACCGGCAGGAGCAAGAGGGTGCCGTTGCCCGGGCCGTGGTCGTAGAGGAGGTTGTGGAGCCGGGCCCGCTTGCCCGGGGAGAGGGCCATGTCGTTCAGGGTGGTCCGGGTCGGAGGGTTGCTACTCATGCCCTGAGGTTACAACGTCGCATCGGAAGGCGGGGCCGAGCCGGACAGGGTGATAATCCCCGCGTGTTGGAGCGGGCACCTGCGCCGCTGCGGTTCGAGGCGGTGAGCAAGGAGTTCGAGGGCCGCAGCGCCGTCTCGGGACTGGACCTGGAGCTGCGGGCTGGCGAGCTCTTCGGCCTCATCGGCCCCAACGGCGCCGGCAAGACCACCACCATCAAGATGGCAGTCGGGCTGCTGCGGCCCAGCAGCGGCAGCATCACGGTGTGTGGCCACGACGTGCAGGCGGAAGGTGGCCGCGCTCGGCGTCATCTCGGGTATGTCCCGGATAGCGCTCCGCTGTACGAGAAGCTCACTGGAGCCGAGTTTCTGCAACTCGCGGGAGACCTCCACGGGGTCAGCCGCCGCCGCCGCGAGCGTCGCATCCCCGCCCTACTCGAAGCACTCGAGCTGTCCCAAGCCGCCCCTCAACTGGTCCAGTCCTATTCCCGGGGGATGCGCCAGAAGCTGGCCCTCTGCGCGGCGTTGATCCACGATCCGGAGGTGCTGCTGCTGGACGAGCCCACGGTGGGTCTGGATCCCAAAGCCGCCCGCCAGCTGCGCTCCATCCTCAAGGCGCTCTGCGCCACCGGGCATGCGGTTTTCCTCAGCACCCACGCTCTCGACGTGGCCAGCGCGCTCTGCGACCGCGTGGGGATCTTCTCCGCCGGCCGGCTGGTCGCCCTGGGCACTGTGGACGAGCTGGCCGGCCAGGGAGGGGGAGGGGAGGGGCTGGAGGCCGCCTTCATGCAGGCCACCGGGGCAGCGGACGGCGACGCCGACCGCCTCATTGACGCGCTCTCCGCCTGACGTGGTGGCTCCAGCCTGGTCTGGACCGTGGGAGCGGGGCGCTCTGCGTCCCCGCGGGCAGCTCTTCGGCCTCTTCCGGGCCTCGCTTCTGGCCACCTGGAACTCCTGGTGGCGGTCCGGCCCGGGGCGGCGGTTGGCGGCCACCCTCGCCGTTCCGGTGGTGGTTGCGTTCTGGGCCGCTACTGTCCCGGCAGCCGAGCGCCTGCTGGGACGGATGTCCCCCGGCCAGCTGGAGGCGCCTCTCGCCACCGTGGCCGCTCTCCTCTGGCTCTTCACGCTGGCCAGCTCGGTCAGCTTCGCCTTGGCCTCGTTGTACTTCGCCCGCGATGTCGAGTGGCTCCTGTCCTCTCCCCTCAGCGCCACCGTATTCCTCGCTCATCGGCTCGCCAACCAGCTGGCCATCGGACTCACCATCGGGACCCTGATCGGCGCCCCCGCGGTGCTGGCAGCTGCGCTGCGCTTCCACGCGCCTCTCCTGGTGCCCCTGGCGGCGCTGACACTGCCCGCCCTGCTGCTGGTGCCCATGTCCCTGGCCCTCGTGGGCGTGGTCCTGGTGGTACGGCTGGTCCCGGCAGCGCGGGTCCGCGACGCCGCCGGCGTTCTGGTCGCCGGCGTTGGCTTCGGGGCGGCGGCGGTCGACCTGGCGGCCACCTTCAGTGGCCATGGCTCGGGCGGGCTGGGCCTGAGCCACTTGGGCCATGGGGTCGGCACGCCGGCCTGGCTGCCCACGTTCTGGGTAGCGGGGAGCCTGGTGGCGGGGGCGCGCGGGCAGTTCGCCCTGGCGGTCCTGCTGGCGGCCCTCACCGCCCTCCTCGCCACCGTCGTCACTCCGCTGGGGATCCTGGTCTCGTCCCGCTTCCTCCGGGAGGGGTGGTACCGCTCGCAGTTCACCGCCGCCAGGACGAGGAGGTCGCGATTCGCGCGAGCGCTGCCGGCTCCTCTGGCCATCCTGAGCAAGGATGGTCGCGTCCTTCGCCGGGACCCTGGGCAGCTGATCCAGTTGTTGCTTCCCGTGGGGCTGTTCGCCGTCTACCTGCTCTCCCCTCGCGGAGGCTCGGGGGTCTTCAGGGACTTCCCGGCCTGGTATGGGCCGCTCACCACCGCTTCCTTCGCCGCCCTCTTCGCGGCCAGCGGCCTCGGTCTGCGCGCCATCGGGGCCGAGGGTAAGCAAGCCTGGTGCCTGTTCAGTGCCCCGCTCAGCCCGGGGGCCGTGCTACTCAGCAAGGCCCAGCTACCGGCGCTGGTTGCCACCGGAGCCAGCCTGGCGCTCCTGTTGGTCACCGAGGCCACCCAGCGGCTCCCGGGGAACGAGGTGGCGATCTCCGCCGCCCAGCTGACCATGCTGGTTCTGGGGCTCGTGGGCCTGGCGACCGGGATGGGGGCGGCCTGGCCACGGCTGGACTGGAACGACCCCCGCCGGGCCGTCGGCATCTGGCTGGTCATGGCCTTCATGCTCCTGGGGTCCACCTACGTCGCCGTCTCCATCGTGGCCTTCACCCTCCCACTGCTGCTGACCTGGATGCCCTTCTGGGAGCGGGAGGCCCTGTCCCTGTTCATCTGTGGGCTGTGCGCGGCGACCGCCGGAGGCGTTGCCCTCCGGGCAGGGACCAGGCGGCTGGCCGCCATGGACCTCTGAGCGAGTTCCGACCCGTCCAGCCGCTACTTCCCCCTGGCCGTGGGGCCAAGCGCCCGGCTCGCGCCACCGCGCTACAATCGCCTCGATCGCGCTAGACGGGGAGTTAGCGGTGCCCTGTACCCGCAATCCGCTACAGCGGGGTCGAACTCCCCTCCTAGGGGGGGCGTTTCCGGGTCAGCTCCGATCATCCGGGTGCCGACGGTCGGGTCCGACGCGGCCGGTCACCGCCAACCCCGTCAGGTCCGGAAGGAAGCAGCGGCACGCGGAGCGACCGGGGCGCCGTCGGGCACCCCGGCCCGAGCCCGGTGGCCGGTAGGCGCCGGGGGCGGTCCCACGAAGAGGGGTGCGCGATCATCATCA
>JAKAXE010000142.1 GCA_021816695.1 bacterium | reverse complement strand
GGATCCGCGAGGCGGGTTACGCGGCCTCATTCGGAGAGCGGGAGGGGGAGACGGCGGCGCTGGCCGCCCCGGTCCGGGATAGCTCGGGGAAGGTAGTGGCCGCCCTGGGCGTCGGTGCGCCCCGCTATCGGCTGGGGCCGAGGGCTGCGGCCCGTCTCGCCCCCGTGGTGGTGGAGGCGGCCTTTCAGCTGTCGGTGGACCTCGGGGCCAGCGGGTAGGACGGAAAGCTCACCGCAGGCGCCCGCGTGGGAAGGGGCGGGCGGGAGCGGAGCGGATCCGGCCACAATGGGAAGGAAAGGTCAGAACAAGGAGGTGCCATCCATGAGCGTCGCTGCAGAGGACCCCAACCAGGCGGTGATCCAGGAGTTTCGGGCCAACCAGGGGCGGGTCGGGGGCGGCTTCGCCGGAGCCCCGCTGCTCCTCCTCCACACCCGGGGGGCCAGGAGCGGAGCGGAGCGCGTCCACCCGGTCATGTACCTCGAGCTTGCGGGCCGGACCTTCGTCTTCGCCTCCAAGGCCGGTGCCGACTCCAACCCCGACTGGTACCACAACCTGCTCGCCCATCCAGAGGTCGAGGTGGAGCTGGGAGGGACGACCCGCTCCGCCCGGGCGGTCCCGGTCACCGGCGCCGAGCGCGATCGGATCTACGCCGAGCAGGTGCAGCGCTTTCCCGGGTTCGGCGAGTACCAGGCCAAGACCACCCGGGTGATCCCGGTGGTGGAGCTGGCGTTCTCCGAGTGAGCTCGGGGCTCGCGGCTCCCGGCGGGGGTCGGCCCCGGAGGTGATCACCGCCGGGGTCGACCTCGCCAGCCAGCCCCAGAACACCGGGTTCTGCGTGCTCCGCTGGGGGGCCGGAGCCGTGCAGGTGGAGCACCTGGAGGGCCATCTGGACGACGACGGCCTGCGGAGGCTGGTGCAGTCCTCAGCGGAGAAGGTTGGCCTAGACGTGCCCCTCGGCTGGCCCCGCCGGTTCGTGGAGCTGGTCCGGCGGCACAGCGAGATGCGGTTGGTCGAATTTGTCGAGATGAAACGTCTCACCCACCGGGCCACCGACCATTGGGTGCGCGACCGGTGCGGCATCTGGCCACTCTCGGTGGCCACCGACCGGATCGCCTACCCAGCGCTCCGCGCTGCCCGCCTCCTCTCGGGGAAGCCCCGCGACGGGTCGGGCCAGGTGGTCGAGGTGTACCCGGCCGCGGCCCTGGTTGCGTGGGGGCTCGAAAGTCGGGGATATAAGGGGCCGGAGGGACGGGCTGGGCGCGAGCGGATCTTGGCGGGGCTGCTTGACGCCCTCCCCGGGCTCGGTGACGGAACCTTCGACCCAGAGCCTGTGCTCACCGACGACAACCGCCTGGACGCGCTGGTGGCGGCGCTGGTGGCTCGGGCCGTGGCCTGCGGACTCTGCGAGCCGATCCCTGCCCGACACCTGGTGGACGCCCGGGTGGAGGGCTGGATCCACCTCCCCTCGGAGGGCAGCCTCGCCCGGCTGGGGGCGGGAGCCGCTTAGGACGGGGCCAGAGCCGTGCCCAGGAGCATCCGCGGGCCGGGAATCGGGATCCCCAGCGCCTTCGTGCCCAGCTCCCTGACCCCCTCCAGCCTCAGCCCCGCCCTCTCCACCTCGAGGTCGGACTGCCGGTTGAGGTGGCAGCCCCCGGCGACCCTCGTCCAGAGCGGGTCCACCAGGTCCTCCAGGCGGCCGCCGGCGCCGTGGCCGCGGACATGCTCCAGGAAGCGGAACTCACCCCCGGGGCGCAGGACCCTCCGCACCTCGGAAAGCGAGCCCGCCAGATCCTCCACCGAGCAGAGGACCAGGGCCGACACCACGGCGTCCTGGGAGCCGTCCGGAAGGGGGATCCGCTCGGCCACCCCATCCAGCACCTCCACCGCGACCGTGGCTCGCCGGGCGGCCCGACTGGCCAGGCGGCGAAGCTGGGGCTCCGGCTCGAGGGCCGTGACCTGCGCGACCTCGAGGGGATAGTGGCGGAAGTTCAGGCCACTGCCGCATCCGACCTCAACGACCGAGCCCCGCAGCCCCTGCAGCAACTCTCGGCGCGCTCTGGCCCCGCCGCCGACCTCGCTCAAGGGGGCCAGGGCACCGTAGACGAGAGCGAAGATCGGATGACGGCGGCCCGGGGCAATCTGGCGCACTCGCCCGATGGTCGCACGCCCGAGGGGTGCTCCGGCCCCGGGACAGTGGACAATGACCCGGTGACGGCGCAGGAGCGGTGGGCCGAGGCACTGGCCGCCTGGGCCATCCCTGAGGAGATCCTGGCCCAGGCGCGGGAATCCCCCTGGGAGCTTCCACCCCAGGCCTTCGCCAGCCGCGCGGAGAGGGCGCTGGAGTCCGTCCACTCCCCGACCCACCAGCTGGCACTGGAAGCGCTGCCTGCCGGGGGCACGCTGCTGGACGTGGGCGCCGGAGGCGGGGCGGCCAGCCTGCCGCTGGCGGGCAGCGCGGACCTCATCGTGGCCGTGGACCAGAGCCAGGAGATGCTGGACAGAATGGCCGAACTGGCCCGGGGGCGGGTGCGGCTGCAGACGGTG
>JAKAXE010000078.1 GCA_021816695.1 bacterium | reverse complement strand
CCGCCGCTGGTCCTGCCGGCAGCGGGACCCTGGCCGGCCAGCCGCGGGAGGCTGACCGTGGCCACCACCACGGCCGCCACCACCGCGAAGACCAAGGCTCGCTGGACGACCCGCCGGGGGCGCGGGCGGGCCCTGGGCTGCAGGGCAGACCTTAGGTCTGTCGGTGGCTCCCGGTACTCGTCCAGGAACGCCTTCCGGATCCGGGTCTCCAGGGGCTCTCTCATGGCTCCTCCTCACCCAGCCGGGAACGCAGGGCGGCGACCGCGCGGTAGACGCGCGATCGGGCGGCTGGTTCTGAGACGCCCAGCACCCTGGCCACCTCCTCCATCGGCAGGTCGAGGTAGTAGAAGAGGGCGAGGGCGGTGCGCTGGCCGTCCCCGAGGCGGCTCAGGGCGTGTCTTAGGTCGTGGTTTCGGAGCGCCGACTCCGTGCCGTCGCCGGCGCTGAGGTCGTCGTGCAACTGAGTCCACCGCCAGAACCGAAGGCGCGTCTGGGAGCGGCTCGCATTCCGCACGATGGTGAGGAACCAGGCTCGGAGGTCCGCGTCCCCGCCGCGGAAGCGAGGTATGGCACGCAGCGCGTTGAGGCAGGAGTCCTGGACCGCATCCTGGGCCGCCTCCGGACGCCTGAGGATCGCCAGCGCCAGCCGATAGGCGGGATCCAGGAGTGGCTCAAGAAGCCGGGCCACGGCCTCCCGGTCACCGGCCCGGGCGGCCTCCAGGTCGTCCAGCGCCCGTCCCTCCATCACCCAGTCCACACCATAGAGGACGCTTAGGGTGGACTCTGAGTTGCACGCGGCCGCCTCTCAGGCCGGTGGTCGGGCACCAGATGCCCGGTCTATGGCGGCCGCTCAGGCTCGCTCGTGAACCCCGACTCCCCCTGACGGCGCGGGCGCCGCACCTTCCAGGGACTTGGCCTCGGAAGGTGCTGGGGTCCTCCAGGACATCTGCCGCCAGGCCATGACGGCGGCGGCCGCCAGCACCAGGGGGGTCGCCTTGATCGGAAGGTCGAGGTGCGGGCTCAGGTCCAAGAGCGCGGCGAGGTTCAGCGCCAGCATCCAAAGCGCCAGCCCGGTGAGTGGACGGCCCTGGGCGCGCAACGCCAGACCGGTCCAGACCGCGGCGGGGGCTAGCAGCACCAGTCCCTGGGTGAGGTCATGGGGAGCGATGAGGAGGGAAAGGCAAAGCGACGAGGTGAGAGCCCACCACCAATCAGCCTCGGATCGGGGCGGCCGGTGCGCCCAGGCCACCGCCTGCAGGGCGAGGCCAAGGGGGATCGCCAGGAGCCCGAGCGTGGAGGCGAGGGAGCCCGGCCCCAAGAGCCGCCAGAAGAACCCCAAAACGGTCACGTCGTTGGTGGGTGGGAAGCGTTGGGCCAGGGTGTACGTCTCCAGGTGGATCGCCTGGCGCAACCCTGCCAGCCCAAGGTCTAGGAACGTCCCGAGACCGAGCAGGAGCAGCGCCAGAGCGAGGACCTGGACGCGGCGGTTGCGCCACCGGGTGAGGGCCGGAACCAGGAGGCCCAGGAACAGGTCCGGCTTGAGGGCCAGAAAGAGAGCCGAGGCCGCGGCCCTCGGCGCCCACCGCTGTGCCCCGGCCACCGTCGCTGCGGACATCGCGAGGGCAGCCCCCAGCGGCCAGAGCAGGTCGAACTGCCCCTGCCCCAGAGCGATGTAGGTCGGGTA
The DNA here is from genome assembly GCA_021816695.1 of bacterium. GTDB lineage: Bacteria > Chloroflexota > Dormibacteria > Aeolococcales > Bog-877 > JAJYXT01. The sequence goes on along the minus strand of JAKAXE010000078.1, from coordinate 8,024 downwards.
GCCGGCCAGAGCGCCCAGCGCCACGAGCCAGATGCCCGGGACGTCGGGGCGCTGGCGGACGATCCACCAGAGGCCGCCCGCGCACCCGGCCAGGGCCACCGTATCCCAGCACCAGAACGCATCCCGGAGCGGTAGGTAGCTGAACGGCAGGATGACCCAGGCCGCGATGGGTGGGTTCACGAAGGGGATCGTGAGCGTGCCCCCAGGGCCCTTCACCGCCGCCTCGAGCGCGTACTGGGTGCTGAGCGAGTAGAGGTCCCGGGTGAGGGGGAAGCCGAAGTGTGCCAGCCCCCGGGCGGCGAAGTAGAAGGCACTGAAGTCGTTCGGCCACTGCTGCTGCCAACCCGTGGCCACCGCGGTGACCCAGGCCAGGAGCAGGAGAAGGAGGAGCAACGAGGCCTCACGGGACCGGCGGGGGGTCCACGCTGCGGGCCATTGCTTCACCAGTGGCCCTGGTGTGATCGGGCTGGCCTCCGGGTGCGGATATGAAAGAGCCCCGAGCCCAGCATCTCTCTCACCCTCCAGCCACGATCGAGCCGAGGACTTGGGACCCGCGCTGACGGGGTGGGCGAAGCAGGTATCGAACCTGCGACCTCCTCGTTGTAAGCGAGGCGCTCTACCACTGAGCTATTCGCCCGGGAGTCCCAGGCTAGCGCACCGGTCCACCCGGCGGGCGACCGGGCTCGGCACGGTCCAGTTCGACCGGGTGCAAGAGATACACGTCCTGCACCACCAAGACCTTCTCCAGCAGTGAGGTCGGCGAGTCCCGGGGCAGGACCGGCACCCCCATCGCCTGGAGGCGGACCCGAAGCCTGGGAGGCACCGTCTCCTCTCCTTTCAGATTGAGCTCCTCCAGGAGTTCCAGGGCTGAGTCCAGCTCGGCCAGTCGATTACGCCTACCGTCCCGGGCGGCTCGGGATTCCTCCTCCGGACTCACGGCAGCGGCCCGTCGCCGGCTCGGCAGCCCCGCCGCGGTCCGCGGCCGCTACGCATCCCTGCACAGGAGCGAGGCACGAGAGCCGTCACTTCGCGCTGCCCGGTCCCAGTCTCAGGCCGGAGCCGTCAGCTCCCTGGGAGCCGGCACTTCCAGGGCTGAGGGCTCGGTCCACTCGGAACGGAGGCCCAGGGCGTTGGCCACGAAGGGAGCCACCAGCTCCGCTAGCGCCCGGGGACTGCAGTCGCCCGTCGCCCCCTCCTCGTTGAGCGAGCTGGCAGTCCTGCCCTCGATGCCACAGGGCACGATCCGGCCGAAGGCGGTGAGGTCGGTGGTGCCGTTCAGGGCGAATCCGTGGTAGGTCACCTTGCGCGCACTGAGCCGAACTCCGATGGCCGCCAGCTTACCGGAGCGCGCCCAGACCCCGGTGTAGGGTGGGTCGCGGAAGGCCTCGACCCCGAGGAGCTGGCAGCTGTCGATCAGCGCCCCCTCGAGCCGGCGCAGGTACTCCACGGCGTCCAGCCCCAGCTCCTCCAGGTTGACAATCGGATATCCCACCAGCTGGCCGGGCCCGTGGTAGGTCACCGAGCCCCCCCGGTCGACCTCGAAATACTCGCAGCCGGCCTGCCGAAGCCCCTCCTCCCCCACCAGGAGGTGCTCCGGGCTGCCCCCCTTGCCCATGGTGTACACGGGCGGATGCTCGAGGAGGAGCAGGACGTCATGGGTGAGCTCGCCACTGGCGCGGCTGGCCGCCAGCCGGCGCTGCCACTCCCAGGTGGGTTCGTAGGGGAGGGTGCCGCACCAGGCCACCTGCAGCGGGGGCCGCCAGATCCCGGCCATCTCGGCTAGCTCGCGGCCTTCGCCTGGGCCTGCTCGTGGGCGTGGTACGAGCTTCGCACCAGAGGTCCCGACTCCACGTGGTCGAACCCCAGGCCCATGCCGTACTCCCGGAGCTCCAGGAACTCCTCGGGCCGCCAGAAACGGTCGCAGCGGATGTGCTTCAGGGAGGGCCGGAGGTACTGGCCGATGGTGACCAGCCGCACCCGGTGGTCCCGCAGGTCGCGCAGGACCTCCTTGACCTCCTCCATGGACTCCCCAAGCCCAACCATGAGGCCGGACTTCACCCGTCCCTCGGGCGCCAGCTCCGCCGCCGCTTCCAGAACTCCAAGGGACCTCTGATAGGCAGACTTGGGCCTGACCCTGGGGAACAGCCGGGGGACGGTCTCGATGTTGTGGTTGAAGACCTCCGGCCCCGCCTCCAGCACCGTCCGGATGCTCTCCCGGCTGCCCTGGAAGTCCGGGGTCAGCACCTCGACGGCGCAACCGGGGCTGAGCTCCTTCACCTGCCTGATGGTGGCGGCGAAGATTGCCGCACCCCCGTCGGGGAGGTCGTCCCGGTCCACCGAGGTGATGACCGCATGGGTGATGCCCATCTCCTGGACCGCCTCGGCCACCCTGCGGGGCTCGTCGGTGTCCAGCCCCTCGGGCCGGCCGGAGCGGACGGCACAGAAGGCACAGGCGCGGGTGCAGATGTCCCCCAGGATGATGAAGGTGGCGGTGCCGTGACTCCAGCACTCCCCGAGGTTGGGGCAGCGCGCCTCCTCGCAGACCGTGTGCAGCCGCTGGCCGCGCATGAGGCGGTCCAGCTGGGTGTAGCGGCCTCCCACCGGCATCCTGACGGTGAGCCAGGAGGGGCGCCGATCCACCCCCTCCGGCAGCAGCTGCTGCCACATGGGACGGCCATCCCCCACCGGACCCCGGCCGGGGATCACGTTGGGCCGGCGGTCAGGAATGAGCGGCAGGGGGACCCGGGGCGGGGCGGGGCTGTCAGCCACCTCCCCATCCTAGCCGCTGGAGCCAGAGCCTCACCCTAATACAGCGGTGTCTCCGGCCCCACCGACTCCAGCCAGCTCTTGACCGTCCCCAAAAGGCGGGCCGCGGCCGAGCCGTCGTTGATCCGGTGGTCGAAGCTCAATGTGAGGTTCATCATGGGACGAATGGCGATGGCGTCCCCGACCACTACCGGCCGGGGCACCACGGCGTCCATCACCAGGATCCCGGCCTGGGGCTGGTTGATGATGGCCTGGGAGAGAACCGTCCCCAGCGCTCCGGCGTTGTTCAGGGTGAAGGTGCCGCCCTCCACGTCCTCGAGACGGGCGGTCCCCGCCCTGGCCCGGGCGATCAGCTCCGCGGCGGCCCGGGCCAGCCCGGCGATGCTGTACCGGTCGGCGCTCTTGACCACGGGAACGATCAGCCCGTCGGGAACGCTCACCGCCAGCCCCAGGTTCACATCCCGGTGCACCACGATCGCGTCGTCCTCGAAGCTGGCGTTCATCGTCGGCACCGCTCGGAGGGCCAGGCAGGTCGCCTGCATAGCGAAGGGCAGGTAGCTCAGCTCCACCCCGGTGGTGGCCCGGAACTGGTCGCGCTGAGCGTCCCGGGCGCGCCGAACGCCGCTCATGTCCACCTCCACCATGGTCCAGGCGTGGGGCGAGGTGTGCCGGCTGCGCACCATGTGCTCAGCGATCGACCGGCGCATGGGGCTGAGGGTGATCCGCTCCCCCGGCGCGGCCACGGCCGGAGACGGGACCCGGGGCGGCGTGGGCGCGACAGCTGCGGCTGCCGCTGGCGTCCCCTCCAGGTAGAGGAGGACGTCACGCTTGGTGATCCTCCCCTCGAACCCGGTGCCCCTGACCTTGGAGAGGTCGACCCCCTTCTCGTCCGCCAGCTGGCGCACCGCTGGGCTGATGAACCCCATCCCGGTCATCGCTGGCGCGCTTTCCGCCGACGTCCGAGTTCCAGCAGGGCCACCCTCAGGCGGCGCCCCGGACATCGGCTTCTCCTCCGAGGCCACGGCTGGCACCGAGGGGGACACCTCCGGAATGGGGGCGGCGTCATCGGTCAGTGGCGCCGGCACCTCCTCGGCAGAATCGAGGGTGCAGATCGGCTGCCCCACGGAGAGCCGCTCCCCCTCCGGCGCCAGGATCTCGACCACCGTCCCCGCCGCCGGTGACGGCACCTCGGCGGTCACCTTGTCGGTCACCACCTCCACCAGAGAGTCGAACTTCTCCACCTGCTGGCCCGGCTGCACCAGCCAGGACCCGATGGTCCCCTCGGTGACCGACTCCCCCAGCTGTGGCATCGTGACCGTGATCGCCATGGGCAAACTTCCTTCTTGGGCTCAGTAGGCGGCCAGCTGCCGGAGCTTGGCCTCGATCTTCTCCGGGCCAAGGCAGTAGACCTCGGCCAGCGGCTCGGCGAAGGGGATGGCCGGGACCTCGGGGCCTCCGAGGCGCATCACCGGCGCGTCCAGCTGCTGGAAGCACTCCTCGGCGACGATGGCGGCCACCTCGGCTCCCACGCCGACCGCCAGGTTGGCCTCGTGGCAGACCAGCACCTTGCCGGTCTTGCGGGCGGTGGCGATGATCGCCTCCCGGTCCAGGGGCCGGACCGTGCGAAGATCAAGCACCTCCACCTCGATCCCATCTTGGCCCAGCCTCTCGGCGGCGGCCAGCGCCTCGTGCACGGTGGCGCCGTAGGTGATGCAGCTAAGGTCGGTGCCCTCGCGGGCGACGCGGCTCTTCCCAATTGGCACCAGGTGCTCCCCCTCGGGGACCTCATCGCGCAGCGAGCGGTAGAGGGCCTTGTGCTCGAAGAAGCAGACCGGATCGGGGTCCCGGATGGCCGAGAGCAGGAGGCCCTTGGCGTCCGCGGGCGTCGACGGTATCACCACCTTGAGACCGGGGACGTGGGCGAACAGCGCCTCCAGGCTCTGGGAGTGGTACAGGGCACCGTGGACATGGACCCCTCCCCCGCAGGGAGCGCGGATCACCATGGGGCAGCTCCAGTCGCCGTTGGAGCGGTAGCGGATCTTGGCGGCCTCGTTGATGATCTGGTCCATGGCGGGGGGGATGAAGTCCAGGAACTGGATCTCGGCCACCGGGCGGAGCCCGGCCAGGGCGCACCCGATCGACACCCCCACGATGGCTGCCTCCGCCAGGGGGGTGTCGATCACCCGCTCCTCACCGAACTCCGCGAACAGCCCCGCGGTGGCGCCGAACACCCCCCCCTTGGCCCCCACGTCCTCCCCCATGACCAGGACCCGATCATCCCGGCGCATCTCCTCCTCGAGGGCGCCCCGGATCGCCTCCACATAGGTGATCTGAGCCACCGTCAGCCCTCCTGGTACACGTGCCTGAGGGCGGTGGCGGGATCCGGAGGGGCCGCGGCGTCCGCCTCCGCTTGGGCCGCCTCGATCACACGCTGGCAGTCCTTGCGGATGGTGTCGGCGTCCCCCTCGGCCAGCACACCGACCCCTTCCAGCTGGCGGCGGAAGCGCTCCAGCGGGTCGTGCTCCCGCATCTGGGCCAGGTCGTCCGGAGAGCGGTACCGACGCTGGTCGTCGTCGCTGCTGTGGGACTGGAGGCGCATGCACACGGCCTCCAGGAGTGTCGGCCCATCTCCCCGCCGGGCCCGCTCCACCGCCTCCAGCGCAGCGGCGTACACCGCGAGGCAGTCGCCCCCGTCCACCGTGGCCGACGGCATCCCGTAACCGGGGCCTCGGTCGGCGACGTGAGCCACGGCCATCTGCCGCGACTGGGGGACGCTGATGGCGTATGAGTTGTTCTCCACGAGGAAGATGACCGGCAGCCGGTGGACGGCCGCCCAGTTGAGCCCCTCGTGCCAGTCCCCCTCGCTGGTCCCCCCCTCCCCCACCGAGGTGACCACCACCTTGTCCTCGCCCCGGTACTTGAACGCGGTGGCCACCCCCACGGCGTGCAGGATCTGGGTGGCCACGGGACTTCCAGTGGTGACGATGTTGTGGGCCCGGCTGCCGTAGTGCCCCGGCATCTGCCGGGCGCCGCTGTTGGGGTCCAGGGCTCGGCCCAGCGAGGCCATGAGATGGTCTCTGGGCTCCATCCCCATCACCATGACGAGGGTCAGGTCGCGGTAATAGGGGACCAGCCAGTCGTGCCCCCGGCGGAGGGCGTACCCCACCCCGACCTGGGCTGCCTCGTGCCCCTGTCCGGAGATGGCGAACGGGGCCCGGCCCTGGCGGTTGAGCACCAGGATCCGCTCGTCCAGCAGCCGGCCCAGCACCATGTCGCGGTACATGGAGCGGAGCTGGTCCTGGGTCAGGTCAGCTGCGATCGCGGGCGCCGACTCGGATACCGCCATGGCCTTAGCGCCTCCTGTGGAGCCTTGTCCCCGGCGCCATCCTAGCGCGCCGATCCTCCCCGGCACCCCCCCACTCCCTCCTCAGGTGGCCAGCGACCGCCGGATGCCGACCAGGCTCCCGAACGAGCCCAGCACCGCCCCTCCGAGAATCAGCCCTAGCGAGATCAGGACAGCCAGCCTCACCCCCACTCCGAGCGCCAAGGATCCCCCGGAGCCGAAGGCCACACCCACCCCGAGTAGGACCCCCGAAGCCAGGAGTGCGGAGATCACCCCCAGGATCATCCCCTCCAGGATGAAGGGCCAGCGCACGAACCAGTCGGTGGCGCCCACCAGCTTCATGATCTCGATCTCCTGGCGGCGGACGAAGGCCGCAGTGCGGACGGAGATGGTGATGATCACCAGCGCCACCGCGCCCACCACCGCCACCATGATCGCGCCGCCCAGCTGGGCGGCAAGGATGTAGTGCTCCACCCTGGGAATGACATCCTTGTTGTAGTCGGTCTGGTGGGGGCCGGGGAAGAGCAGGTCCGAGGTCGACACCTGGTTGTTGATGGCGGTGACCGCGGCGATGTTCTTCAGGTGAAGGTTGATGCTGGCGGGCAGCGGGTTGCCGCCACCACTGGTCTCCAGGATGTGCAGGGCCCCGCCCAGCCCGAGAGTGGAAGAGGCCTGAGCGGCGGCTTGGTCCTTGTTCTCGAAGCTGGCCGCCTGGACGCTCGGTTCGCTGGCCAGGGTGTGCTCCAGGTTGAGGGCCGAGGCGTAGGAGATGTGGTCGGCGATGAACACCTTGAGGACGCTGGCCTGAGATTCCTCCTGCTGGAGGACCTTGTCCAGGGCGAACACCACGCCCACCGCGGCTCCGGCACCCAGGAGGGTCAGGGTCACGGTGAGGAGGGAGGCGAAAGCGATCCCCCGGTTGCGAACGATGTTCTGGAGCGCTACCCGGACCACGAACCGGAGAGCGGGGATGGGGTTCAAAGGTTGGCCTCCCCTTCCTTGAGGTACTGGCCCTCCTGCTCGTCGCGGATCAGACCGCCCCCCTCCATGGCTAGCACTCGGCGCCGGCAGAGGTCCACCACCTCGCGGTTGTGGGTAGCCATGACCACCGTGGCACCCCGGTGGTTGATCTGGAGCAGGAGCTGGACGATCCCCCAGCCCGCGTCCGGGTCCAGGTTTCCGGTGGGCTCGTCCGCCAGGAAGATCCTCGGGCGGTGGACCAGCGCCCGGGCGATCGCCACCCGCTGCTGCTCCCCCCCCGAGAGCTCGGTGGGGAAGGTGTTGAGCTTGTCCTCCAGCCCCACGATGTAGAGCGCCTCTCCCACCTTCTCCTTCAGGTGGCTCCGGCCCGGGTCGGTGACCTGGATGGCGAAGGCCACGTTCTGGGCCACCGTCAGGTTGGGCAGCAGCTTGAAGTCCTGGAAGACGATTCCCATCTTGCGCCGCAGCCGGGGCAGGTGGCGGCGACGGAGGCGGGCCAGGTCCTGGCCCTCCACCAGCACGTGTCCCTTGGTGGCGGTCTCCTCACGGATGAGAAGTCGGATGATGGTCGACTTCCCGGCCCCACTGGCCCCCACCACGAAGACGAAGTCCCGGGGCGGGATGGTGAAGGAGACGTCCCGGATGGCGGCGGCCCCGTTGGGATAGGTCTTGCTGACGTTCTGAAAGACGATGATGGGCGGCTCGTGGCGGGCCGGCCGGGTGGTCTCCGCGACCTGGGGCCTCGGCGGGGCGGGGCTGGTGGAGATCGACATCTTGGGGTGCTGTGGTCCTCGTGCCAGCTCGGCTGGCGCTCGACGGGCGGACCCCCAAACGAGGGAGATTGATGTAGCCCTGAGCCGTTCTTGCTTTGGGCGAGTATAGCCCGCTGGTGTTGAGGATGCCCTGGGGACTCGCCGCTGCAGTTTGGGTCAGG
>JAKAXE010000077.1 GCA_021816695.1 bacterium | reverse complement strand
CCCAGCCGCGGTGGTGGTGATCGGCCCGCTGCCGGTCAGGACCATGTCGGTGCAGCTGGCGTTCGAGTAGAGGGTGAAGTCGACACTGCCCGTCGGCGGCACCATGGCCTGCTGGAAGGTTGCCATGTCACCCACCGTCGTCGACTTGCCGGCGACGGCAGTCTGCGGGCTGGCCTGAGTGGTGATGGTCGGCGACTCCGCGGTCACGGTGACCGTTTCACTGCTCACCTGGCAAGGAGAGGTGTAGCTGTTGTTGTTGCCATCCCCCGAGTACGAGGCCACCCAGTAGTAGCTGCCCGTCTGGGTGAACGTCCACGAGGTGGAGAAGCTAGCGGTCGAGCCCGCCTCCGAGGTCATGATCGGCCCGCTGCCGCTCACGACCGCGGTCTGGCAGCTGGCGTCCGAGTAGAGGGTGAACGTCACCTTGCCGGTGGGGGCGACCGCGGCGTTCTGGAAGGTCGCCATATCCCCGACGGTCACCGGCTGGCCCACGATCACGCTCTGCGGGCTGGCCTGGGTGGTGATGGTCGGCGACTCCGCGGTCACGGTGACCGTTTCACTGCTCACCTGGCAGGGAGAGGTGTAGCCGTTGTTGTTGCCGTTCCCCGAGTACGAGGCCACCCAGTAGTAGCTGCCAGTCTGGGTGAAGGTCCAAGAGGTGGAGAAGCTGGCTGTCGAGCCGGCCTCCGAGGTCATGATCGGCCCAGTGCCGCTCACGACCGCGGTCTGGCAGCTGGCGTCCGAGTAGAGGGTGAACGTCACCTTGCCGGTGGGAGCGACCGCGGCGTTGTGGAAGGTCGCCGTGTCCCCGATGGTCACGGTCTGGCCGACCACGGCGCTCTGCGGGCTGGCCATGGTGGTGATGGTCGGCGACTCGGCCGAGACCTGGACCACCTCACTGGTGCAATTGCTGAAGACGGTGATGTGGTCACTGGTGTCGTAGTAGCGGGCGATCCAGTAATAGGTTCCCGCCGCCATCACCTGGTAGGACCCCGGGGATGCCTGGGTGGACGAGACGGTCGCGGTCGCACTGGGTGGATTGTTCGAGTTGGTGCTTGTCTGGCTGGCCTGATAGACCCCCGACTCGAACACGTAGCCCGTGGGCAGGCCCACGTTGGAACCGACGCTCTGGGGGCACATGGAGGGCGGGTTCCCCTGGTAGAGAGCGAACTGGTAATCGCTCGGAGGAAGGAAGTTGAAGCCCTTGACGGTCACGCTCTGAGCGTCACTCACGTATTGGCCCACCACCGCCTTGGCGCTTTGGGCGCCTGGGCTGGACGGGGTAGGAGCTGCCGAACTGGTGTAGGTCGTGGTGGAGATAGAGAAGTCACCAACGCTCCAGGCAAGCACCGTCGCCGCCGAAAGAGCCCCGGCCATCCCGACCAACGACACCACGGCCACGGCCGCGGCGGCCCGGGCGGGGCCGCCCCATCGCATCCAGCGTCTGACTCCCACAGGTCACCTCCTCGCTCTTGCGGGCGCCAGCGTGTCCCCCACCGCCGGTGCGCCATCTCCTTCCTGTCACCGACGATAGACCTTCCGCGACATTCCTTCAGGGTTGAGATCCAACTGTTCAAGGCCTTGTCACCGGACCGTCACCGCTTCTTCAACTTTGCGGTGGGGATTTGACCGGGCCCAAGGGTTGGAGCCCGGCCATGGGGGTGGCCCGGGCTCCGGATCGCAGAGCCACTCCCCCGGCGAGCGTGGCGGGGCCAGCCTCGGTTGCTACGATGCCGAGGTGGATTCCGAGGCCTCAACCGCTGTGACCACCGCCCGCCTGGAGAATGGGCTGGAGGTGGTGATGAGCCCCGAGCGGGCGTCCCCCACCGTGGGCGTGGGGGTCTTCTATCGGGTGGGCTTCCGCCTGGAGCCAGAGGGGCGCACGGGCTTCGCCCATCTGTTCGAGCACCTCATGTTCCAGGGCACACCGAAGGTGCCCAAGCCACATTTCGGGAACCTCATCAACTCCGCCGGCGGCCTGCTCAACGGCTTCACCCGCCACGACTACACGGCCTACTTCGAGATCCTGCCCACCTCCGCCCTAGAGATGGCCGTCTTCCTGGAGGCGGACCGGATGGGCCAGCTGGACATCAACTCGGGGACACTTCGCAACCAGCTCCAAGTGGTCGAGGAAGAGGTCCGGGTCAACGTGCTTAACCAGCCCTACGGAGGGTTCTCCTGGCTCTGGCTGACCCAGCACGCCTTCTCCCGCTTCCCCAACAACCACAACTTCTATGGGGAGTTCGCCGACCTGGAGGCCGCGTCGGTGGAGGACGCGGTGGAGTTCTACCGGAGCTGGTACGGTCCCGGGAACGCCACTCTGGTCCTGGTGGGCGACTTCGACCCCGATGCTGCCCTGCAGCTGGTGGAGCATCATTTCGGTTCGGTGGCGCCCCGCCCTGAGCCGCCCCAGCCGGACCTTGAGGAACCGCTGCCGGCCGACCGCCGTGAGCATCGGCATCTGGATCCCCTCGCCCCCACAGCACAGGTGGCGGTGGGCTATCCCACAGCTCCCTTCGGCTCGGAAGACCACCTGCCCCTGGCCCTGGCGGCGCGGATCCTCACCGACGGCCGGGCCTCCTGGCTGCAGCGCACCCTGGTCCGTGAGAGGGAACTGCTGCTCCATGTGGCGGGTGGGCCGCTCTACCCCATCGGGGACTCCTTCGAATTCCGCGGTCCCGCCCTGTTCACCATCGAGGCCACCCCCAGGGAGGGGGTGCCCACTGAGGAAGCGGTTCTGGCCCTGGACCGCGAGCTGGCCCGCCTCGCCGCCGATGGTCCAACCGAGGAGGAGCTGCACCGGGCGCGCCGCCGCGAGCTGGCCCGCCACCACGCCACAACCGACAGCCGGCTGGGCCGGCTGACCACGCTGGGGGTCATGGCGGCCGTACACCGCCAGGCTAAGCTGGTCGACCTGCTTCCCCAGCGCTTCGCCGAGGTGACGCCGGCCCAGGTGGCGGAGGCAGCCGGCCGTTGGCTCCGGCCGGAGCACTCCACAGTCCTCCACTGGTTGCCGGGTGCCGGGGGCGAGGGGAGATGACTGGCAGCGTGCCCAGCGAGGAGGTCCCTCAGCCCGGGGCGGTGCCCAACCTGCACCTCGGCCGGGTGCACCGGTCGAAGCTGGCCAACGGTCCCGAGGTGATGGTGGTCCCCCGGCCCACCGTGCCCAGGGTCGAGCTCCGCGTGTCCGTGCCGGCCGGTGCCGCCGCCGGTGACAGCGCCGCGGCGGCCGAACTGCTGCGCATGGGCATCCCCCTGGGAACCCGAGAGCTCGACCAGGAGCAGCTGGCCGAACGGCTGCAGGACCTGGGCGGAGCCCTGCAGGTCCACCAAGACCTCGATCGCCTGACGATCTCCGCCGCGGCGCTCTCCGAGGCTGAGTCCGAGCTCTACCAGCTGGTGGCTTCACTGGTGCAGGAGCCGGACTTCCCGCGCGACGACCTGGCGATCGAGAAGGCCAAGCTGGTGGAGGGGCTCCGGAGCGCGCGGGCCACCCCCCACTTCCCTGCTCACGAGGCGCTGGGCGAGCTGGTCTACGGGCGGCACCCATACGGCCGCCGGGAGCCCACCGAGGGGGAGGTGGCCCGGACCGGGCGGCGAGCTCTGCAGGAGCTGCACCGAAAGACCTTCACCCCCTCCCTGGCTCAGATCACCGTGGTCGGGGACGTCGATCCCCGCTCGACCATCCGGCGGCTGCGTACCGCGTTCTCCGGTTGGGAGGGGCCGCGGAAAGGATGGAAGGCCCCGCGGGTGCGCGCCATGACTCACCAGGACCTCCTCTACCTGGAGCGCCCGGGTTCGGTGCAGACCGTGGTGGTCGCCGCCTCCAGCGGGCCCACCATGGGTGAGCCCGGCCACATCGCCTTCAGCCTGGCCACCGCGGTCCTGGGCGGCGGCTTCACCTCCCGGATGATGGCCAACCTGCGGGAGGACAAGGGGTACACCTACAGCCCCCACGCCCGGGTGGAGTCCCACAGCCGGGACGGGCTGGCCAGCGCGTCCATGGAGGTTCGCACCGAGGTCACCGCAGCCGCCCTCGCCGAGCTTCGGCACGAGCTGGCCCGGCTGGCCACGGTGCCGGTGCCGGAGGACGAGCTGGCCACCACCAGGAGCTACCTGGAGGGAGCCCGGCTGGTGACCCTCCAGACCCAGGCCGGGCTGGCCTCGGCGCTGGCCCAGGTCCGGGGACTCGGCCTCGACCACCGCTATCTGGAGCGGTACCAGGCCGAGCTGGAGCGCTGCTCAGCCGAGGATGTGATGGGGGCCGCCCGGAGGTATCTGTCCCCCACCAGGATGACCACCGTCCTGGTGGGGGACGAGTCAGCCGTTCCCGGCCTGGAAGCCCTCGCCCCGGTGCGCCACCGCCGCCCCCGGGGCTGACGCGTCAGGCGCGGAGGCGGCCACGCGCCAACAGCCCCACGCCCAGGACCAGGAGCAGCGCTGAGCCCACGCCCAGAAGGGTGAGGTCCAGGCCCCCGGAGGCGGGCACCCCCGAGGTTCCCAGGACCACCGCCGCCGCAGCAGCGCCGGCCAGCACCATCCCGCCCGTGCGCAGAGCCCTCGCCCCCAGCGCGGAAAGTTCCCACTCCCCCTTGCGGGCGAGGTCGGCGGCCAGAAACGCCAGCTCGGTGGCCAGCAGGATGGAGAGTCCCAGAGGGACTGCCAGCAGCGCCGGCCCCTCATCCCAGAGGGTGAGGCCCACCGGCCCGCCGAGGAGGATGGGGGCGCAGGCGACGAGCCCGGGGGCGCGGCCCAGGCCGCCAGCCAGCAGCACCAGGATGCCAACGGCGGTTATCGGCAGCAGCCAGGCCAGCGGCAGCCCCCCACCTCGGGCGACCACGTACCAGAGGGATGGCGCACCCAGGGCAGCGGCCACGGCCGCGGCGATCAGCGCAGCACGGGCCGGGCGGATCGCCGGTACTCCCTGGCCGCTGCCAGCACCACCTCCAGGGGACGGTCTGGCGCCCACTCCACCACGGCGACCCCCTGGCGCTGCAGGCGGTGCCGCCGCGCCTCCCGCTGGGCCAGCCAGACGCGCAGGGCCAGGGGATCGGCGTGGCGCAGCGGGGCCCCCACCAGCTTCTCGGGCGCGATCTCCAGCACCAATAGGTCGAAGCCCCGGTGGTGGAGGTCGGCGAGCGCTCCCAGGCTTCTGGGGTCCAGGAGCGGGGTGAGCGCCACCACCATGGCCGCCGGGGGCAGCACGCGGGGTGGGAGCACCTCCAGGTCGCGCCAGGCGTACGAGGTGACCACATCGGTGTCCAGGAGCGCCTCCACCACCCGGTACAGATGCCGTGGCCCGAGGCCGGGATCCAGCCAGCGAACCAGCCCGCCGAAGCCCACGACGCCCACGCGGTCGCGCTGGCGGAGATGCCCCTCGGCGAGCGCGGAGCCGGCCCGCACCGCCAGGCTGAGCACGCTGTCGCGCCCCTCCCCCACCTCGGTGAAGCTGTCCACGAACAGGATCACATCCGAGTTGCGCTCCAGGTGCAGCCGGTTGACGTGAGGGACCCCGGTCCGGGCGGTGACCCGCCAGTTGATCCGGTGCACCAGGTCGCCGGGGAGGAACTGGCGGACCTCGGAGAACTCGATTCCGTCTCCGGACTGGCGGGCTACCCGGTTGCCGAAGAACACCTGGGTGCGGCGGGGCGGTACCAGCTGGCGGAGCCTGGACCAGGCGGGGTAGACCCGGAGCGGGAGCGGCTGGCCGAGGGACACCTCATAGGTGAAGAGCCCCAGGGCGTCCTGCGCCCGGGCCCGGACCGGCCCCAGGCGGTACGCGCCCCAGCGCCCGCAGCGCAGGCGCAGCTCGGCCCGCCGGTCCCCCCGAACCCGGAGCCGCAGGAGGCCGGTGGAGGAGGTGATCCCCGCGGGGACGGGGAGCTCCAGCTCCAGCCAGGGTGCGTCGGCGCTTCTGAACTCGGCCCTGCATACGATCGCCTGCCCCTCGGCGGAGCGGGAGGGCTCCAGGACCACTTCGGCGGAGAGCCGGGGCCTCCGGACCAGGGCCGCCCCGACCGCCAGCCAGACAGCGAAGGGAGCGGCCAGCGCCACCACCGCCGGGCTGGCCAGGGCGACCCCCATCAGCACCAGCGCGGCGCTGGCGGCGCCGTACCCCAAAAGCCGGGGGTGCGCCCTTAGGACCACTAACCGGGTGCGGCGGTGAAGCGGGGGTGGATGGTGGCCGGGGTGGGCACCTGGCGGAGGCACTCCTCGACGACATCCTCCGGGCGGACCCGCTGAACCCAGAGGTCCGGGCGGAGCATGAGCCGGTGGCTCAGGGCCGGGGCGGCCACCGCCTTCACGTCATCGGGGGTCACGTAGTCCCGTCCGGAGAGGGCGGCCCTGGCCCTTGAGAGCTTGAAGAGGGCCAAAGAGCCCCGGGGGCTTGCTCCCACCTGAACTCCGGGGTGCTGCCGGGTGGCGTTCACCAGGTCGACCATGTAGAACTCGAGGTCCGACTCCACGTGCACGTGCTCCAGCTCCGCCTGCATGGCCAGCAGCCCCTCCCGGTCCACCGCCACCTCCACCTCAGCCTCATCGTGGTGGCGTCGGCGCCGCTGGGACAGCATCAGCTGCTCGGCGTCTCGGTCCGGGTAGCCCACCGAGACGCGCATCAGGAAACGGTCCAGCTGGGCCTCGGGAAGGGGATAGGTGCCCTCGTACTCGATGGGGTTCTGGGTGGCCAGCACCAGGAAGGGGCGGGGCAGCGGCCGGGTGTCGCCCTCGATGGTCACCTGGCGTTCCTGCATCGCCTCCAGGAGGGCGGCCTGCGTCTTGGGGGTGGAGCGATTGATCTCGTCGCCCAGGATCAGATTGGCGAAGATCGGCCCGGGCCGGATCTCGAACTCCCCGCTCCGCTGGTTGAAGATCGAGGATCCGGTGATGTCCGAGGGCATCAGGTCAGGGGTGAACTGGATCCTAGAGAAGCTGAGCTCGCAGGCGCGGGCGAAGGAGCGGGCGATGAGGGTCTTGGCCAGCCCGGGGAAGTCCTCCAGGAGGACGTGGCCGTCCGCGAGGACCCCCAGCATCACCAGCTCCAGGACGGCGCGCTTCCCCACCACCGCCCGCTCCACCTGATCCAGCACGGCCTCAGAGCGCCGGCGCAGCTCCTCCAGCCCACTCACCGGCGCATCCCCTCCAAGTCGGCCATGAGTCTCTCCAGAACGGTCCGCCCGGGACAGGGCTGCCGCGTCCCGTACACCTGCTGCCTGGGGCTGAGTAGAAGGTCGGCGACCAGCTGCCCGGCCCGGGCCCTGGCGGCCTCCGGCTGACGCTCGGGGCTGATGCCCAGGGCCAGGAGGCGGTCCTCGGCGATCTCGAACAGGAGCGGCCGCAGCACCCGCTCGAAGTCGGCCCGACTCGAGGCTCCGGACCGGACCGCATCCTGGACCGTGAGCAGATTCGCCGGTAGAGCCCCGGGGGCTCTGCTTCGCCTTGGCCGAATCGGCGCCGGCGACCTGGCGAGGCCGGCCAACCAGCCCACCAAGAGGATCGCTCCGAGGCCACCCAGGAAGATTAGGAGCCAGCGCCAGGCCAGATCTCCGAAATGGGCTGGCCCGATGGCCAGCGCCGCGGCGAGGCCAGTGGCCGCCACCGCCAGCACCGCCGCCCAGGCACGGGCCGCCCTCATCGCCGGCGAGTCCCGCCGCCCATCATGGCGGGAGTATACGGGGGCCCAGTCCTCACCCCGGGGCCGAGCGGAGCTCGTCGCGCAGTTGGGCCAGAGCCGCCTCCGCGTCGCTGCGGTCCGTGGGTCGGACCTCGTGCTGGGAGTATCGCGCCAGCTCGAAGAGGTCGGTGAGCCGGCGCAGGGAGCGGGGGCTGGCCCGCAGGCCGCGCAGGGCCCGCTCCAGGTACTCCAGGTGGGTCTCGAACTGCTGTCGGGGCAGCCCGCGCTGCGCCAGCGTCCGCTCCATGCGGGCGTACGAGAGGAGCACCGCCCGCCGCGGATCCGAGGTGGCGTCCAGCTCCTCCAGCCCCGCGTCCAGGTCTCCCGCGAGCTCCTCGGGGAGATCGGCCGCCGGGGTTATTCCGGCGTCGCGGGCCCTCCAGCCACTGCTCCGCCGCCTCTGCCGGATCACCAGGGCGATCACGACAAGGCCCAAGATCAGCCCGATCAGTGCCCCCAGGAGGAGGGTGTCCGCCACCGGGACCGTGCCTCCGGGGTGGGAGCCAGGCAGCTTCTGGGCCGTTGGCCCGCCGCCCGTGACTCCCACCCGGGGGCGGGCCCTCCGCTGCAGGGTGAGGGCAAGCACCAGCCACTGGGCCAGCACCAGGGAGACGGCCAGCAGCACCAGGCGCGCCTTCATACCCCGGCTGAGCCTCGCCACCGGTGGCCCCGGCCGCCCGACCTCCCGAAAGCGCCGCCACGGGATGAGGAACAAGGTGAGGACGATGGCGAGGTCGATGGCGGCGAAGAAGATGGTCAAGACCACGACGCCCACCGCCCCCACAGCCGCGGTCTCCACTCCCGAGGCCCGGGCGGGGTGGGCGGCCAGCAGAGGACGGGAGAAGGTGGCGTGGGTTGCCACCGCCGCCAGGACCAGCAGGGTGAGAGCGCAGATCGCGGCCAGCGCAGCCACCAATCGCTCGGGGCGGCGGATTCCGGGATCCTCCTGCGGCTGCGCCCTCAAGGGCAGGTGGCCTCCACGGGGGCACGGTACCACCGAGGGCCACCGGCGCTACCCGGATGCTCGCACGGTCAGCACCGAAGGGGCATGCCGGTCCCTGCAGGCGGGAAGCTGGATGGGGGCATTGCTGTCCAGGAGGAGCGCCCCGGAGGTGAGCTGGAGCACGACCTGCACCGCCGACCGGGACCCGCACCAGTTGCTCCAGCGCCAGGTGAGAGAGGGCGTTTGGGTGGTGGGATTGAGTTTGCCGAAGAGCAGGTGGGGCTCGAGGTTGCCGCCCACCGCCAGCGGATGAAGTGTCCCCACGGAGTACAGCCCGAGGCGCACCTCAGCCGAGAGCTGGCAGGGCTTGGTGCCCTTGCCGCTGACCTCTCCACTCGGATAGACGGTGTACTGGAAGCCGCTTTCGCCCTGCCGGCCGGAGGCGGAGCCCCAGCCCACGTCGGCCGACGGGCAACCCCCGAGCATGACGGGCGGGGTGGGGAGCACCCCCGGGCTGCGCGCCACCTCCAACTCCGCCTTCCAGCGGACCCCCCGGGCCGCCGACACGTACAGCCGCTGTGGCGTGGGTCCGGTCGCGGCGATCCGGGAGCCTCCCCCCAGGCCCTGGCAGGGGTGGCGCGCGGAGTTGGCCGGGAAGGCCATCACCGGCGCGGCGTTTCCCACCTCGACGGCGACCAGCCAGCCGGCCGGCGCTGGACCGGCGCCTCGGGGCAGGCGGAGGGGAGTGACTCTGGCCCCGCAGGTGTTGCTGAGGAACACCCCGTACTCGTGGCCGGCGGGAACGGTCCCGAGGTACGTGCGGCCGGCTCCACCCGCCCTGGAGCTCACCAGCCGGTACCCGAAGTCGGGGATGAACCCGCCGCTGGTCCTGCCGGCAGCGGGACCCTGGCCGGCCAGCCGCGGGAGGCTGACCGTGGCCACCACCACGGCCGCCACCACCGCGAAGACCAAGGCTCGCTGGACAACCCGCCGGGGGCGCGGGCGGGCCCTGGGCTGCAGGGCAGACCTTAGGTCTGTCGGTGGCTCCCGGTACTCGTCCAGGAACACCTTCCGGATCCGGGTCTCCAGGGGCTCTCTCATGGCTCCTCCTCACCCAGCCGGGAACGCAGGGCGGCGACCGCGCGGTAGACGCGCGATCGGGCGGCTGGTTCTGAGACACCCAGCACCCTGGCCACCTCCTCCATCGGCAGGTCGAGGTAGTAGAAGAGGGCGAG
>JAKAXE010000005.1 GCA_021816695.1 bacterium | reverse complement strand
TGCCGCGGGGTCCTTGGAGAACCAATGGATGCAACGTGGCCGCCGCGGAGAGGCGGTCAGGGGGCCCTCCTCGCGCTTGTACCCCGGGATGTCGTGGGCACGCAGTGGCTGGGCTGAATCTGAGAGGTCGGTGTGCAGCGGATGCCTGGCCTCCACTTGGGGGGCTAGCTTCGGGCCGACGGCGGGGAGCGTCTCCGGGCTGCGGCATGAGGGCAACAGGGGTGCGCCCGCCAGGGCCACCCGGCGGCTCGACCAATGCTGCGGCTGTGGGGATGCGGTTTGGCCTGCCGAGCGGCGGATCTGGAGGTGGACGGCAGGCAACCTTCCGTGCACGGCCCGGCGGGTGACGAACTCGGGCCGGAGGGACCGAAATTCTCGCCACCACCCGGTGACATGGTCACGGTGGCGCACTCCGCAGGCCCCGTCGGCCAGAGTGGCGGCCACCGCGCCCCAGCCACGGCAGACGGAGCAGCGCGGTTTCCTCGGGGACGAGGGGGCGGCGCACCAGTGCGGGCGCACCCCCGCGATCCCCGGTTCCTGGCCGATCGCGCTTCGAACGCCTTTTCGAGGATGACGGGGCGGCCCCGGGTCTCTCGTTCCGGCCCAAGCCATCGAGCGGCGCCAGCGCCACGCCCCTCCTGGCAACCGGCGGTCCGGGCCGGGTCACTGGCGAGCCGCCGGCGGTGGTGGAGCTCGTACCAGGCGGTGTCGCGTTTGGGCCCGGGGTGGGTTCTCGCTGGGGAGTGGAGGATTGGGACGACAGACTGGCCTTCGGTGTCGGTAGAGTCTGGTCACGGAGAACTCGGAAGCAGAGCGATGTCATATCAGGGCCCTCATCGGCGGCGGTCATTGGCTACCGCGTCTAGCGGCGGACTGGGCTCCGGGCTGATTCAAGGGCCGTGACGGAGTTGGAGGCAACTCGTCCCCGGCCAGACGCCGGTGAGCCGGCCCGTGAGCTGGGTCCCGAGCAGTTGTGTCGGCGCCTGGACCCCGCAGCCCTCCCCTTCGCCACCACGGCGGAGGTGGACAGCCTGACGGGGACTGTGGGCCAGCCGCGGGCCGTTGAGGCGCTGCAGTTTGGCCTTGGCATCCACACTCCGGGATACAACCTCTTCGTCACGGGGACTCCGGGATCCGGCCGAGTCACCGCGGTACTGGACCACCTGGGGCGCTGGTCTGCGCAGCTTGCCGTCCCCAGTGACTGGGTCTATGTGAACAACTTCCAAAATGCCAGCCAGCCCGCCGCGATCGCCCTTCCACCTGGTCGGGGGACGGAGTTTGCTGCCGACATGGACTCGTTCATCGAGACCGTGCGCCGAGATCTGGACCGGGCTTTCGAGAGTGATGCCTACCAGCAGCACCGCCGGGAGCAGATCGCTGAGATCAATGAGCAGCGTCAGGGCCTGCGCCGGGAGCTGGACGCCTTCGCCGCCGAGCGTGGCTTCGCGCTGCAGGCGACGCCGTTCGGCGTAGCGGTGGTGCCGATGAAGGACGGCCAGCCGTTGTCGCCGGAGGATCTGGAGCACCTGCCTGGCGATCGGAGGGCGGCCCTGGAGCGGGCCGGGACGGAGATTCAGGAGCACCTCCAGGTCCACGCGCACCAGCTCCGGCTACTGGAGAAGGAGGCCACCGAAAAGCTGGCCGACCTCGACCGCAGCGTGGTCATGGCCGCCGTCGCTCCTCAGGTCGCGGGGCTGCGCGAGAAGTACAGCGAGCAGGAGGCGGTCCTGGCGCACCTCAGCTCCTTGGAGCTGGACATCCCCCACCACCTAGCCGCCCTGCGCCGCCGCGAGCACCCCGACGACGACGGCTCCGCAGAGCTCATACAGGAGCTGCGTCCCAGCGACGACGGCGCCCGCTACCGGGTCAATGTCCTGGTGGACAACCATGCCCTTCAGGCCGCGCCGGTGGTGGTCGAGCGCAATCCGACCTACTACAACCTCTTTGGCCGGGTTGAGTACCATTCGAAGTTCGGCTCCCTCGTCACCGACTTCAGCCACATCCGGCCGGGCTCCCTGCACCGCGCCAACGGCGGCGTCCTGGTCCTGGAGGCGATCGACGTCCTCCGCAACCCCTTCACGTGGGAGGCGCTCAAGCGGGCGCTCCGGTCCGCGGAGGTCGCCGTGGAGAACCTCACCGAGCAGCTGGTTCTGGTGCCGACCCCGACGCTGCGCCCCGAGCCGATCCCGCTGGATGTCAAGGTGGTGATGGTCGGCGCACCAGCCCTGTACCGCCTGTTGCAGGCGGTGGATGAGGACATCCGCGAGCTCTTCAAGGTGAGGGCCGACTTCGCGCCCGATATGGATTGGGACCCGCAGCATGTGCTGGACTACGCGGCGTTCATCAGCCGGCGAGTCCGGGAGGTAGGGCTGATCCATTTCGACCGCGGCGCGGTCGCCCGGGTCGTCGAGTGGGGTGCTCGGCTCCGGGACCACCGCGGCAAGCTCTCCACCAGGCTGCTCGACATCTCGGACCTGGTCGACGAGGCCAGCTACTGGGCCGCGGCCGGAGGTCACCCGGTGGTTGCGGCCGAGGATGTGGACCAGGCGGTGGCTCGGAGGCGCTACCGCTCCAACCTGATCGAGGAGCGCGTCCGGGAGCTGATCCAGGAGCGGGTCCTGGTGGTGGAGACCGCGGGTGAGCGTGTCGGCTGCGTCAACGGGCTAAGTGTGATCGATCTCGGTGATCACCGCTTTGGCCAGCCCACCCGCATCTCCGCGCGAGTGTCGCCGGGACCGGGGACGCTGCAGAGCGTGGAGCGGGAGATCAACCTCTCAGGGCCGATCCACTCCAAGGGGTTCCTCATCCTCTCCGGGTATCTGGCCGGCCAGTACGCTCAGAGGTGGCCCCTGGCTCTTCGCGCCAGCATCACCTTTGAGCAGGCCTACGACGAGGTGGACGGGGACTCGGCGTCCTCCGCCGAGCTGTACGCTCTGCTTTCGGCGCTCTCCGGGATACCGATCCGTCAGGGGATCGCGGTCACCGGCTCCATCGACCAGCGCGGCGCCGTTCAGGCGGTGGGCGGGGTGAACGAGAAGATCGAGGGCTTCTTCGCAGTCTGCGAGGCCCAGGGGCTCACCGGCGACCAGGGCGTCCTGATCCCGGCTGCCAACCAGGCCAACCTCATGCTCTCCGCCAACGTGGTGGAGGCGGTGGCTCGCCACGACTTCCATGTCTGGACGGTGTCCACAGTGGACGAGGGGCTGGAGCTGCTCACCGGCGTTGCCAGCGGCGAGCGCGTGGAGGGCGAGTTTGCCGTGGGAACGGTGCACCGCGCCGTCGAGGACCAACTGCGGACCTACGCCGAGGCGTTGCGGGCGTATGGGTCGCAGACGGATGGCCAGGGGAGCTCACCCTCGGCCTGAACCGTACCTTCGGGCCTACCGTCCCTGGTTCCAGCCCAGCTTCAGCTTTTCGCCCCAGCCCATGGCTGGCGGGGCACCAGACCCAGCCGGGAGCGACCGCGAGGAGATCGTCGGTCGATGGAGGTACTGCGCAACCTCTGGCGGCGGAAGCTGCGCACCATCCTCACCACCAGCGGTACCGTGATGGGGATCTTCACGCTCACCACCATGGGCTCAATGGCGGAGCACTTCAACTTCCTCCTCCACAGCGGGGTAGCCAACTACCGCAAGGGAGTGCAGGGGGCGACACCACCAGCCCTGGGTGCTCTCGACGGCTGCAAATCCCGCACAGCTTTCCCCCACCCCTTGGGCCGCCGCCAGGCGCCACTCAAGCGCGACCCCCCGCCCGCCCCCTGGAAGGCGATCTTCGCTCCAGCTTGTTGGCCCCAATAGCGGTACGATCGCCTAGGGGCGATGCGGGCAGGATGGCCAGGGCGGAGAACTTGGCACCCCGCCCGCCGGAGGGATGGGCATGAACGCAGTTGTAGTGTTCGAGTCTCTGTGGGGGAACACAGCGGAGGTGGCCCGGGCGGTTGCCGAAGGCATCGGACCGGGGACCAGAGTCCTATCCACATCGGAAGCGACTCCCGAGGTGGTGGCGGAGGCCGCGTTTCTGGTCGTCGGCTGTCCGGTCATCGCCTTCGGTGTGCCCACCCAGCAACGGTTGGAGGGGGTCAGGAGTGAGGTGGGCCGTGCGCCCAGTGACCCGGACCTCACCCAGCCTCCGCTCCAACAGTGGCTCGACGGTCTAGCCCCGGGCACCGGCCGGTGCGCCGCCTTTGACACCCGAGTGCGGGGCCCCTTCGGGAGCGCCTCGCCCAAGATCCTGAGGGCGCTGGAGCGGCTGGGGTATCGACCTGTGGCCAAGGCGGAGGCCTTTCAGGTGAAAGGCAAGTACGGTCCCCTTCGCGATGGTGAACTGGACCGGGCCCGACGCTGGGGCCAGGAGCTGGGGCGGCAGGCCGCCTGAGGCGATAGGGAAGGTGACGGCTGGACGGTGGGACGCGGTCGGCGTCGCCCGCGAGGGGTCAACGTCGCCGTAGCGGTGGACCACGGTCTAGATGGAGGCAGCGCGAAGGCACCTCGGGATCCGGCCTTAGGGTCGGCCCTCCGGCCCGACAGCCCCGCCACGTCCGGGGCCACCCGCGTGGGCGTCGCCTAGTCCTCTGCCAGTGAGAGGTAGTACTCCTCCTCCTGCTCGGTGTGCAGTCGAAGTAGCGCGTAAAGGCCGAAGAGGAGGCGGCGCAGCTCGGCTAGGTCGGCTGGCCCAGGGGCATCCGAGCCCATCTGGTCGAGCAGGCGGCCCAGGAGACGGATCTGGTGCAGGATCTCGCCGTGCGCCCGGCTCATCGTCCCGGTGGCGTCGGTGCCGCCCAGTACCCGGTCCAGCACTGGGTACAGGACAGTCTGCTCCGCCTCCTCGTGGGGCTGGACTTCGCGTACCAGCGAGGCGTGCAGCTCACGGACGCCGTGCAAGGCATCCGCCGGCTCTTCGGTGTCCAGCGCCTCCGCCGCGGTTCGGATGCCTTCGATCGCGGCCCGGATGGCTGGATGCTGTCCGCGGAACTCCCGGATCACCTCCGCGTCCGGCACCGGAAGGGCCCGAGAGGCCACTCCCGGGCGCAGCGCCCGAAGCGCGTTGAGGATGACGACGACGTCGATCGCTTCCTGCAGCACCGCACCGGCCACCGGTGGGAGGTAGCCTGCCGCTGCCACTGCCATCGCCGCGAGGGACATCCCCATCCCGGCGACCACGCTCTGCATGGCGATGGTCCGAGAGCGGCGGGCCACCGCCATCGCCTCGCCGAGGCGATCCAGGCGGTTTACGGTCAGCACCACGTCGGCGGTCTCGGAGGAAACGCTGGCGCCGCGGGAGCCCATCGCCACGCCGACATCGGCCAGGGCCAGCGCTGGAGCGTCGTTCACCCCGTCCCCGACCATCATCACCGGGCCCCGACGGCGCTCCATCTGCACCACGTCAGACTTCTCCGCCGGCGCGCGCTCAGCGAAGATGTCGTCCACCCCGACCGCGGCGCCGATCGCCTGGGCGACCTCTGGGCGGTCCCCGGTGACCATGACCACTCTCTCGATCCCGGCCCGCCGGAGGGCTCGCAGCGTCCGGGCCGCGTCGGGCCGCACCGGATCAGCGAGCAGAAGGACGCCCGCGGCGTCCGGCCCCACCCGGACGAAGACGGTGGCGGAACCCTCCAGCGCCGCGCGGCGGCGCGCGGCACGAACCCAGGGCAGCCCCTCTGCTGCTCCGGCGAACGCAGCCCGACCAAGTGCGATCGGGGTGCCATCGACGACGCCAGAGATCCCGGAGCCGGGCACCTCCCTGGCCCCGGTCGGCGCGCTGAGGGTCTGACCAGAGAGGCGAGCCGCACGCACAATGGCGCCGGCCAGGACGTGGGAGGATGCCTGGTCCAGGGAGGCCGCTAGGCGCAGGATCTCGGTGCCGGATCGGGTCCCGGCGCTGAAAACGTCGGCCACCTCGGGCTGGCCGATGGTCAAGGTCCCGGTCTTGTCGAGGAGCAGGACCCGGCAGCGGGCCAGCTGTTCCAGAGACCGTCCCCCCTTGACCACCACGCCCCGGCGTGCAGCGAGCGACAGCCCAGAGACGATGGCGACCGGCGCCGCCAGGATCAGCGGGCAGGGGGTGGCAACCACGAGCACCGCCACGGCCCGGACCAGGTCGCCGGAGTAGGCCCAGGCCCCCCCCGCGATCAGCAGCGTGGCCAGGAGGAACCAGGCGGCGTAGCGGTCGGCCAGACGCACGAAGGGAGCGGTGGAGGACTCGGCCGCTCGGACCAGCCGCACGATCGCTGCGTAGCTGCTGTCCGCCTCGCGGGCGGTGACCTGGAGGTCGAAGGGGTCCCCGGAGTTGACAACTCCGCTCCGAACCAGCTCCCCGGCGGGGTGCTCGACGGGCAGTGGCTCGCCGGTGAGAGCCGACTCGTCCAGTACCGCCAGCTGGCTGGCGACAACGCCATCCACCGGGACCACGTCCCCGGACCCCACCAGCAAGAGGTCGCCGATCTCGATCTGCTGCACCGGGACCGTCTCCACGCCGGCGGTTGTGTGTCGCTTGCCCACCTTGGGGGCGCGCTGGAGCAGCGAGCTCAGCTCGCGGCGGGCGCTGGCCGCCGCCCACGCCTCGAGCGCCCGCCCGCTGGCCACCATGACGCCGATGACCGCACCGGCGAGGTACTCGCCCACCAGCAAGGCGCCGACCAGGGCCAGGAGGGCGATCACGTCGACCCCCAGCCGGGAGCGGCGCAGGCCATCGACCACCCACCAGAGGCTGGGAGCCGTCGCCAGGGCCGTGGTCGCCACCCAGCTGGCGCCGCCGGCCCGGGAAAGACCGAGGAGCGTCAGTCCCCCGCCGACCGCCAGGCCCGCCAGCGTCGCCGCCAACAAGACCATTCCCCCGTGGCGATCGACCAGCTCCTGGAGGCGAGGCCGGGCGTCAGTGGCCATGCGAGCTTCCCGGAAGCGCCCGTCTAACCGCTGGTGCCACTCGCAGCCAGAAGGCCGCCACTGCTACCGCACCCGCCGCCACCGCGGCGGTCTCGACCAGCACCTCTGGAGGTGGAAAGGAGATTGAGAAGACCTGCCGCGTGAGCGGGAGGGCGACCACCGCGGCCGCCAGCACCACCATCGCCGCCACCAGCGCCGCCCTGGGCCAGTTGAGCGGCCGACTGAGCATCGCCAGCACCCAGATACCCACTACGAAGAGGGCCAGCGCAGCCGCCGTCTGGCCCTGGACCGCGGTGACCTGGGGATTGGCCCGCGCCAGCTG
Source organism: bacterium (assembly GCA_021816695.1). Taxonomy (GTDB): domain Bacteria; phylum Chloroflexota; class Dormibacteria; order Aeolococcales; family Bog-877; genus JAJYXT01. Next base: position 56,824 of record JAKAXE010000005.1, on the reverse strand, counting down.
ATAGGCCCCGAGCACCGCTCCGCCGGCGGCTATCCCGGCAGGGAGGGTGAAGGCGAGAACCCTGGATGTGAAGCCGGCGCGGGCGCGCGGGTTGCGGTGACCGAGGGCCAGGAAGAATCCCGGGATTCCGATGGTGAAGGCACTGACCAACGTCAGGTGACGGGGGTAGAAGGGGTAGGGAACCGCCAGGATGCCTATCGCCAGCGCCAGCATGGCGGCGTAAACCGTCTTGGTCACCACCACTCCGGCGACCCGCTCCACGTTGTCGATGACCCGCCGCCCCTCCGACAGGATCATGGGCACCGCGGCGAACGAGCTGTCCAGCAGCAGCACCTGTCCCACCGCCCGGCTGGCTTGGCTGCCCGAGCCCATGGCGATCCCGATGTCCGCCTGCTTCAGTGCCGCCACGTCATTGACCCCATCGCCGGTCATGGCCACGACGTGGCCCGCTGACTGCAGAGCAGCGATCATGGCCCGCTTCTGCTGCGGTCCGACGCGTCCGAAGACCGAGCCGTCGGCCATGGCCATCGCCAGAGCCTTTTGGTCATCTCCAAGACGGCCCGCATCCACCCCGTGCTCGCTCTGCGGGACCCCGACCCGGCGGGCGACCGCGGCCACCGTTCGGGGATCATCTCCGGAGAGCACCTTCACCGTGATTCCCTGGCGGAGCAGGTAGGCGATGGTCGACTCGGCCTCGGGCCGGAGCTCCTCCTGAAGGCGGACGACGGCTGCCGGCCGTAGGTTCTGGGGCAGGGACGAACCTGCCAGCCCGCCCGGTGCCGCCGCCAGCAGGACCACTCGCTCCCCGGCGGCGGTGCCGCGGTCGATGAGTTCCGCCACGGCGGGAGGCTGGGCGCCCGGGCCCAAAAGCGCGTCGGCCGCCCCTAGCACCCAGGCGCCATGGCCGGCAAACTCGGCGGCGCTCCACCGCCGGGCCGATGAGAAGGGCACCGTCTTCGAGCAACTCCACTGCGGCGGGGCCGGGTACTTCCGGGCCAATGCGATTATGGTGGCGTTGGGGGTGGGGTCGGCGGCGCCCAGGGCGCTCAGGACCGGCTCGGGGTCGGCCGGACCGAGCCGGTCTACCGCCGCGACCCGCATGGTGGGCTGGGTGAGGGTCCCCGTCTTGTCGATGCAGAGCACGTCGACCCTGGCCAGCCCCTCCACGGCCGGAAGGGTCTGTATCAGAACTCGACGCTGGGCTAGACGGATGGCTCCCAGGGCGAAGGCGATCGAGGTGAGCAGCACGAGCCCCTCGGGGATCATGGCCCCCACCCCGGCCACCGACCCGCGCAGGGCGGAGTCGATGGAGGAGCCGGAGCGGATCACCTGGGCGCTGATCAGGAGGAGGGCAGCCGGAACCATGACCCAGGTGACGCCGCGCAGGATCTGGTTGGTCCCGGCCTGGAGCTCCGATCTGACCAACTTGAAGGTCCGGGCATCCCGCTCCAGCTGCCGGGCGTAGGCGGCCTCTCCGACCGCCTCCGCCCGGATGTCCCCGGAGCCTGCGACGACGAAGGATCCCGATAGGACGGGGGCCCCAATCACCTTCTCAGCCGGCTCGGACTCACCCGTGACCAGTGACTCGTCGACCTGCAAAGCACGGCTGCTCAGCACGCTGCCGTCGGCGATCAGCTGGTCGCCGGGTCGAAGCTCGATCACGTCCCCTGGGACTACTGACTCCACCGGGAGTTCGACCACCTTCCCGTTCCGGCGAACCCTGGCTCGGGGCGCGGTGACCACAGCGAGCCGGGCCAGCGCGCGTCGTGCCCGCAGCTCCTGGAGGACTCCGATCGCGGTGTTCACCGCAGGCACCAGGGCGAACAGGCCGTCCTGAGGGGGTCCGACCACTGCGACCACGATCAACAGGCCGGCGAGGATGGCGTTGAAGCGGGTGAACACGTTGGCGCGGAGAATCTCCAACGTCCCCCGCCCCGCTTTGGGGGGATAGTTCATCGGGTCCCGCTCCAGCCAGGCCCTCCCCGTACGCCTACGCGCAGCGAGGAAGGCCCGCGAAGTCGCTGGCACCGAGCGGCTGCCCTAGGAGGGGACGGGGCCGGCCGGGCCTGGATTCCCGGTCCTAGCACCAGGTGGGGAGGCGGCAACGCGTCCCCAGCGGAAGTAGGCGAGCGGCCCGACGTAGTTCACCCCGATCAGGATGGCCCACCGCCACTTGGGGCCGCGCACCTGCTCCGGCCTTCGCTGGGCCAGGTCGGCCCCCGCCAGTGCGGCCAGCCCCAGCTGGAGTGTGGCTGCCACCGCCATCCCGGCCCGCTGCCACCGATTCATCCTTCTCCAGCCACGCATGCCCTTCCTCCTCACGACGGCGCGGTGCCGGCCTGCCCAGCGATCCCGAACTCCGCTCCCAGCAAGAGAACTAGGTCCATCAGCATTGCCATCGGGGCAGGGCGCTTGACCAGGGCCGTCAACGCCAGTCTGCTCCACCCCGGGCGGAGCGGTGGCAGCTCAAGGCGGTCAGTCGCCATCAGGGTACCCGCGGATGGGACGTCCTCTCCGAGCCGCCTGTTTGTCCTGAAGCGCGTGCGCAGGCCGCCCTGGCGTGCGCCGGGAACCTCCCGCCAGATGCGGATCTCAGCGGGAGCTGCAATGGGCTCGAGCGACCGGCTCCCTGCCCGGAGGCCGACGGTGGAGGCGGCGCCGGGGCCGGACCGCGGCCGGACACGGTCGCCGGACTCAGGCCGGTGCCGCACGGCCTCCTCCGGCGGGACCAGCCGTCGCCTGGGCCGCCGGCGAGGACTCAGTTCCGCCGCAGTCGAGCCGGAAGGGCGGGTACTGGTCGGTCATGAGCGCTGTGTAGGCCAGGACCCGGTAGCACCAGCGGTCGAGCCCCATCGTAAGATCGAAAAGCGGGCGGGGGTAGGTTCCGGAGAGGAGCAGTGTCACAGCCGAGATCAGCACCAAAAGGGCGATGAGTCCACTCCCGGTGATGATGTGGCCGGGTCCGCCCAGGACCACCTCGAAGCCCCCAGTGAAGACCACCACGACCAGGTACTGAGGGATGGCCAGCAACCACCACTTGATCAAGACTAGGCCCCGTGAGAGGTGCTCCGGGTACTCCACGGCGAAGTCGGCCGGGTAGGTGGGATCGGACCGCAGGCTGAAGGGTGGGTAGCGGTCCGTGCCCAGCGCCGCATAGGCGTAGAAGGCCACCCGCCAACTCCATCGCATCACACCGACGTTGAAGTCAAAGATCGGCCTGGGGTAGCGGCCCGTCACCAGGATGACAAGCCCCGCCAGGAAGGTAAGTGCCCCCGCCGCGATCCAGAGAGCAGCCAGGGCCACCAAGTGGGGGATGGCCAGCAGCCATTTCACCAGCCACAGCCAGCGACTCAGCCCCGGCTCGAGGCTGCCGGTGAGCGAGGCAGGGTAGGAACTCACGGCGACCTGAGTGTCCATCACAGTCTCCTTGGGGCGGAGCCAGCAGCCACGTGCCCCGGACGTCACCAGCCGAGACGCCCGCGCCCTCGGTTCAGCTTCGCTGCGGGCGCCTTCTCACGCCACCTGGAAAGCGCCTACAGCGAGCCGGGGGAATCTACGCGCTGGAGCTCGAGGGCCGACATCCAACACCTCGCCCAGCCCTTCGCTGGCGGGGCAGCCACCCAAGGACCGGGGACTGGGGGTGGCCTCGCGCGCGTGCGTGGGATCCGCGGCCGCGACTCGCGAAAACGCTGTTGGGGGGATGTCTTCGGCGGCCCAGAGTCAATGGATGGATCTCTATCGGCGGTGAGCATCACTGAGGCTGATCATGAGCGAGAACAGCACCATGGCAAGGCGGGGGCAAGCGGGGCAGCGTTGGGCGCCCCGCGTGGTGAGCCCGGCCGGGGTGGACCGATGAACTGGGCGGAGGACGCGGGTCGGTACTTCCGAGGGACCAAGCTTGGCCGCCTTGGGACCGCCGCTTCAATCTTGGCGGCCCTGGTTGGGGTGATGGCGGCGGCAACCGCCTGCGGTGAGAGCCCATCCCGCCCCGCGCCATCGCCTTCGGCCACGGCATCCCCGGGCGCCAGCGCATTACCGAGCCCGGCGCCGACGGCATCCAGCGAGACAACCACAGTACTCGTCTACTTCATGCGCGGGAGCTACCTGGGGACCGCTCACCGCCAGGTAGCCGCCACCACGGCGATCGCCCGGGCGGCGATGGGTGAGCTCTTGAGTGGCCCGACCTCGCTGGAGTCGCAGGCTGGGCTGGATTCCCGGATCCCGACGGGGACCAAGGTGCTGGGCCTCAGCGTCTCTGGGCACGTCGCCACCGTCAATCTGAGCTCAGAATTCAGTAACTCCGGCAGCCCATCCTCAGCCCTGGCGAGACTCGCCCAGGTCACCTTCACGCTGACCCACCTGCCCGGCGTGAGTCGAGTGCAGTTCCAGTTTCAGGGCCAGGTGTTGACCCGCTTGCTCGGTGCTCCGGTCCGGCTCGACGAACCGGTGCAGCGTTCCGACTTCGAGGAAGTGCTGCCGCCGATCTTCGTCGAGTTGCCGGCCCCCGGGGACGCCCTGGGGACGTCGCTCCGCGTGGAAGGCTCGGCTGATGTCTTCGAAGCCCAGTTCCGGATCGAGCTGCGCGATTCCGGTGGGAACCTGGTCCTCAGTGAGCCGGTGATGGCCACTTCGGGGTCAGGGCAGCGGGGCAGCTTCGACGCCACCTTCGTATATCGAACCAATTACCCCGGCCTCGGGCAGCTCACGGCTTTTGACCTCTCCGCGAAGGACGGCTCCCGAATTGACACAGTCTCGATACCGGTCGTGCTGACGGCATCCTGAGCGTTGGTCGTGGCCGCACGGGCGCCTGGAGGTGGGGGGCCAAGCCATCAAGACAGGGAGTACGAGTTGACAGATACTTCCGGCAAATTTGCCCGGGTGGATGCGGGGGTGAGGGCCTAGCGAGCCAGGAACGTTGAACTGACCGACCGCGGCAGCGGCCCGTCTGGGCGCGGATCCGGCGGTGAGCCGGCGGTCGCCTGAATCGGAGAACAGGACGCTCCGGTAGAGCAAGGTGGTGGAGATCGCGGGCGCGCCGGGAGTCGGGGCCCATCCGAATCTGGAAAAGGCAGTCTCCCCGTGCCGGGAGGCCCGTCGTCTCTGGGCCGTGCCGGGGCGGCAGGGCGCAACGTGGCGACGGGCCGGTGGGTTCAGCCCCCGCAAGGGCCACGGTCTGGAGGGCCAGGTCGGAGAGGGAAGGACGCACCGATCGGGGTCCCGCGAGCCATGACCCGGCTCGTCGGGTCGGCCGCGCCAGGGCCCGGATCTCGCCGTGCCGTAGACCTTAGTAGAGGATGGTGGGGATCCGCCGGACAGCCATTGCCCTGGAGGTCCTCCGGCCCTGCCGAAGGCGGAGCAGGCTGAGCACGCCGTCCCGGTAATGGATGCTGAGGGCACCCACTCTCGCCGGGCGCACCACGTCGATCCTTGCCCGGCGATCGGGGCCCGGTCAACTGTCGGGTCAGGCACTCGACAACCGCCGTGCCCACTACCGCTCCAGAAGGTGTTCCCAGGGGTCAGCGTGTCTTCCCGGTCAGGGAAAGTTTGGCACCCTGGCTCACCATCCCTTCTTCTCCTGCCCAGGTGGGGAACGTTTTTCACCGTACCTCGGGGGCCCGAACCGCAGAAGGGGCTCGGGGCCGGCAGTCAGGCGGGCGGGTGCAGGGGGACGGTGCGCCTGGCCACTGATCTGCCCCTAAAGCGGCGGATCAGCTCGGCTTGGTCACATCGGCCACCCTGGCGTCGAGGGCCTTGAGCAGTGCTCCGGCGTCAACGTGGAAGTTGGCACCCCTAGCCCCGGCGCCGATCGCTACCAGGCCGGCAGCCGCAATCGCGGCGTCTGCCACAACTGGCCAGGCCCTCATCGCGCCAAATGGAGTGATCGCCCCGCGGTCGTACCCCGTGACCTGCTTGGCCTCGTCCTTGTCCGGAAGCGAGAGTCGCCTGGTACCCAACAAGGCCCGGAGCTTCGGCCAGTCAATCTGGCGCCCTCCCGGCACCAGCACGAACACGTAGTCGTTCTCCCCGAGCCGCACCACGATGGTCCGCAGGAGTTGAGTCAGCTCGATCCCCTGAAGTTGGGCGCTCTCCTCTGGCCCAGAGGGAATCTCAGTCTGAACGACCCGAAAGTCCAGACACGAGGCCTGCATGCTCTGCAAGGCGGGCGAGTCGAAGTCCACGGGGATAGCTTAGGTGCACCACCCGGCGCTCGCTGCCACCCCAGCTACCCAGTAGTCCTCGAAGACCCCACCAGCGGCGCCGGGCGGAATCACATCTTCGTGCGGCAGCCGCCGCTCCGGAGGCCTAGCAACTTGTCCCCGGTCCCCCAATTTAGGTTGGCACCTGGCTGGCATGATGCGCGGGTCAACCAAGAGGAGCCAAGATCACTGAGAGGGCGCCGACTCCGATCGGCAACGGGTCGGCTCCAGGATTCTCAATTGCGCAGGCATCCTGAGGCCACTTCCTTTACCGAAGCTCCGACGCGCTGGCCCCACTAACTGGAACCCGACGTCCGCGAGTCAGCCGAGCGGAAGGGATCTCCATCAGCCACGCCGTCTGTCCGCGGCGGCTCTGGTGGTGCCAGCAGTGGGAGTCGAACCCACACGAGCTTGCGCTCAACGGTTTTTGAGACCGCCGCGTCTGCCATTCCGCCATGCTGGCCCGGGGATGGGGCCGGTGATCAGCTTTCCCGATCGTCGAGGTCGGGGAGGTTCATCTCGTTGACCATCTGTTGGAAGACCTCCAGCTTGGACTCCTCGTCCTCACCCCGGGGGACCACCGCGGCCTGGTCCATCACCTCACTTGAAACGTAGATTGGCGAGTTTACCCTGAGGGCCAGGGCGATGGCGTCGCTGGACCGGGAGTCGAGCTCCAGATCTCGACCTCCCACCCTGCCGAGGATCCGGGCGTGGAAGGTGTCGTTGCGGAGCTCGGACACCACCACGCGGGTGATGGTCACGCCGAGGGCCTCCAGCATGTTGGCCATCAGGTCGTGAGTAACCGGCCGCTCCGGGTCGATCCCGGACATCTTGAGGGCGATGGAGTTGGCCTCGGCACTGCCCACCCAGATGGGGAGGAACCGCTCGGCGTCCTTCTCCTTCAGGACCACGACATGCTGCCCGCTGGGCATGTGGATCCGGATGCTGTCCACCGCCATCTCGATCAGATCCATGGTTCCTCACCGCTGAGGTAGTCGGAGACGGTGCCCTCGGACCGGGTCTCGGACCAGGGCCGCCTTCGTGGCCCATGATAGCCCCGGCGCCGGCTGGGGCTGGGCGCGAGTGGGAGAGTCGCTGGGAGGACTCGGCGTGGCTGGGCGGGAGGCGTTCGAGCTGTTCGGGGAGGCGGCGGACCTGTACCACCTTCGGCGCCCGCGCTACCCCGTGGCGCTCTTCAACCGGCTCGCGGAGTTCGCCGAACTTGGCGACGGCGATACCGTGCTCGAGGTTGGTACCGGCACCGGGATCGCCACCCAGGAACTCATCCGGCGGGGTCTCCTGGTGACCGGCCTTGACCCCAGCCCAGAGATGGCAGCGGTGGCCCAAGTGCGACTGGGCCAGACCGGACGGCTCCGGGTTGTGACATCCTCCTTCGAGGGCTGGGTGCCGGACCGTGTGGACTTCGCCGCGGTGATCTCGGCTCAGGCTTGGCACTGGGTAGACCCGGAGGTCCGGTATCGCAAGGCCGCCGGCGTTCTCGCCCCCGGTGGCTGGCTCGCCCTGATCTGGAACCGATCCACTGGGGGCGACGCTGAGGTGCGCGCCGGGTTGGACGCCGTCTACTCCCGCCTGGCCCCAGAGCTGGCCGGGCTCCCTCCCGGGGAATTGGACCTGGACCGCAGGGAGGAGATCGCCGCCTCGGGGCTCTTCCAGCAGCCCCGATTGGAGCGCTTCGGGTTTGAGGTCCGCTATGGCGCCCGCTCCTATGCGGAGCTCATGGCGACCCAATCCGACCACCGACGGCTGCCTGCCTCCCGCCGGCGCCAATTGCTGGCCGCGATCGAGGAGGAGATCGATTCCGCCGGGGGGAGCTACCGCGTGACCTGGGAGTCCCGGCTGTACCTTGCCCGGCGCCTGGGGTCACCCCAGGCCTTCCCATAATGGCGGGCATGGCCGATACCGGAGCGCCGCCCACGCGCCTTCTGCTCATCGATGGCCACGGGCTGGCCTTCCGCGCCTATCACGCGCTCCCCGAGATGACCAACAGCCACGGGGTGCCGATACGAGTGGCCTACGGCTACACCTCCATGCTCCTCCTCGCCCTGAGCCAGGGCTATGACTGCGCGGTGGCCGCCTTCGACCCGCCCGGTCCCACCTTCCGCGACCAGAAGCTGGCCACCTACAAGGCCCACCGCGCCCCCACCCCCCAGGAGCTGATCGACCAGATCCCCGTGCTCGGCCAGATCACCAACGCCCTCAACATCCCCACTGAGGTGGTGCCCGGATTCGAGGCGGACGACGTCCTGGGCACCCTGGCCCGCCAGGCCCGTGACCTCGGTTGCCGGACGACCATCCTGACCGGCGACATGGACTTGATCCAGCTCGTGGACGAAGTCACCAGCGTGCAGACCAGTCGGCGTGGGGCCAGCGACCCGGTGGTCTACGACCCCGAGGCGGTCAAGGCGCGATACGGCTTTCCCCCGGAACGGATGGTGGACTTCAAGGCCCTCCGAGGTGATGCCAGTGACAACATCCCCGGGGTCCCGGGCATCGGGGAGAAGACCGCCACCCAGCTCATCCAGCAGTTAGGCGACCTGGACCAGATCCTGTCCGCAGTTGCCACCATGCCCCCCGGGAGGGTGCGTACCACCCTGGAGAACAACCGGGAGGAAGCCCTCTTCGGGCGGGAGATGGTGACCATAGTCAGGGACGTCCCCGGAGTCCATTTGGACCTGACCCGCTGCCGCCTCAGCGAGTATGACCGCGGCGCGGCGCGGCAGCTGCTGGAGGAGCTGGGCATGCCCAGTCTGGTGGCCCGACTGCCGGCGTCGGCCGGAGCGACGGGCACCGCCGCGGAGGTCTCGAAGGCGGTCGAGTCCGAGGTGGTGGAGGGGCGGGACCGGCTGCAGGAGGTTGCCGGCCAGCTTGCGGGAAGCGGGGCGGAGATCGCCATCCGGGTCCTCGCCGACGGCCCTCCAAGGCACGGGCGGGTGGTTGCCCTGGCCCTCGCTGCCGAACCTGCCCGGGGATACCTCGTGCCTTTCAACGGAACGGATGCGGATGGCCTGGAGCCGTTGCGGCTGTTGCTGGCGGACCCCGGAGCGGCCAAGGCCAGCTACAACTTCAAGGAGGATCTGCTGGCGCTGGAGGGGGCCGGCTGGAGCCTGCGCGGCGTGGACTTCGACCTGGTCCTGGCCGGTTATCTGAGTGACTCCCGGGGCCGCACCCCCAGTCTGTCCACCCTGGCCCGGGAGCATGGAGGGCTCACAGCGCCGGAGCCTCCGTCCACCCCAGAGACGCTGGCAGCGGAGGCTGCCTGCGTGGCCTCGGTCGTGCCCGGGCTGCGCTCCAAGCTCAGGGAGACGGGTGGGGAGGACCTGCTGCGCAAGGTGGAGCTGCCGGTCGCGACTGTTCTCGCCGGGATGGAGCGCGCCGGGGTGCGGCTGGACTCGGGCCAGCTGGAGGCCCTCTCGTTGGAGCTCCGGACGCAGATCGCCGGTCTCGAGGCGGAGATGTTCCGGTTGGCGGGCCGTGAGTTCCTGCCCGGGTCACCCCAGCAGTTGGCCACGATCCTCTACGACGAGCTGGGGCTGCGCAGTTCCCGCCGCACCAAGACGGGGCGCTCCACCGACGCCCACGCCCTGGAGGGGCTTCGGGACGAGCATCCGCTGGTTCCCCTGGTCCTGGAGTGGCGCCAGGTGACCAAGCTGAAGAGCACCTACGTAGACCAGCTACCCGCCCTCGTGGATCCGGAGGATGGCCGGGTGCACACCAGCTTCAACCAGGCGGTCGCCGCTACCGGTCGCCTTTCCTCAAGCGACCCCAACCTCCAGAACATCCCCGTGCGCACCGAGCTGGGGCGCCGCATCCGGGCCGCCTTCATCCCCGGGGAGGAGGGGTGGGAGCTGGTCTCGGCCGACTACTCCCAGATCGAGCTGAGGCTCCTCGCCCACCTTAGTCGTGACCCCGAGCTATTGGCGGCGTTCGGTCGAGGCGACGACATCCACGCCGACACCGCAGCCCGGGTGTTCGGGGTGGAGCGGGAGCAGGTCACCCCGGACCAGCGCCGCATGGCCAAGGTGGTCAACTTCGGGGTGCTCTACGGCCTCTCCAGCTACGGGCTGGCGCGAGACCTGGGGATGCCTCCGGCCGACGCTGAGGAGTTCATCACCCGCTACTTCACCACCTACGCCAGTGTGGGTAGCTACCTGGAGGGGGTGCGGGAGGAGGCGCGGGCCAAGGGATATGTCTCGACCATCCTGGGGCGGCGGCGCTATCTGCCGGAGATCACCTCCAGCAATCGCCAGGTTAGGGAGGCGAACGAGCGGATGGCGATCAACATGCCGCTCCAGGGATCGGCGGCGGACCTCATGAAGTTGGGGATGATCGAGGCGGACCGCGCCCTCCGCAGCCAGGGGCTGCGGGCCCAGGCTCTCCTCCAAGTCCATGACGAGCTCCTCCTCGAAGTGCCTCCCGATGAGGTGGCCGCGGTGGGCAGGCTGGCCCGGAAGGCGATGGAGGGGGTGATGGACCTGGCGGTGCCGCTGGTGGTGGAGCTCAAGTCGGGTCCCAACTGGCGCGACCTGGCCCCGCTGCGTCTCGCCAGGCAGTGAGGCCCTCCGTTGCCCGAGCTACCCGAGGTCGAGACCATCGTCCGCGACCTGCGTCCCCACCTACGGGGTCGGAGGCTGGAGGCGGTCCTGAGCCTGAATCCGGTGGTCCTCAGGTTTCCCTCGGCGGAGTCGTTCCGGGCCACCGCCGAGGGCACCGTCTTCGGGCTCCTGACCCGCCGTGGGAAGTTCATCCATGCCCCCGTCTCCGGCGGGGACCACCTGGTCGTCCATCTGGGGATGACGGGCACGCTCACCCTGGAGGAGGAGGGCGAGCCGGTGCGACCCCACACCCACCTCCGCCTGCAGCTGGAATCGGGGCAGGAGCTCCGCTACCGCGACCCCCGGCGCTTCGGCCGGGTGCTTCTCGGCCCACCTCGCCAGTTGGAGTTCGCCAGGCTGTTGCCGTCCCTCGGTCCCGACCCGCTGGACCGCGCCTTCGCCGGCTGGCCGGGGGAGGGGCGGGTGACCCGCAGCAGCCGGGCGGTGAAGGCTGTTCTCCTGGACCAGGAGGTGGTTGCCGGATGCGGCAACATCTACGCCGATGAAGCCCTCTACCTGGCCCGGATCCGCCCGACCCGCAGGGCGGCCTCGCTATCCGCGCCGGAGTGGGCCCGGCTCGGTGCCGCTCTCACCGTGGTGATGAAGGAGGCCATCCGCAGGCGTGGCACCTCCTTCTCGGACTACCGGGATGGCTTCGGTGCCCGCGGCCAGGCCTACGAGTCCCTCATGGTGTACGGCCGGGCCGGGCTCCCCTGCGTGCGCTGCGGGAGGCCGCTGGCGGCCCAGAGGATCGCCGGGCGGACCACGGTTTACTGCCGCTGGTGCCAGCGATGAGTCCTAGGGTGGCGGTGCTCACCTTCGATGACGTGCCCCCGATCGGGGGGCAGGGAAGGTACGTGGGTTCCCTGGAGGCCGAGCTGCCCCGGGAGGGTTGGGAGGTGGCGATGGTGTCGCCCCGGCGCGGCCCCTGGGGGGAGGGGCTCAAGGTGCCCCATCGCACCCGCCGTCCCCCCCTGGACTTCTCCCTCTATCTGCGCACCAGGTTGCGCTCGGTGGCGGACGCCGTTCATCCCGACCTCTGGCACGCCCAGGGTGGACCCGGCGGGGTGCTGCTTCGCCGCCACCCACCGGATGCACCGCTTGTCTACACCTCGCACCACACCTACCGGACCGCCCACGGGCGGGGCATCACCACCATGCCCATGGGGTACCTCGAGTCCCGGGGCTACCGCTTCGCCGAGCACGTGATCGCGGTCTCGCCATCCACCGCTGCCTCTCTGATGGCGGACTCCGGGGTGCCCAAGGGGCGGATATCGGTGATTCCGGCGGGGGTCGACACCACGTGGCTGTCCCCGGACCCTCAGGAGGGGGCCAGGTCAACCATTCTGTTCGTGGGCCGGCTGGTTCCGACCAAGGGCGTGCAGTACTTCGTGGCCATGTTCCGCCGACTTCTCACCGACCACCCGGAGCTGGAGGCCGAGGTGTGTGGGGACGGGGTGCTCTTCCACGCCGCGGTGAGCGCCGCGGAGGGGCTCGGCGGGCGGCTCAGGGTGCTGGGCCGGGTGAGCGACGACGAGCTGCGTGCGGCTTACCGGAGGGCGCACGTGCTGGTGATGCCCTCCCGATATGAGGGGTTGGGGCTGACCGCCCTGGAGGCCATGGCCTGTGGTACCCCGGTGGTGGCGATGGACGTCCCCGGGCTCCACGATCTGGAGGACACGGGGGCGATGCTGGTCGCCCCGGGTGACCAGGGCGCTATGCGCAAGGCGGTGGAATCCTTGCTGCTGGATGGCGCTCACTGGCGGGAGCTCTCGGCCCAGGGACTCGAGGCGGTGCGTGACAGGTACTCCTGGAACGCCATACGGCCCCGGATTGCGGAGGTCTACCGCTCGGTGGTCCCCTCCAGCTCGACCCAGGTGGCGTAGCTGGCCTCGAGCTCCGCCTCAACAGCGCGGAGCCGCTCGACCAGGGTATCGCCAGCCCCGGCCTGGCGATAGGTGGTGGGGCTTGCCAGCCTCCGGGTGAGATCCAGGCGCTCAGCCTCAAGCGCCTCGATGCGCTGCTCGGTTCGCGCCGGAGACCGCCCGGCCCCGGCCGTAGTTGACTTGCGACCCGGCTTGGGCCGCTGGGTGGCCGGTCGGGGGCGGTCCGGAACGGGAGGAGGGGCCGGGCGCCGCTCCTCAAGCCGTCCCTCGCGCACCTCCAGGACCCTTGGCCCCAGGGCATCCACGAAGTAGCGGTCATGGGACACCACCAGCACGGCCCCCGGATAGTGGGAGATGGCCTCCTCCAACACCTCCTGGGAGGGGATGTCGAGGTGGTTGGTGGGCTCGTCGAGCAGCAGGAGGTTGGCCTCGTCCATGCCCAGGCGGGCCAGGGCCACGCGGGCCTTCTCTCCACCCGAGAGATCCCCGACCCGGGCCTCGGCGCGGTCGCCACTGAAGAGCATGGCCCCGAGCACGGACCGGGCCCGCTCGGGCAGGGTGTGGGGATTGTCGTCCAACAGCGACTGGAGCACCGATCTCTCCGAGTCGAGGTCGGAGAAGTCCTGCCGGTACAGCCGAAGGTGGGCCCGCGAGCCCGGAATCACCCGCCCGGACACCGGGGGCAGATCCCCCACCAGGGTGTGCAGCAGGGTGGTCTTGCCGCTGCCGTTGGGACCAAGGACGGCGATCCGGTCACCCCGGGCGATGGTGAGGTCGGGCACCGAGAACAGCGCTCGGCCGTCGCGCCCGCACACGAGCCCCTCGGTGCGGAGGATGACGTGAGCGCTGGGCGCGGCGTGCAGGGTGAGGTGCATCCGTCGTAGCTCAGTGGGTGCCGGGACCCGCTCCAGCCGGTCCAGGATGGTCTGGCGCCCGCGGGCCTGGCGGGCCCGCTGACCCGCCCGGTAGCGGCGGATGAACTCCTCCTGGTGGCTGATGTGGGCCTGCTGAGCCTCGTAGGAACGGCGCCAGCGCAGCCTCCGCTCATCCCGCTGGCGCAGGTAGCTGGAATAGCTGCCCTCGTACACCTCGACCCGTCCCGCCTCCAGCTCCACCACCCGGTCGCAGACCCGTTCCAGCAGCCGGCGGTCGTGGGCGACAAGGCAGAGGGTGCGGGCCGACTGCAGCAGGTGGTTCTCCAACCACTCGATGGCGGCGAGGTCCAGGTGGTTGGTGGGCTCGTCGAGAAGCACCAGGTCGGCGTCCTGGAGGAGCAACTTCGATAGCTCCAGCCGGCGGATCTGGCCCACGCTCAACTCGGTCGGCGCCCGCTGCTGCTCCTCCTCCTCCAGCCCCAGGCCGTGCAGGACGGCCCGGGCCCGCGACTCCAGGTCGTAGCCTCCAAGGCCCTCGTAGGCGGCCTGGCATTCGCCGTACCGTTCCAGCGCCTGCTCAGCCTCCGGCCCTGGGTGAGCCAGCCGCTGCTCCAAGTGGATCATCTCGTCGCGCAGGGTGGAGATGTCGGTGCGGCTCGCCATGGCCTCACCGAGAACTGTTTCGGCCACCGGGACGGGTGCCTCCTGGGGGAGGTAGGCCACGATCAGCCGGCCCTGACGTTCCACCGCGCCCTGACTGGGGGGCTCGAGACCGGCAAGCAGGCCGAGGAGGCTGGACTTTCCGGAGCCGTTGGCGCCCACGATCCCGATCCGGTTGCCGGACTCGATGGAGAGGTCCAGTCCGGAGAAGACGACCCGGTCGCCATACTCCACTGCCACCTCCTGGCAGCTTATGAGGGGCATCGTCGCTCCGCCTCGGGGCTGACGCCGCGGGGTCGGCCCGGCCGCCCCTGCCATACTCGCGGAGTGGCCCAGCTCAGCCTGAAGGCGCCCTTCGAGCCCACCGGCGACCAGCCGGCAGCCATCGCCTCGCTGGTCCAGGGATTGGAGCGGGGCGATCGGCACCAGGTGCTCCTGGGAGTCACGGGAAGTGGCAAGACGTTCACTATCTCCAATGTGCTGGCTCAGGTGGGAAGGCCGGCGCTGGTCTTGAGCCCCAACAAGACCCTGGCCGCCCAGCTCTGGGCCGAGTTCAAGGCGTTCTTCCCGGAGAACGCGGTCGAGTACTTCGTCTCCTACTATGACTACTACCAGCCCGAAGCGTATTTGCCGCGGACCGACACCTACATCGAGAAGGACTCCTCCCGAAACGAGGAGATCGACCGCCTCCGCAACGCCGCCACCCGCTCTTTGCTGACCAGGCGGGACGTGATCGTGGTGGCCTCGATCTCCTGCATCTACGGGGTGGGCTCCCCAGAAGACTACCTGGGCGAGTCGGTGCGGGTGCGCCGCCACGAGAGCTGGCGGCGCGACATCCTGCTGCGCAAGTTTGCCGACCTGCAGTACCAGCGTAACGACATCGACTTCGGCCGTTCGCGCTTCCGGGTCCGCGGGGACGTCGTCGACGTGCAGCCCGCCTACG
This sequence comes from bacterium, assembly GCA_021816695.1. GTDB lineage: Bacteria > Chloroflexota > Dormibacteria > Aeolococcales > Bog-877 > JAJYXT01. The sequence goes on along the minus strand of JAKAXE010000005.1, from coordinate 41,650 downwards.
AGGAGGTGGCCACCCGCATCGAGTTCTTCGGGGACGAGGTGGAGCGGATAGTGGAGTTCGACCCCCTGACCGGCGAGATCTTGGCCGAACGGGAGGAGCTCCAGGTCTTCCCCGCCAGCCACTACGTCACCCCCCGGGACCGACGGGAGCGGGCGCTGGTGGCCATCTCGGAGGAGCTGGAGCAGCGGCTTCGGGAGCTGGAGCTGCAGGGCCGGCTGCTGGAGGCCCAGCGCCTCCGGCAGCGGACGCTCTTCGACCTGGAGATGATCCGGGAGACCGGCTCCTGCGCCGGGATCGAGAACTACTCGCGCCACCTGACCGGCAGGGCCGAGGGGGAGCGCCCGTTCACCCTCATGGACTTCCTGCCTGAGGAGACCGTGGTGATCGTGGACGAGTCCCACGTGGCTGTGCCGCAGATCGGGGCCATGTACGGCGGTGACCGGTCGCGGAAGCTTCCGCTGGTGGAGTACGGGTTCCGCCTCCCCTCGGCGCTGGACAACCGGCCGCTCACGTTCGCCGAGTGGGAGGCATCCGTGCGCCAGCTCATTTACGTCTCCGCCACCCCCGGGCCGTACGAGCAGGAGCGGGCCACCCAGGTGGTGGAGCAGCTGATCCGGCCCACCGGGCTGCTCGACCCGGAGATCGAGGTCCGGCCCAGCGAAGGGCAGATCGACGATCTGCTGGTGGAGATCCGCCGCACCGCGGCGGCCGGGGAGCGCACCCTGGTGACGACCTTGACCAAGCGCATGGCCGAGGACCTCGCCGACTACCTGCGGGAGGCCGGGGTCAAGGTGCAATACCTGCACTCGGACGTGGACACCCTGCAGCGGGTGGAGGTGATTCGCGATCTGCGCCTGGGGGTCTACGACGTTCTGGTGGGCATCAACCTCCTGCGCGAGGGGCTGGACCTCCCCGAGGTCAGCCTGATCGCGATTCTCGACGCCGACAAGGAGGGTTACCTGCGCAGCGCTCGGGCGCTGATCCAGACGGCCGGGCGGGCCGCCCGCAACCTCCACGGCCGGGTCGTCATGTACGCCGACCGGGTGTCGGACGCCATGGCCCAGACGATCGGCGAGACCGAGAGGCGGCGGCGGGCCCAGGCGGAGTACAACGCGGAGCGGGGGATCACCCCCACCACCATCGTCAAGGCGGTGCGCGAGCAGGAGATGGCCAAGCTGGGCCAGGAGCAGGCCGCGGTCGAGTTCCAGGAGCGGCAGGGGCTCCCGCCGGACGAGCTCCTGCGACTGGTCCTTGATCTGGAGCGCGCGATGCAGCGGGCGGCGGGCAACCTGGAGTTCGAGCGGGCGGCCCAGCTCCGGGACCGGGTTGTCGAGCTCCGGGGGCAGCTGGCCGAGTCGGGAGGATCGCGGCCGGCGGCGACACGCTCCCGCGAGCGCCGCCCCGTCCGCCGCCGCCGGGGACCGTGAGCCAGCGGGCGCCGCGGCCGGGAGAGGCGTATCCGCTGGGGGCCACCTGGGACGGCGGCGGAACCAACTTCTCGGTGTTCTCCGAGGCGGCGGACCGGGTTGAGCTCTGCCTGCTGGATGCGGATGGTGTCGAGCAAAGGGTGGAGCTGCGGGAGCGCGACGGGTTCTGCTGGCACGCCTGGCTCCTAGGCGTGGGCCCGGGCCAGAGGTACGGGTACCGGATCCACGGTCCGTACCTCCCCCAGGGAGGGTTGCGCTGCAACCCGGCCAAGCTCCTCCTTGATCCCTACGCCAAGGCGGTGGCTGGGGACGTCCGCTGGGGGCCGGAGGTGTACGGGTACGACCTGGGGTCCGAGCATGGCAGCATGAGCTCCCTGGACTCCCGCGACTTTATGCCGGTCTCGGTGGTGGTGGACCCATCCTTCGACTGGGGTGAGGACCGCCCGCTGCGCACCCCCTGGCACGAGACGGTGGTCTACGAGGCCCACGTGCGCGGGCTGACCCGCTTGCACCCCGAGGTTCCACCCCCTCTGCGGGGGACCTACGCGGGCATGGCCAGCCCGCCGATCCTGAGCCATCTGCAACAGCTGGGGGTGACCGCGGTGGAGCTGATGCCGGTCCACCAGTTCATCCATGACCATGCCCTGGTGCAGCGCGGGCTGCGCAACTACTGGGGCTACAACTCCATCTGCTACCTGGCGCCGCACGGGCACTACGCGGCCTCGGGTCAGCTGGGCGGGCAGGTGCGCGAGTTCAAGGAGATGGTCCAGCAGCTGCACCGGGCGGGGATCGAGGTGATCCTCGACGTGGTCTACAACCACACCGCCGAGGGCAATCACCTGGGGCCGACCCTCTCCTTCCGGGGCCTCGACAACCCCGCCTACTACCGCCTGGTCCCCGATGACCCCCGCCTGTATCTGGACTACACCGGGACCGGGAACACCCTGAACATGCGCCACCCCCATGTCCTGCAGCTGATCATGGACAGCCTGCGCTACTGGATCCAGGAGATGCATGTGGACGGCTTCCGCTTCGACCTGGCGGCCACCCTGGCCCGGGAGCTCCATGACGTCGACCGGCTGTCGGCCTTCTTCGACATCATCCAGCAGGACCCGGTGATCAACCGGGCCAAGCTGATCGCCGAGCCCTGGGACGTGGGCGAGGGCGGCTACCAGGTGGGCAACTTCCCGCCCCTGTGGTCGGAGTGGAACGGCAAGTACCGCGACACCGTCCGGGACTACTGGCGGGGGGCGGAGAGCGGCGTTGCCGAGTTCGCCAACCGCCTCACCGGCAGCTCCGACCTGTACGCCTCCACCGGCCGCCGGCCCTTTGCCAGCGTCAACTTCGTGACCTGTCACGACGGCTTCACCTTGCGCGACCTTGTGACCTACGAGCAGAAGCACAACCAGGCCAACGGCGAGGAAAACCGTGACGGCACCGACGACAACCGCTCCTGGAACTGCGGGGTGGAGGGGCCCAGCCCCGACCCGGAGGTGGAGCGGATGCGCTCTCGCCAGCAGCGCAACTTCCTGGCCACCCTGCTGGTGTCCCAGGGGGTGCCGATGCTTCTGGCGGGGGACGAGTTCGGCCGCACCCAGGGCGGCAACAACAACGCCTTCTGCCAGGACAACGAAACCTCCTGGGTGGACTGGGAGCTGGCCCAGGCCAACTCCGAGCTGCTCGCTTTCACCTGCCGACTGGTTGAGCTGCGCCGGCGGCACCCGGTGTTGCGGCGGCGGCGCTGGTTTGAAGGGGTCCCTCTGCACGGGGCGGGAGTGGCCGACATCGGCTGGTTCAGTCCCAGCGGGGAGGAGATGGGCGACGAGGAGTGGGGGCAGGGGTTCGTCAAGTCGGTGGCGGTGTTCCTCAACGGGGAGACGGCGGGTCATGACCCGGGGTCGAGCCTGGGCCTGCTCTTCAACGCTCACGTGGAGCCAGTCGCCTTCCGACTCCCCAGCCTGGCCTGGGGCGATGGCTGGGGGCTGGAGGTGAGCACCGCTGAGGTCGACCCGCCGGCGCCCGCCCCGCGCTACCACGCCGGGGAGGAGGTCGTGGTCCCCGAGCGGGCTCTGCTGGTGCTCTCGCGGCGTGCCTGAGGCTCCCCGGGTGGCGCTGGTCGTGCACTTCCACCAGCCGGTGGACAACCTCGAGCGGGTGGTGGCGCGGGCGGCTCGGCGGTGCTACCTGCCGTTCCTGGAGGTCATCGCCAGCCACCCCGGGGTGCCCTTCACGCTCCACTACTCCGGGTGTCTGCTGACCTGGCTGGAGCGGGTGGCCCCGGTGGTCCTGGAGCGGTTGCAGGAGCGGGTGGAGGCCGGCCAGGTGGAGCTGCTCGGCGGTGCCCTGGAGGAGCCCATCCTGGCGTCCCTGCCCGAGCCGGATCGGGAGGCCCAGGTCGGCCGGATGGCGTCCCTGCTGGAAGCATGGTTCGGCCAGCGGCCCCACGGTCTCTGGCTGGCGGAGCGGGTCTGGGAGCCTGACCTGGCCGCCAGCCTGAGTCGATGCGGCGTTGAATACGTGGTCCTGGACGACACCACCCTCCGGGCGGCCGGGGTGGAGGAGGATCAGCTGGGCGGGGTGTTCGTCACCGAGCATCAGGGGCATGCCCTCCGGATCCTGCCCGCCAGCCGACGGCTGCGTTACCGCATCCCGTACTCCCCGCCCAGGTCGGTGGTGGGCGAGCTGGTGGCTTCGCCGCCGGGGTGGATCTCCCTCTACGCGGACGACGGCGAGAAGTTCGGGGAGTGGCCGGGAACCTTCCGGCAGGTCTATCGGCGCCGCTGGTTGGAGCGCTTCCTCGGGCGCCTCGAGGAGGAGGCCGGGGGCGGGCGGCTGCGGCTGGTGAAAGCTGGGGAGGCGGCCTGGGGCGAGGCTCCAGTCCCGGTGCAGCTGCCCTCCAGCTCCTACGACGAGATGATGACCTGGGCTCTGCCCACCCCGGCCCGCCACCGGCTGGAGCTCGCTTCAGCCCAGCTGGCCAATAGTGATCCGCTCCAGGTGGCCCCTTATGTGCGGGGAGCACCCTGGCGCGGCTTCCTGACCAAGTACCCGGAGGTGGCCCGGCTCCAGCAGCAGATGGTGAGGGTGAGCGGGGTGGTCGCCTCCCAGGGCAGCCCCGAGGCGGTGGTGGCCGAACTTCACCGGGGCCAGTGCAACTGCGGGTACTGGCACGGCACCTTCGGCGGCGCCTATCTCACCTTCCTGCGTCTCGGGCTCTGGCATCACCTGATCCGGGCCGAGCGGATGGCGAGCCGGCCACGGCAGTGGGGGGTGGAGGTGGCCGACCTGGACGGGGACGGGCTTCCCGAGCTGCGCATCTTCGGTCCGTGGGGGTATGCCACGGTGGACCCCCAGTTGGGCGGCCAGGTCGTGGAGCTGGTCAGCTGGGCGGCCGAAGCCAACCTGGTGGCGGTGATGGGGCGCCACCTCGAGGCCTACCACCTCGAGGGCCGCACCACCTCAGCCCTGAACCAGGGATTGGAGCTCGCCCCCCTGGAGGCGCCCTCAGGTCTGACGGCGAGTCAGCCCTTCGACGACCGCGAGGTGGGGGCTCTCCTAGATTCGGTGGATGGGGTCGTCTGGAACAACCCCTATGAGGTGGAGCTGCTGCCCAGGGGGGCTGTCCTGAGCGCCTCGCGAGACGGGATCGGGATCCGCAAGTCGCTGCAGGCGACCGAGTCTGGCCTTCTGGCCGTCTACCGGCTGGAGCAAGCGGAGCCAGGGTCACCCGAGCTATCCGTCGAGGTGCGGGCCTGCCCCCTGGCGCCGGGCCGGAAGGCGGACTCCGCGGCCGCCCGGGGCTTTGCGGGCGGAGTCCGGGTGATGCAGGCCGGATCCACCGGAGACCTCGTCATCAGGGGACAGTTCGACCACAGCTGGGAGCGCATCGTGGCCGCGGGGGCGACTCTGAGCGGGGTGGAGCATCTGGTGCAGGGGGTGGCAGTCACCATCACTCGCCGCACCGCGTCCGGCGAGCTGGAGATCGAGCTCGTCCCCGGGGTGGGTCGGGCATCCCAGCATCGTCGTGGAGGAGTGGCCCGGGCGGCACGGTAACCTTGACCGGTGGCTCAGGCGTTCGTTTCGGTGCGGGGTGCGCGCGAGCACAACCTGCGGGACGTGGACATCGACATACCCCGTGACCGGCTCACCGTGATCACGGGCCTCAGCGGATCCGGGAAGTCGTCGCTGGCCTTCGACACCATCTATGCCGAGGGGCAGCGCCGCTACGTCGAGTCCCTCTCCGCCTACGCTCGCCAGTTCCTGGGCCAGATGGAGAAGCCCGACGTGGACCACATCGAGGGGCTGTCACCGGCCATCTCCATCGACCAGAAGGGGGCCGGCCGGAACCCGCGCTCCACCGTGGGCACCGTGACCGAGATCTACGACTACCTGCGCCTCCTGTACGCCAGGGTGGGCCACCCGCACTGCCCCAAGTGCGGTCGGGAGATCTCGCGCCAGACGGTGGACCAGATCGCCGACCAGGTGGTGGAGCTGCCCGAAGGCACCCGGGCGCTGGTCCTGGCCCCCATGGTGCAGAGCCGCAAGGGGGAGCACCAGGCGGTGGTGGATCAGGCTCGGCGGCTGGGCTACGTGCGCATGCGAGTGGATGGACGCATCTACGAGCTGGATGCCATCCCATCCCTGGACAAGCGCTACAAGCACGATCTGGAGATCGTCGTCGACCGTCTGGCGGTGCGCCGCCAGGACATCTCCCGACTGCGGGAGTCCCTGGAGCAGGCCACCACCCTCTCCGGGGGAACGGTGCTGGTGGCGCCAGCCGACGCCGGAGCCTTTGAGGAGCTGCTCTTCTCCGAGCAGTTCGCCTGCGTCTATGACGGGATCTCCATGGAGGAGCCCCAACCCCGCAACTTCTCCTTCAACAACCCGCACGGGGCCTGCCCCACCTGCACCGGGCTGGGCGCCAAGCTGGAGGTCGACCCCGAAGCCCTGGTGTCCGACCCGGAACGGTCGATCTCCGAGGGGGCGGTGGCCGGTGGGAGGTGGGGTCCGGCCCAGCAGTGGATGGAGGAGCTGGTGCTGGCGGTGGCCCGGGAGCATCGGATCCCCGTCGACCGCCCCTGGCGCCGGCTCAGCCGGGCTCAGCAGGACCTGATCCTGTACGGCCTTCCTCCGGACCAGCGGGTGGCCATGGAGCTGCGGTCGGCCCGGGGCCGGGTGCACCGCTTCTCGGCCCGCTTCGAGGGGGTGATCCCCAATCTGGAGCGCCGCTATCGGGAGACGGAGTCTCAGATGGTGAAGGAGTCCATCGAGCGGCTGATGATGCAGCGGCCCTGCCCGGACTGCCACGGAAAGCGGCTGCGGCCCGAGTTCCTGGCGGTCACCGTGGCCGGGGTGGGGATCATGGACTTCTGCTCCCTTCCCGTCGACCGCGAGCTGGAGATGCTGGACCGGTGGGAGCTGCCCCCGCGGGAGCTGGAGATCGCCCGGCGGGTCCTCAAGGAGGTGCGTGAGCGGCTCGGCTTCCTGAGCGACGTGGGCCTCCAGTACCTGACCCTGGACCGGGCGGCGGCCACCCTCTCCGGGGGCGAGGCCCAGCGGATCCGGCTGGCGACGCAGATCGGCAGCCGGCTCACCGGTGTGCTTTACATCTTGGACGAGCCCAGCATCGGCCTCCACCAGCGCGACAACGCCAAGCTGTTGGGGACGCTCTTCCGCCTGCGCGACCTGGGCAACACCGTGATAGTGGTGGAGCACGACGAGGAAACCATCCGGCGGGCCGACTTCGTTGTGGACATGGGTCCGGGCGCGGGGGAGCAGGGGGGACTGGTGGTGGCGGCGGGCACGCCGGAGGAGGTCATGGCGGTGCCCGGCTCGGCCACCGGCCAGTACCTCACCGGGCAGTTGCGGATCGACGTGCCGGTAAGGAGGCCCCCTCGGGGATGGCTGGTGGTCCGGGGTGCCCGGGCCAACAACCTGAAGTCGGTCGATGCGGCCTTCCCCCTGGGGTGCTTCGTGGGAGTCTCGGGAGTGAGCGGCTCGGGGAAGAGCAGCCTGGTGAACGACGTCCTCTACCGCAGGCTGGCGCAGCACTTCTTCGGCGCGCGCGAGCGCCCCGGGGACCACGACCGCATCGAAGGGCTGGAGCAGCTGGACAAGGTGGTCGATGTCGACCAGGCGCCGATCGGGCGCACACCGAGGAGCAACCCGGCCACCTACACCGGACTGTTCACCCCGATCCGAGAACTCTTCGCGCAGCTGCCAGAGGCCAGGGTAAGGGGCTACAAGCCGGGCCGTTTCTCCTTCAACGTGCGGGGAGGGAGGTGCGAGGCCTGCGAGGGGGATGGGCTGCTCAAGATCGAGATGCACTTCCTGCCCGACATCTACGTGACCTGTGAGGTCTGCAAGGGCCGGCGCTACAGCCAGGAGGTGCTGGAAGTTCGCTTCCGCGGGCACTCCATCGCCGATGTGCTCAGCCTGTCGGTGACCGAGGCGCTGGAGCTCTTCCGCAACCAGCCGGGAATCGCCAGACGGTTGCAGACCCTGAGCGATGTCGGGCTGGGCTACATCCGGCTGGGGCAGCCGGCCACCCAGCTGAGCGGTGGCGAGGCCCAGCGGGTCAAGCTCGCAACCGAGCTGTCACGGCGCGGGACGGGTTCCACCATGTACATCCTCGACGAGCCCACCACCGGGCTCCACTTCGCCGATGTGGGTCGGCTGCTGGGCGTCCTGCAGCGGCTGGTGGACCAGGGCAACACCGTGGTGGTGATCGAGCACAACCTGGACGTCTTGAAGTGCGCCGACTGGATCCTCGACCTGGGGCCGGATGGGGGAGACGCGGGGGGGAGGCTGGTGGCGGAGGGACCGCCGGAGAAGCTGGCCACCGACCCTGCCTCCGTGACCGGTCGGTTCCTCGCCGGGGCGCTCGAGTCGGCCCGGGCGGTCGAGCTGGCGGTCTGACGGTGGCCGGGCCCGTGGGGGAGGGGCCGCAGCGGGCTCCGGCCACCTTCCGGGGGTGGCAGCGAGGAGCCTGCATAGGCGGGGTCATGATCCTGGCGCTGCTCACGGTGCTGCTGCTGGTGGGTGTCGTCCTCCAACTGCTGGGAGTGCGCTGAGGTTCCGGCCATGACAGTGCCATCCAGCCCCCCCAGCCGACTGGTGGAGCGCCCCGAGCTCCTGCGTGCGCGACTGAGGGCGGTGCCGGCGCAGCCGGGCGTCTATCTGTTCCGAGGCCCCGATGGGTCGGTTGCCTACGTCGGCAAGTCGTCCAGCCTGCGGGCGCGGCTGCGCAGCTACTTCACCGCGCCCCAGGCCCACCCGGCGCGAATCCGCCAGCTGGTGGAGTCGGCGGTGGACTTCGAGGTGGTGGCCACCGGCACGGAGCAGGAGGCTCTCATCCTGGAGAACACCCTGATCAAGCGCCACCACCCGCGCTTCAACGTGCGCCTCCGCGACGACAAGAACTACCTGTACGTTCGAGTGCCGCTGCCGCAGCTGGCGGAGGGCGGCAGCCCGGATGCCGCCCGGCGGCAGGTCGCCTTCCCCCGTCCGGAGCTGACACGGCGCCTTCGGCCCGATGGCGCCCGCTATTTCGGCCCCTACACCGATGCTGGCTCACTGCGCCGGTCGCTGCGCGAGCTGCGGACGGTAGCCCCCTTCCGCGCCTGCTCCGACGCCGTCTTCCGCAGGGGCCGGGTCTGCCTGGACTTCCATCTGGGGATCTGCGCCGGTCCCTGCGAGAACCGGATCTCCGCGGAGGGACACGCTCGGCTGCTGGACCAGGCGGCCGACTTCCTGGCCGGCCGCACCGAGGAGGTGCGCCGCGAGCTGCAGGAGTCCATGCGGGAGGCCAGCGCCGACCTGGACTACGAGCGCGCCGCTTCGCTGCGGGACCGCCTGCGCGCAATCGACCGCCTCACGGCCGAGCAGGCCCGAGTTCCTCGGGCGGGAGGAACGGTGGACGTGGTCGGGCTGGCAATGGGCAAGGGGATCGGGATGGCCGCTGTCCTGCCGGTCCGTGAGGGACGGGTCCAGGGGGCGGAGCGCCACCCGTTGATGGGGCTCGGGGAGGTCGAGCCGCAGGAGATTCTCTCCAGCTTCCTCTCGCAGCACTACGCCTCCGCCCCGTCGGTGCCCGCGCGGGTGGCCATACCCTGGGAGGTTGCCGACCGGCAGTTGCTGGAGGAGTACCTCACCGCCCGGAGGGGCGCGGCGGTGCGGATGGTGGTGCCCCAGCGGGGTCACCTGTTGCGCGCGGTGCGGCTGGCTGAGCAGACGGCCCAGGCCGCCCTGGAGCAGGCGCGGCTGCGCGATGACTTTGACGCGGGGCGGGCGGCTCAGGTGCTGGAGGCATTGCGAAGTCTCCTGGGGCTGGACCGCCCGCCGCGGAGAATCGAGTGCTACGACATCAGCAACACCATGGGGGAGCAGAGTGTCGGTTCGATGGTGGTCTTCGAGGATGCCCGGCCGAAGCCGTCCCACTACCGGATCTTCGCCATTCGAGAGGTGGAGGGCCCCAACGACTTCGCCAGCATGGAGGAGGTGATCCGGCGCCGCTTCCGGCATCTGGCCCAGCCCGCCGACGAAAGCCTGGGCACCAGGCCGGACCTGGTCATCGTCGATGGCGGAGAGGGCCAGCTGGCGGCCGCGGACCGCGCCCTGCGCGAGCTCGATCTGGGGACCCTTCCCCACTTCGGCCTGGCCAAGCGATTCGAAGAGCTGCATCAGGTCGGCGGCCCCCCTCTGCACCTTGCCCAGGGCAGCGAGCCGCTCTTCCTCGTCCAGCGAGTGCGGGACGAGGCCCACCGCTTCGCCATCACCCGCCACCGGCAGCGGAGGCAGCGGGCGGGGATGCGCAGCCGCCTGGACGAGGTGACCGGGCTGGGGCCGAAGCGGAAGCGAGCCCTCCTGGCGCACTTCGGCTCGGTCGGCGGCATTCGCGAGGCGACCCTGGAGCAGCTGGTGGCGGTGCCGGGGATCACCCGCCCGGTGGCGGCGGCCCTCAAGGAGCTTCTCTGATGGCGGTGCTGGTCTACGGCCCCCCGGGGTCCGGGGCGGAAGAGGTGGCGGCCGAGCTCAGCGAGTTGGGCGCTCCAGCGCTGGCCTGGGACGGCCGGTCGGCGCAGCCGGAGCCCGAGCCCGGTCCGCAGGGCGCCGACAGCCTCCGCCTGGTGCGCACCGTGGCCTCTCTGGAAGCGTGTCTGGCCCGGTGGCCCGAAGGTGGCGGAGCCAGCGCTGAGAGCTGGATGGCGGCATGCGAGCGGCAGCGGCACCTGATCACCGCCACCAGGGTGGTGCTGGACACCACGCACCGGGACCGAGGCGCGGTCTCCCGGGCGCTGGCGGGGCTGCCGGGGGCGTGGCTGGACCAGGGCTCCGAACCGGTGGTGGTGGCCGAGTCGTTCTCCTTCATCCGTGGGGTCCCCCTGGACCTGGACTGCTGCCTGGACGCGCGGCCGATCTCTAATCCGTACTGGGTGGAGGAGCTACGGCCGTTTCCCGGGACCGACCCCCGGGTGAGCTCCTTCGTCCTCCGGCAGGAGGCGGCCCGGCGCTTGCTCGACGTGGCGGAGCAGATGGTGGAGTCGCAGCTCCGGCCCGACGGGCGCTCCCGGCCGCTGATCCGGCTGGCGGTGGGCTGCACCGGGGGGCGGCATCGGTCGGTGGCCGTCGCCGAAGAGCTGAGCCGGCGGCTGACGCAGCGCGGTGCACGTGCGGTCGTCTGGCACCGCGATCTCGAGGTCTGAGGGCGGCATCGGGGCGGGAAGCCGCCCACGGTGGAATCCTGCATCCGGGCTCGGGTGGTGACCCCCTGCCGCCGCCGGGGGCATTGCTGCCAGACTTCCAGTTGAAGCTGGGGCCCGGATAGCGGTCCATATACTCGGCCGGGGTGAGGGCGCACGGGCAGCAGGAGGTGAGCTTATGACAGTCCGGGTGGGCATCAACGGATTCGGCAGGATCGGCCGCGACGTGATGCGGGCGATGAGGGGCCGGGCAGGGCTGCAGGTGGTGGCCGTCAACGACATCACCAGCCCCGAGGTACTGGCCCACCTGTTGCGCCACGACTCCATCATGGGCCTCTACCCGGGCACCGTCGAGGCCACTGAGGGGGCATTGATCGTCGACGGCGAGGAGGTCCGGGTTCTGTCACAACCGAGCCCGGAGACCCTGCCCTGGAAGGATCTCGGGGTGAGCCTCGTGATCGAGGTCTCCGGCCGTTTCACGGAGGCGGCCAAGGCTCGGGGACACCTGGAGCCCGGAGGGGCGCGGAAGGTGATCATCGGGGCCCCGGCCAAGGGCGAGGACATCACCATCGTCATGGGGGTGAACCACGAGGCCTACGACCCCGAGCGCCACCACATCATCTCCAACGCCTCCTGCACCACCAACTGCCTGGCCCCGGTGGCCAAGGTCCTCAGCCGGCGGTTTGGGATCGAGAACGGCGTGATGACGACGATCCACTCCTACACCTCCGACCAGCGGCTGCTGGACGCCCCCCACAAGGACCTGCGCCGGGCGCGGGCGGCGGCGATGTCCATGATCCCGACCTCGACCGGCGCGGCCAAGGCGGCGGCGCTGGTACTGCCCGAACTGCAGGGAAGGTTCCAGGGCATGTCCATTCGTGTCCCCACCCCGAACGTCTCCCTGGTTGACCTGAGCGCGACTCTGAGCACCTCGACCACGGCCGAAGAGGTGAACCAGGCGATGCGTGAGTATGCCGAGGGGGAACTCAAGGGAATCCTCGGGATCGCGGAGGAGCCCCTGGTGTCCGTGGACTTCCAGGGTGATTCCCGGTCCTCCATCTTCGACCCGGGTTGCACCCTGATGAGCGGCGACCGGCTGGTGAAGGTCCTCTCCTGGTACGACAACGAGTGGGGCTACTCCTGCCGGGTGGTCGACCTGGCGGAGCTGGTCGCCAGGGGGTTGGAGGGCTGAGGGTGAAGGCGGGACTGGATGACTTCGATCCGGAGGGCAGGCGGGTACTTGTCCGGGTGGACTTCAACGTCCCCCTTCTGGAGGACGGCCGGATCCGCGACGACGCGCGCATTAGGGCCTGTCTGCCCACGATCCAGGAGCTGCGCTCAAGATCGGCCAGAGTGATTCTGGCCACCCACCTGGGCCGCCCGAAGGGTAAGCCGGTGGAATCGCTCTCCACCAGGCCGTTGGCGATCCGCCTCTCTGAACTCCTGGGAATGAACGTGGCATGGTGCCCGGAGTGCGTGGGACCGGTAGCGCAGACGGCGGTCCAAGGGTTGGCCGATGGCGGTGTGCTGCTGCTAGAGAACCTCCGGTTCCATCCGGAGGAGGAGGCCAACGACCCGGGCTTCGCGACCCAACTGGCCTCTCTGGCTGATCTGTACGTGAACGACGCTTTCGGCACCGCCCATCGGGCCCATGCCTCAACCGAGGGTGTGGCGCACCTCCTGCCCGCTTACGCCGGGCGGCTCATGGAACGAGAGCTGGCGGCGCTGTCCGGGATCCTGGAATCTCCCGCCCGGCCCCTGGTGGCCATCATGGGCGGCAGCAAGCTGAGCACCAAGCTGGGGGTGATCGACCACCTCCTGCCCCGGGTACAGCAGCTGCTCCTCGGGGGCGGAATGGCGGCCACGTTCCTGGTCGCCGAGGGAGTCTCGGTGGGCCGGTCCCTGGTGGAGCCGGACTTCGTCGCGAGGGCGGCGGAGATCCTGGGCCGGGCCCCGACGCTGGGTGCGGAGGTTTACCTGCCCACGGACGTGGTGGTGGCGGCCGGTCCCCAGTCCACCGCCCCCGAGGCCCGGTCCTGCCCGGTCGGGGAGGTGGGAGGCGAGGAGATGATCCTGGACGTGGGTCCCGCGACAGCCCAGCGCTGGTCGGAGCTCGTGCGGCGTTCGGGGACGGTGGTATGGAACGGGCCGCTTGGCGTCTACGAGAACCCTGCCTTCGCCGGCGCCACCCGTCTGGTGGCGACCGCCATCGGGGAGAGCACGGCGGTGAGCGTGACCGGGGGCGGTGACCTCCAGGCGGCGCTGGAGTCGCTGGGGCTGGTCTCCAAGTTCACCCACGTCAGCACCGGTGGGGGGGCCACCCTGGAGTTCCTCGAGGGGCGGGAGCTGCCAGGGGTTGCGGCGCTGCGCGAACGGGTGGCCGTGCCATGACTGCCGGCCCTTGGCGGGGGGCGCCACTGATCGCCGGGAACTGGAAGATGCACAAGACGCCGGCGGAGGCCAGGGAGCTGGTGCGGTCGCTGCTCGGGCAGTTGGCGGCGGAGCCAGCGTCGGAGGTGCTGCTGCTGCCTCCCTTCACAGCCCTGGAGGCCGTGGTGGGGGAGCTGGGAGGAGACCCGCGTGTCCGGGTAGGCGCCCAGAACTGCCACTACGAGGCGGCGGGTGCCTTCACCGGGGAGATCAGTGCTCCGATGCTGGCGCCGCTCTGTGACTACGTCCTGATGGGACACAGTGAGCGCCGCCACCTGATGGGGGAGTCCGACGAGCTGGTGCGGAGAAAGCTCGAGGCCGTGCTGGCGGCGGGGCTGCTCCCCATTCTGGCTGTGGGCGAGACCGAGGCGGAGCGGTCGGCCGGGGTGACCGAGGCCGTGGTGGAGCGACAGACACGGGCTGGGTTCGCGGGGCTCTCAGTCGCAGAGATCGGCAGGTGCACTGTTGCCTACGAGCCGGTGTGGGCCATCGGGACCGGAGCCACCGCCACACCGGACGATGCGGCTGCCGCTGCCGCGGTGGTTCATAAGGTGGTGGCGGAGCTGTACAGCGGGGAGGTGGCGGTGCGTGTCCTGTACGGTGGCAGCGTGACCCCCAGCAACGCCGAGTCCCTTCTTAATGCCCCTGGAGTGCGCGGGGCACTGGTCGGAGGAGCCAGCCTGAGGGCCGACGAGTTCGCCGCCATCGTCGCGGCGGCCGGTTGATGGTTCAACCGGCGGTTCTCTGCATTCTGGATGGGTACGGCTGCCGGGCCGAGGTGAGCGGAAACGCCATCGCCCAAGCCCGCACTCCCAACTTCGACGCCCTCTGGCGGTCCAGTGCCCATGCGGAGTTGGCCGCCAGCGGGCTCGCGGTGGGGCTCCCGGAAGGTCAGCAGGGGAACTCGGAGGTGGGCCATCTCACCATCGGCTCGGGTCGGGTGGTGCTGCAGGACCTAACCCGGATAGACGCTGCCATCTCCGACGGCTCGTTCTTCCAGAACGAGGTTCTCCGAGCCGCAATGGAGCGCAGCCGCGGGTCCCGGCTGCACCTGGTCGGCCTGGTCTCGCCCGGGGGGGTGCACAGCCACCAGGATCACCTGGTGGCTCTCGCCGAGATGGCCGGGCGGATGGGCGTGGCGGACATCGCGGTGCACGCGGTGACCGACGGTCGGGACACTCCCACCGATGCCGGCGCCGGTTATCTGAAGGATGTGGGCCGGCGACTGTCCGCTGTGTCCCCCGCCCGCTTCGTCTCGATTTCGGGGCGCTACTACGCGATGGACCGGGACCGCCGCTGGGAGCGGGTCCAGCCGGCGTTCCTCACCATCCTGGGCCGGCCGGAGCGGACCGCCAGCGACGCCGCGGCCTACGCGCGGGCCTCCTACGCTGAGGGGGTCTACGACGAGTTCCTGCTTCCTGCCGCCATCGCCCAGGAGGGGGCTGAGCCTGTGGGAGTCCGGCCCGGCGACGTCGTTGTCCACTTCAATTTCCGGCCCGACCGGGCCCGCGAGCTCTCGCACGCTCTGGTTGATTTCGACTTCGATTCGTTCGACCGGGGGCCCTGGAGCGAACCGGTCGACCTGGTCACCTTCACCTCCTACGACGAGACCCTGGAGGTGCCGGTGGCCTTCCCCAAGCCCGAGGTGCGCCGCACCTTGGCGGAGGTGGTGGCCGACGCTGGGCTGGCGCAGTTCCATGTGGCCGAGACCGAGAAGTACGCCCACGTCACCTACTTCATCAACGGGGGTCGCGAGGAGCCCTTCCCCATGGAGCGCCGGCTCCTGGTCCCCTCCTCCAAGGTGGCAACTTACGACCTCAAGCCCGAGATGAGCGCGGAGGGCATCACGGACGCCGCCCTGGCCGAGCTGGAGCGGCAGCAGAGCAGTCTCTTGGTGATGAACTACGCCAACGCAGACATGGTGGGACACACCGGGGACCTGGCCGCCACCATTCGGGCCGTGGAGTTCCTGGACGGGTGCTTGGGGCGCCTGGTCCAGTCGGCGGCGGCCAACGGCTATCGGCTCCTGGTGACCGCCGATCATGGCAACGCTGAGTACATGGTGGACGAAACGACCGGGGCCGCGGTCACCTCGCACACGACCAACCCCGTGCCGGTCATCCTGACCTCGGACCCGGGGCCGCTGCGGGCAGGTGGGGGCCTGCGCGACGTCGCGCCGACGATGCTTTCGGTGATGGGCCTCCCGGTGCCGGACGAGATGACCGGCGAAGATCTGCGCCGGGTTCGGTGACCCCAACCTCCCGGGTCCGCCGTCGCGGGCAGCATGGAGCGGACCAGGACCTCCCCATAGCCCCGGGGGCCCTGCCCCTGGTGGCGCTGGTGGGGCGGCCCAACGTGGGCAAGTCCACCCTCTTCAACCGGCTCACCGGCCAGCGGCGGGCGATCGTCTCCCCTCAGCCGGGCCTAACCCGAGACCGCATCTACGGGCGGGTTGAGTGGGGCGGGAGGACCTTCGGCCTGGTCGACACTGCCGGCCTGGACCGGGTCGTCCGGGACGGTCCGGAGCTCGACCTGCCCGCCAACACCCAGGCCCAGGCTCAGGCCGCCATCGAGCAGGCGGACGTGATCTGCCTGCTCATCGACCAGCGGGAGGGGATCACCGCCGCCGACCTGGAGGTGGTGGACCAGCTTCGCCGAGCTCCCCAGCCAGTCCTGCTGGTAGCCAACAAGAGCGAGGGAAGGTCGGACTCACTGGAGCTGAATGACCTGTACCGCCTGGGGCTGGGCGACCCGATCCCGGTGAGCGCCATCTCCGGGGTGGGCACCGGGGATCTGCTGGACCTCCTCCTCGCCCGGCTGCCCACCGGTGCCGGGGAGGAGGAGCAGCAAGGTGATGTCGTGCGCTGCGCCATAGTGGGCCGTCCCAACGTCGGCAAGTCCTCCATCCTCAACTCCCTCCTTGGGCAGGACCGATCCCTGGTCAGCGCGGTGTCGGGCACCACCCGGGATCCGGTGGACACCTGGCTGGAGACCGAGGAAGGCCCCCTGCTGCTGGTAGACACGGCGGGAATCCGCCGCCCGGGGGTGACCAAGGATGTGGAGTTCTACAGCCTGGTGCGGGCCCTCAGAGCGGTGGAGCGGGCCGATGTTGCCATGGTGGTGGTGGATGCCCAGAAGCCTTTTTTGGCCCAGGACCGGCACATCGCCGGCCAGGCGCGAGAGGCCGGAGCAGCCACCCTGGTGGTGCTGAACAAGTGGGACCTCCTGGACCACGACGAGAGATCGGACCGGGCGCTCCTGCGGGAGCTCCGCGCGGCCTACGACTTCGCTCCGGGCACCCCGTTTCTCTACGTCAGCGCGCTCACCGGCCGGGGGCTGCAGCGGGTGGTGCCGGCGATCTTCAGCCTGGCCAGAGCCAGGGCCGCCAGGATCCCCACCCCGGAGCTGAACGGTGCCTTCGGGGAGATGATGGAGCGGAGGCCGCCCCCGAGCGGGAAGTCCGGGCGCCGGCTGCGCCTGTACTACGCCACCCAGGCCAGGAGCCAGGTGCCCACCTTCGTCCTCTTCGTCAACGATCCCGAGCTTCTGCATTTCAGCTACTCCCGGTACCTGGAGAATCAGCTGCGGCAGCGCTTCGGGTTTGCCGGGGTCCCAATCCGGATCTTGACGCGGAAGTCCACCGGATCGGGGTAATCCGGTTCCGGAACCGAGGGGTCCGGGGAGTCCCTGGGGCGGACGCAGGTGGCGCCCGCCCCAGGGACTCGATCATTAAGGGGCCTCAGGTTCTCACGCACCCCCCAGCGGTGAGAGGCATGAGCGCGCTCCCATCGGTCCCGTAGTAGCCGTTACCGGAGGCGCCGGCCAAGCCATACTGAGCAGCTTTTCCGAAGTCACTTCCTCCGGTGTTGCCGAATTCCCAAACGCAGGCTGGGCCGCCGTGCGAGACCTGGCTCCAGTAGGGGTAGAAGCTTCCCGGGCCAGGAGGCGGCACCTGGCACCCTCGTCCGGTGGTGACGTTGCAGCGGTAGTCGGACGCTGGATTGTCGGTCTCGAACTCGACCTGGCTGAACCCCTGCCCCTTCGTCCCGAAAGTCGGCGGCTGGATCACCATCGTCGACGGGGAGCTGGTGGGGCTGGTCCCAGTGGGCCAGTCCGGCCAGTAAGGTGTGCCATCGTAGTCGAGGTCGCCGCCGTCGTTGAAGTTGTCGCACCCGGTGACCAGGTTGGGGGCCGTCGTCTCTCCTCCCGACCCCGCCAGGCCGTGCGTGTCGCCCACGTAGAAGCAGGGCCCATCCCCCTTGGCGGTCTCGATCGCCGTCTTTGTGCCGGGCGCGAAGGTGCCGTCCGGGCTGGTGGTGGACTCGTAGGCGCCGTGGCAGACGTTGTACTCGCTGGTTCCGCGCACGGGGTTGCTCAGAGACGTGCAGGGGGTGAAGTGACCGATCTCGAAGGTGGTGCTGATGTCGGTGGTCAGGGCCGCCCAGGGCACGAAGTTTCCAGCCGCAGCGGAGCTGTACTCCGGCTGGAAGTTGAACGGCGTGCCGGCGCAGGTCTGGTAGTTGGTGTTCTGGAAGCCGTTGCTCGAATCCGCCACCATGTACCCGCTGTGGCCCGTTGTGTCGTCCGTGACTATGGCCTCCAGCGCCTTCAGTCGCGGGTTGTCGAAGATTTGGGTCGTGACCGTATCACCGGGGGAGAAGAACAGGGTCTGGGAGTTGGGGGTGAAGGTCAGGAGGTTGGCGTTCTGGGGGCTGGGGGGCCCGGTGGGCACGCCGTTCTTCTGGATGAAGGCGAAGTTGACCGGCTCCGTGCAGGCGGGGTTGCAATAGTTGAAATTATTTGTGCACTCCAGACTGTCGATGGTGAGCGCCGCGCACCATCCTCCGTTCCCGTCCGTGAGGGGGGTGGTGCTGCCCGGGATGTTGCAGCTGATGCTGTTCACGAAGGGGGCGAATCCGGGTGGGTAGAACTGCAGTTCCATGAATGCGCTTCCACCGCCCGGATAGGTGGTGGAGGGGGCATTGGAGTCACTGTTGGGCTTGCACGGGGTCTGCGGGTAGGAGTTGGGGTCACAGATGGCCATCGAGAACCAGGGCGCCACGGACAGCTCAAAGAAGTGGGTCACGGCGCTGCCCGGCGAGCCGACGGTTGGGGCAGTGCTCGGGTCCACGGGCAGCGTCTGGGTCCAGGTGACGCTGTTACCTGACCCAGGGGCGCTGGATACGAACCGCAGGTTGGGCTCGTCGTGGCCCACGTAGTAGCCGTTGTCGAAAAAGCGTGATCCGTTGGCGCCGTGAGGGTCAGTGCAGGGGAGCGTGACTTTGATCGCCTTCTGCACCGTGCTGTACCCATTGCAGTCCAACTCGCCCTGGGCGGGCGCCTTAACCCATCCGCCCCCGGCGACCACAGCAGGAGCTGCGCTCAACTGGGCTGCGGCAACCACGGCCACACCCCCAACGATGGCTCCCAGCCGGGCCAAGAGCCGGACCCGGCGACCCACGATGTGCATGGTGTTTCCCTCCACGAGCAAGCTGATGGCTCCGGTGGCGCCCCCTAGCCTGCACCAGCGGGGGGCGACCGGCTGACGGATCGACCCGGTTGCTTACCGTTTACGCTTGGCCCTGCGTCCTCCTGACGGGGAGCGGTCCGGGGCCCGACCGGGACGCTCCCCCTTGGTGGTGGCCGCGAGTGTAGCTGGAAGACGAAGACGGCGCAACCTACCGCCGATGCTGAGCACCCAAGGCGGGACCTGTTCTGCCGTGCCCGCCGGCCTGAGATTGCATACAGCCTGGCCGGCACCGTGGGGGCGGAGCCGGCTCGGCGGCGCGGCCGGGCGAGTAGGCACTGAGCAACTTCCGGCCGCCCGTCCCCTCAGCCCGACTTCGACACGTGAAGCGGTCAAGTGCCGTGCGAGAGGGGTGCCGTTGCGGCTGGCTTGAGTTCGAAAAGTCGCCGATTGGGGCTGCGGGTGACGATTCGGGGGCCCTGGATTCGAGCCATGCGGCTTTCCTCTCAGTGCCCGCGCGGGCATGTCCATCACCTCAGCATCCCCCTTGCCTGCGGGGTGGGAGAAGTGGCCCACGCGCTCATCGGCGTGGGCGAGGAGCCTGGCGGCTTCCGCCCTGCGCGGAGCCGGTGGTCACCGCGCCCGGTGTCTGGGCGGCTGAAGATCCACACCCTGGCTGGGGGGTGGGGGCGGCGCGCAGCTCTGCTGCGGCCGCCTCCACGGAAACCCGGTCAGTACCCTAGCTCTGCCTCTATGGCGCTGACGAATCCGGGCGCCTTAGGCGCGCCCCACCCGGTGGTCAGGTCATAGCCGACGGTCGTCGGATAGCCCGGGACGCCCACGTCCCAGAGTTGGTTGTCCTGCAGGTCGCCCACGGACTTCTGAACGGAGCCGCTGACGCCAACCTCGCTTCCGAGGAAGGTCGGTGAAGCAGAGCCGTAGTGCTGAGGCACGATGTCCTGGTAGGCAGTGGAGACGGCCGAACCGAGGCCGTACAGGAGAGGATCAAGGAAGCCGACCGGCGGCTTTTGCATAGACGCCAAGCTGGCATTGAGAAGTGCGACCAGCGCTGCGGTCTGGGGCGTCGCCGCTGAGGTCCCTCCGTACACCGACCAGCAGCCGGTCGTGTTGCCGCAGTTGTACTCGGGGTAGGCGGTGATGTACACGTCGACACCACCGTTCACCGCGGCGTTCCAAGAGGTGTCCGGCAGCAGGCGGTGGTTCCCATACTGCGGCTCCACCCCTGTCTGCCAGCTGGGCCGCGAGTACAGGGTGCTGACGCCACCCCCGGTGGCTATCGGCCCCCAGGACTCGTTCCAGACCGCCTGGCTGTCACCCGAGCTGGTGGAGGTCCAGTAGGGTGGGTTGAACCCATCCGAGGTGGAGCTGGAGAAGGGCGTGTTGCTAGTCGGATCCCACGTCCATCCAGACTGAAGCTGGGTGCCGCCCACGGCCACGACATAGGGGGAACTGGCCGGCCAGCTCACGGTCGGGTAGGGGTATGACACAGACTCCCGGGCGACCTTGCTTGAGTTAAAGGTTCCAGTGTCTCCCGCGGCCGCGAAGAAGTTGTCGTGCCGGGACTCGCCCATCTGGAAGACCTGATCGAACCGGGACACCAGGGCTGGGCCGGCGGCCTCCAAGGTCTGCTCGGTGGCCGCGAAGGACATGGAGAAGACCGTGCCTGGCGGGGTAGCCTGGATCTCACCCGCGATGGTTTTGAAGAGGTTGGGGAAGCCCTGGACGCCCTCGGTCTCGGCCGGCGGAACCGCCATCAGGATGATGTGGGCCAAGGGCGCGATCGAGTAGGCCCACTCGATGTCCAAGGTGGCCTCTCCCGACCATCCGGCTGCCCCGTTCGAGCCCGCGAGCCCGTTTCCATGGCTGACGTTGTGGTACTGGGGATCCCCCTGGGGAAAGACCTGCTCGAAGTTCGGGTTAGGCAGGGTCGAAAAGAAGGTGTCGTGGAAGTGCTGGAGGTCGCTCGCCGCGGTGGGGCTGCCGTAGGCATCGACCAAGACGATGGTCTGGCCCAGGCCCATGTCCGGGGTACCGTCCGCAAGGCTAACCGAATTGACGCCGTAGGCTGTTCGGATCTGCTGCGGGGTGTAGCAGTGGAAGTATTTGACGAGGGTCCCGTCCGGCAAGGTGCAGTAGGTGTACTTACCGGGTGTCGTCGTTATGACCCCCGGGAGACGCGGCAGCGTCACCATCTGAGGGGGGAGTGCGTTCAGAGCTGGAGCGATCTGTGCTGCCCCACCGGCGATGCCACCGGCACCTACTCCCAGCGAGGTTAGTACGGCCAGCAGTCCCACGATGCCGGGCGCGGTGAACGGTCGCAGCTGACTGGCTCTCATTGGCATCCCTCCCACGAACCCCTAGAGGCTAACGCAACTAGCCCGTCCGGACGGAGAGGGTACCCCTTTGCCGCGGGGGGTGCAACCTCACGCATTAGGTCACCCAAAATCTGACCATGGGCGCAATCGTTCGGTCAGCCGCCTTTCTTACCAGAGCCCGCCGGCTTGGATCGTGGCGGGGGACGAGAGGCGGCTCGAGGATCGGTATGAGCTGGCAGCCGGTTAAGGGGCCGTCTCCGCCGAGTCGCGCTCCGCATCATTGGCGCAACTGGCCCCCTGGAAACGGTAGCCCAGAGTCACGCTGCCGCGAACGGGGCCGGCAACCGGACGTGTAGGACCGAGGGCGCCCTGGCCCTAGCCCTTCGGGGTGCCGCGACTTGGCGGAGTCGCCCGCCCGCTGCAGTTGGCCCGTGGCGATCGGCCTTTCTGTGCCGGAGTTCGGCTGCAGGCCCCTGCAGCAGCGCGCCACCCGCGCCGCGTGGGTTGGCGAATCGCTCGTGGTGAGCGAGTCGCCCAGTTGATCATGGGGTCAGCGTACTTGGCCGCGATTTCGTCAGAAGGAGCTTCCGGGGCGGCAAGGTGGGCAGGTGGTGCACTGGTTCACCCCGGATCACGCGTTGGCGGGACCCACTCCGGGGCTCTCGCCCCGGCCAAGCAAGATGTCAAGTTCGGTGTCCTCCATAAAGGCCCGGACTTCCTGTGGGCACCGGCAAGCGACCGCGATCTTCCTGGCCCATTCGAGCGCTTCATCGTGAGAGGGTACATCGACGATAGTCGCTCCCCCGATTGCCTCCGGGTAAGAGCCGTCGGTCACCGTCCCGTCACCGTCTACGATGCTGGCCCTCTGTTCCTCCAGCCCGCCGCTGAAGACGTAGACGCCGGCCCTCAAAGCGTCCCGGATCACGGCGTGTGCTGCTGCCGCCACGGAGGGTATGTCATCCTGGCCAATGTGGTCCATTGCACTCGCATCGAACGAGATCAGGTACCTCGTCACCTCAAGAACGTCCTCCCCGGTTCGGGCCACCTGCGCCCAGAGTACCCCACCCGAAGGGGGCACTCCTGCTTGGCGTCCGACCAACCCGGACGCATGACGGGGCACCGACCCGCCACGCGGCGGGTGCCTGCGGGGCGGCAGGCCAGATGAACCCCACCGCTGCGGGGTCGACCCTGAGAGGCGACATGGGGACTCACGTGCCGAACAAGCGAATGTGGGCCGCCGACGTGGTCTGGGTGTAAGGCCTGGGCAGGTGGCCCCTGGCAAGGACGACGAGGAACGCCTAAGCCTGCGCGGAGAGCGCACAGGTCCGCTCGGGAGTCCACTCGCGCCTTGGTTGCGGGCTACGTACCCCCAGCAGGCCTCCGGCCCGCGACGAGGTACATTAGCTGTCCGCCACTCGACCAGAACGACTCACCCCGAATCGCGGCAAGTTCCGCTCGCGCTGCCTGGGCCCTGCACGACCAGGCTTCTTCGAACGCCGCCTCGCCGCCGCCTCCAGCGAGAAAGTACCGACGAGCCTCCTCCCTGGTCCAGGGATATCGCTCCTCCGCGGCCGCACCCGCGATCGCTTCTACGAGGGCACCCTGCTCTGGGGAGGAGTAGGGCGGCCAAAGCGGAGAGGACTTATCCGAGAGGTAGCACCCCACGACCTGGAGACCCACCTCTGCGAAGTAGCCCGGCAGGAGGTCACCAACCGAGTTGTTGCCCTCCCCGAGCTTGATTTTCCCGGCTTCACAAGTGGCGTAGAAGCGGATCAGTGATGCCAGGGCTTCCGGGTCGTCCTGGTACGAGAGGCTCGAGCGAACAAGCTGACCAGCCAGGTTGTTCGGCTCTGCCACGAGCACTGTTCCGCCGGGCCGCACAACCCGGCACATCTCGCGCAGAACCTCCGCGACCTCGGCCACGTGGATCAGGACTGTCTGGCACGTGACGAGGTCAAAGCGTGCGTTCGGGTAGGGGAGCCGCTCCGCCCTTCCCTGGTGGACGGAGGTCGCTATGGGCGGCCGGCGATCGGCATCGACTAGGCGCGCCTGCCTGACCCATGCGCCTTCCGCGTCAATGCCCGTCACCTCCGAGACCGCCGGGAGAACCCGGGTTAGCACCCGAGACCAGTGCCCCAACCCGCACCCCACGTCCAAGACAGACCGCGTCCCGGCAAGCGCGAGGCGCTCAACGATCAAGCCAAGGAAGTCCTCGTTCCACCAGAAGTCGCGCTGAGCACCGAAGAAGGTCGCCGAGTGGCCAGATGCGCTATCCGTGGTCATTGTGGAGCCTCACTCACTGTGGACAGTCTCTGCGGCACGGATGCCGCCCCGGCGCCGGACGAGTCGCGGCACGCAGACGGCGGCCGCGAGAACTTCATGTCGGGCGTCGCCGTCTCGCGCGGTGCGGGGTCGGCTGGAAGGGGCCAAGCTTTCCGGGCAACGAGGCGATAGCCATTCTAACTTTCCCCAAACGGCGGCCGGCGCAGCGGCCGGCATCGTTGCGGAGCATCTCTGCCCAGCAGCTTCCCCCGAGACTCGAGCGACAGCGTCGGGCTGGCCAGGGCAGTCCCAATGCGGGCCGCGCCACTGTAGTGGTCGGGGAGACAGGACTCGAACCTGCGACCCCCAGTCCCCCAGACTGGTGCGCTAACCATCTGCGCCACTCCCCGCCGAACTCGGTGAGCATAACAAAACACCTATAATCGCCCCCGGACACCGAAGCTGAGGAGGCCCGGCCATGCCCTGGATGCGACGCTGCGCCAACTGCGGCCGGGAGTTCCCGATCTACCGGCTGGCCGCGGTGCTCCTGGACGGGGAGATCAGTTCGCTCTGCTCCGGCTGCATGCAGTCGGAGCATGACCGGATTCAGATCCCCTACGCTCCCCAGGCTCCGGGGGCAGCCCAGACCAGCACCTCCAGGACTTCGTGGTAGGGGGATCCCGGGAACCGTTCCGAGATCGACTGGCTGCCTCCACGTCCCGGCTGTGTATCGGCATAGACCCGGAGCCGGCCTCACTACCCCCACACCTCGGGGACGGTGGGGGGGCGGTCCGCCGCTTCTGTCTCGAGCTGATCGAGGCCACGGCCGACCAGGCGGCCGCGTTCAAGCCCAATGCGGCGTTCTTCGAGCAGATGGGGCATCAAGGCTGGGAACTCCTTGAAGAAGTCGTTCGAGTCGCGGGTCGGAGAGCCCTGGTGGTCGTTGATGCCAAGCGGGGGGACATCGGCAGCACCGCCACCGCCTATGCCCGCGCCATCTTCGACGAGCTGGGAGCGGACGCCTGCACCGTGAATCCGTACTTGGGCAGGGACGCGCTGAGACCCTTCCTGGACCGCCCAGACCGCCTTGCGTTCGTGCTCTGCAGGACCAGCAATGCCGGAGCCGCCGACTTTCAGGACCTGCCGGTTGGAGGGGGTGGAGCTCCCTTGTACATCCAGGTGGCGAGGTCCGTGACGGCGTGGGACCAGGAACCGCCGGGAGGGACTGCGGGGCTGGTGGTGGGAGCAACCTGGCCGAGGGAGTTGGGCCAGGTTCGGGCGGAGGCGCCCGGCCTTCCTCTGCTCATCCCCGGGGTAGGTGCCCAGGGCGGCGATCTGGAGGCCTGTGTGCGGGAACTTGCGGGCACCGCCGGCTCCTACTTGATCTCGGTGTCCCGAGGGGTGGCGGCGGCATCCCGCGGAGTGGACTTCGCGGAGGCGGCCTTCCGGGCAGCCGCCTCGCTGCGCCAGCGGATCACAACGGCCGCGCAGACATCCGAGTAGGTTATGCACATGCGGGCCCCGTTCACCTTCGCCGTGTTGGTGGTGGCTGCGGTGGTCGCCGGCTGTGGAACCAGCACACCGCGTCCAGCGGCCACTCCCCGGCCGTCGCCGAGCCCGAGCACCTCGCCTCCACCCACTTCGCTGACCGTCATTGCTCCCGACGGGGTGAACTTCCGGACGGCGCCGAGCACCACGGCCCAGGTCATCCAGGTGATCGCTCAGGGGGTCAGCCTGCCGATCGTCTCTGAGACCTCCGCGGCAGGAGGCTGGTGGGAGGTCAGGGGCAGCACCGCTACCGGCTGGGTCACCTCTAATCCGCAGGACACCTCAACCGCCTCCTTCCAGATGTACCAGTCGGGTGGCAGTGCCAACTGGTCGGTCCTCTACCCATCTGGCTGGCAGTTCGCCCAGCTATCGACTGGGGCGATCTCCTTCAATGGTCCGGGTGGCGAGTCGATCTCCGTAACCACGGGGGCCAGCACCGCCCAGCTGCCGCCCGCCGCTCCCTCGGGCACCGCCACGTCCGGCGTTTCCGCGTTCGTCGTCTATGGCGTGACCACCTCGCTGGTCACCTTCGCCGCCACCAGCGGATACCTGGGGGCCGTGGCCTTTCAGGCCTCCCCGGGGCTGGCCTTTCTGATCGTGGCCAAGGGTCCGGCTGCGACCACGGGAGCGGACTTCCAGCTGTTCCTCGACACCTTCAAGTTCCCGCTGCCGGCGGCAGGGGCTACTCCGTAGGGGGAAGCGAGGGCTCGAGCCGGCGAGCCAGCTCCCGGTAGGCCGCCCGGCGCGACTGGTCCACCACCTTGGTGTACCCCTGCATGGTGTTCAGGTTGGCGTGGCCCAGCACCTCCTGGACCAGCCGGACGTTGCCGGTTATGGTCAGCAGCTCGGTGGCCGTGGTGTGACGCAGGACGTGGGGTGAGCGCAGCCCCTCCACCCCCAGCTCCCGCCGCAGGCGGCGGATGAGGTGGCGAGCGCCGGCGGCGGTGAGGCGCCGCCCGCCGCGGGCCTTGGAACGCCGGTCGTAGTTGAGGAAGAGCGCCGTCTCCCGATCATGGCGCGCCCGCAGGTAACTGGAGATGGCATCCAGGGCCGCCGGGGTCAGCTCCACCATGCGCTCCTTGGAGCCCTTTCCCCGCACCACCAGCCGGCCCTCCGGGTTGATGTCGCTGCGGTCGAGTCCTAGCGCCTCGGAGATGCGGCAGCCGGAGCTGACCAGGAAGTGGACCAGGGCGCGGTCGCGCAGCTGCTCCTCCTCCGCCACTGGAAGGGACGCCAGGAGGCGCCGCGTGTCGGAGGTGCTGAGGGGCTTGGGGAGCGGAGCCGCCACCTTGGGGATATCGATGTGGGCCGCCAGGTCCTGGTCGGTCCACCCCTCCCGCTCGCAGTGGCGCAGAAAGCTCCGCAGTGCCTGGAGGCGGCGGGCCCGGGAGCTCAGCGCCAACCCGCTCTCGCCCAGGTGTCGTTGGTAGGCCCGAACCAGGTCGCGGTCCAGCTCTGAGACCAGCTCCGGCCGCCGGTTCAACCCCGACCAGAACTCGATGGCCCGCTGCAGGTCCAGGCCGTAGGCTCGCAGGGTCTGCGGGCTCCTGGCCCTGTCCACCGCCAGGTAGGTGAGGTACTCGTCAGCTGCCTGGGCGATCCGCATATCCAGGGGAGGCTGCGGTCTGGCCCGGCTCAGGGGTGGGCGGTCCACCAGTCGGCTGGCCACAGGGGGGATGGTGGTGATGGTGGTGACAGCCGTCGCCGTTCACCGGACAGTGGCAGCCGGGCGGACCACCGCCGTCGTGGTCATCACCACCTGGGCAGGGGCACCCCGGCGGGCCCTGATCCTGGCTCCCGCACCCAGGCGATGGCGTGGGAGACGGCGGGGGCGTTGCGGTGGGTGGGGGTGAGGGAGGAACCGGGGTGGTTGGAGTCGGCGTGGCCGGTGGTTTGGCGATCGGTTGGGTGCTGGACACCGAAACTGGTGCCGCCGTTGCCGGAACGGACGGGGACGCCGTGGGAGTCGGGGTGGGCACGCCGGCGGGGGTGGGAACGGATGGGGGAGTGGGTACGGGCAGCACCCGGGGGCTGGAGGCGGGAGGCGGCGCGGTCCCCAGCGACGGCGCCGGCCCGAGGGCGGGAGGTGACGAGGCGATGGTAGCCGTCAGTAGGACGGCGGCCGAGGCTGATCCGATTGACGCCATGGCGGTCGCCGCCGCGAGCGTTGGCAGCGTGACCGCCGCCGCCCAGACCCGGGACCACGCCGAACGCAGTCCACCAGATGCGACGGGACCCGGCGGTGCGGATAGTGGGGCCACGGCGCCGAGAAAGAGGGCAGCAGTCTGGGGGACCCGGATCGCCAGCCAGGCAGCCAGGTCAGTCGGCGTCGCAAAGTCCACAGCAGTGCGCGCGGATAGGTCGAGGAGCACCTGCTGGGCCACCAGGCCCGCGAGCACCACATCTCCAACTGCGGACTGCGCCCGCTCGCGAAGCAGGGGACGAAGGACCTCGAGATCATCGGAGCCGAGCTGGGCGAACGCCGCCTTGACCTCGTCGCCTCCACCGAAGTCATCGGCGAGCATCAGCTCCTCCCAGGCGGGCAGACGAAGACCGACCCGACCCGACCCCGACGAGCGTACCTTCTGTGGCCCGCCTCCGCACCCCTAAACGTGATTTGCGACACCGATCCGGGACGCGACCCAGTCAATCGCCTGGGTGAGTCGGGCGGCGTCCTCCGGTTCGATCGCGGGAAACAGCCCGATACGCAGCTGGTTGCGTCCCAGTTTGCGGTAGCCATCGATGTCCACGATCCCGTTCCGCCTCAGGACCCTGGAGACCTCGCCAGCCGGGACCTCAGGGGCGAGGTCGACGGTGGCCACCACCTGGCTGCGCTGGTCTGGGTCCGGGACGAAGGGGGTGGCGTAGGGGACCCGGTCGGCCCAACCGTACACGATGCTGGCCGTCTGACGGCAGCGAGCCGCTGCCCAGGGCAACCCGCCCTGCTCAAGAATCCAATCCAGCTGCTGGACGAAAAGAAAGAGCGTGGCCACGGCTGGGGTGTTGTAGGTCTGGTCCTGGCGTGAGTTCTGAAGTGCCAGGCTCAGATCCAGGGAGCTCGGAATCCAGCGCGAGGTGCTCCCCATATGCGCAGCCCGCTCGATTGCCGCGGGGGAGAGAAGGGCCACCCAGAGCCCGCCATCGGCGGCGAAGCACTTCTGAGGGGAGAAGTAGTAGGCATCGAAGGAGCTCGGGTCCAGCGGCAGCCCTCCCGCAGCCGAGGTGCCGTCGACGAGGACCAGTTGGCCGGGCAGCCCGATCCGGACGACGTCGCTCTGAACGCCCGTGGATGTCTCGTTGTGGGTGAGGCAATAGGCGTCCACATCCTCGGCAATGTGGGGCCGGGGGCAGGTGCCGGGAGTGCTCTCGATGACCTCAGGAGCCGCCAGGTGAGGAGCGCTCTGCACGACCTGGGCGAACTTCGACGAGAACTCCCCGAAGGCCAAATGCTGGCTGCGGTGCTCAATCAGGCAGAGCGCCGCCAGATCCCAGAACAGGCTGGCCCCACCGTTCCCCAGGGCGACCTCGTATCCATCCGGGAGGGAGAAAAGCTCGGTGAGCCCGGAGCGGAGGCGGCCCACCAGCTGCCTCACCGGGGGCTGCCGGTGGCTGGTGCCGAGCAGATGGGGTGCGACCTCTGCCAGTCTGGCGACGGCTGTAGCCGGTACCTTAGAGGGGCCACACCCGAAACGCCCGTCTTCAGGCAGCAGATCCTGTGGTATCAGCAGGTCGGCACCACTATCGGTGGCCATCAGGAGGAAGTCTAGTGCCCTCAGGGGAAGCGGATCACCAGGCGATCTCCCGGAGAGTGGCCGCGATCTCCGAGTCGGCCACCCTGGCGCTGGACCGGAGGGTCAAGGAGCTTCGGGCTGCCGGGAACGACGTGATCTCATTCGCTGCTGGGGAGCCCGACTTCGACACCCCCCAAGTGGTTGTGGAGGCGGCGGCGCGCGCCTGCCGGGACCCGCGGTTGCATCACTACACTCCGGCGGCAGGGCTGCCTGAGCTGCGAGAGGCCGTGGCGTTCCAGACCGGGAGACGCGACGGGTTGGAGGTCCTGCCGGAGCAAGTCCTCATCACCAGCGGCACCAAGCAGGCAGTGGCCCATGCCTTCACCCTTCTCCTTGATCCCGGGGACGAGGTGCTGGTTCCCAGCCCGTATTGGGTGAGCTTCCCCGAGGCGATCGCCCTGGCAGGAGGCCGGCCGGTGCCGGTTCCCACCACCGAGGCCACCGGCTTCCGCGTAAAACCCGAGGACCTTGACCGACACCTCACTCCCAGGACCAAGGCTCTCCTGTTCGTTTCTCCGTCCAATCCCACGGGCTCTGTGTACGGAAAGGAGGAGATGCAGGCCATCGGCCGTTGGGCAGTGGACCATGGGGTGTGGGTGGTGTGCGACGAGATCTACGACCACTTCACTTATGACCGTGCGGAATTCAACTCGCTCCCGGTGGTAGTGCCCGAACTCCAACCTCGGTCCCTTCGACTCAACGGAGTGGCCAAGGCCTACGCGATGACCGGGTGGCGCGTGGGTTGGTTGGTTGGTCCCCGAACCACGGTCGAGGCGGCCGCCAATCTGCAGTCCCACGTCTGCGGCAATATCAGCAACATCTCCCAGCTGGCTGCCCTGGCTGCCCTGGAGCAGGCCACTCCGGCGTTGCAGGAGATGCGCGCGGCCTTCGCCCGCCGGCGCTTGGCCATGCTCGAGTACATGGACCGGGTGCCGGGGTTCGAGTGTCCGGCGCCGGAGGGTGCCTTCTACCTGTTTCCCTCGGTCGGGGGCGTGCTGGGAAGAGAGATCGGCGGCCAGCGGGTCCGGACCTCTGCGGAGCTGGCGGCTGTCCTGCTCGAGCAGGCCCGGATCGCCGTGGTGCCCGGGGAGGCCTTCGGCGCTCCGGGACACGTGCGGTTCTCCTACGCGCTGGCGGACCAGGACCTGGCGGAGGGTATGGCCAGACTCCTGCGGCTCCTGGGCTGACGCCCACGATGGCGCGGGAGCGACCGGGGCTCCCACTCTGGCTCCCACTGGTACGGATCGCCCTCGGCCTTCTCCTCCTGGCCGACGCCGCTCTGGAGTACCAAGCGGGCACCTACCAGGTCTTCGACGGAATCTTGTACTCCAACGCCTCGGTCAGCCCCGAGCCGCTGCGCGCGCTCCTTCTGTTCGCGGCGGAGTCGGTCTCCCGCAACCCCGCGGTCGCCAACGGGATGCTGGCGGGGGTGGAGACTCTCATGGGCTTGGCGATCACCGTGGGCAGTTTTGCCGAGCCCGCCCTGGTGGCAGCGGTCCCCCTATTTCTCCTAATCTGGGTGTTCGGTCAGGGGCTGGGACTACCCTTCGCCGGCGGGACCACCGACCTCAACTCAGGACCCGTATATACCCTGCTGGCCCTGGTCCTCTGGCGCACCGGAAGCTGGCGGCAGCTCAGCCTCTGGACCTGGACCCACCAAGTGCCGGGCGGGTCTGCTCGGCGCCGCACCGAGGTGGTTGCTGCGGGGTTGGTGGTGGTGGCCGTGTCCGCTGTGACGACCCTCAGCGTCGACCAGCAGCTGCGGTCCCCAGGGGTGGCCGGACCTCCCGCCGTGGGCGGTGCGGTGCTGGTCTTTGATGGCCTGCGCAACCAGGACCTGCTCTTCGGTGGATGCAACCTGCTCACCTGCTCCGACTCCACCTGGCTCTGGAACGGGAGGGGCTGGACCAAGACCGGCAGCCCATCCGGCCCCCAGCCCTTGGGATATGCCGGGGGGGCGTACGAGGCCAGCTCGAACCGATTGTTGATCGTGGGCGGGGCTGGCTCCCAGGGCCCCGGACCGGCACGCCGCTCCACCTGGAGCTGGGACGGCGGATGGCGGAGCCTCCCGCCCGGCACCCTGACGGGGCGTCGCTTCCCGGCCGTGGCCTACGACCCGCGCACCGGGCAGCTCTTGCTCTTCGGGGGCGATACCGCGGAGGGCCGGGCCCTGGGCGATACCTTCCTGTGGTCAGGAGCGGGTTGGCGCCGGCTGCGGCTGGCCACCTCTCCTGCTCCGCGCACCGCCGCGACCCTGGCATACGACCCGGAGCTCGGCGAGTTGATCCTCTACGGAGGCTCCAACGGCAGCAGCCGGCTCCAGGACACCTGGGCCTGGACCGGGGCGGCCTGGGAAGAGGTGTCACCCTCCTCCGCTCCCGGCCCCCTGGCCTACTCCGCCATGGCGACCGATCCCGCCCTGGGGACCGTGGTGCTCTACACAGGGGCCGGGTCCACGCACCGGACCTGGGCACTCGAAGGCACCATGTGGGTCCCAGTGGGATCCCCGGGGGGACCACCGGTGTACTCCTTCGAAGCGATGGCGACGGCTCCTTCGGGGAGGGGTGTCCTGCTCTTCGGCGGCGGCACGAGCTCCGGAGCGGGGTTCAGCGCGGCCACCTGGCTCTTCTCAGGGGGACGATGGGAAAAGGTGGCTGGCTGAACTGCGCTGCACAGGTAGCTAGTGCGGCTACCTCTGCCCCGCCGTGAACTCGGCGAGCTGCTGGGGCAGGCAGTTGCCCCCGCTGAGGATACATACCGCGCCAAGCCCAGCCGGGATCTCTGGACGCTCTCGCAGGAGGGCGGCCACGGCCAGTGCGCCCGTGGGCTCTACCACCAGCTTGAGGCGGGTGAAAAGCCAGTAGGCAGCCTCAGCCAGCTCCTCCTCGCTGACCGTCAGGACGCCCCCGGCCTGGGCCCGGATCACCTCCCAGCAGCGCTGGCCCAGGTGCAGCGTGCGAACCCCATCCGCCGCGGTCTGGGGCACCTCATCCAGCGTTACCAGTTCGCCGGACGAGAAGGACCTGGCACCATCGTCGGCGGTCTCCGGCTCGACCCCGAAGACGGGAACTCCCGGGAGCCGGCTTGCCGCACCGAGGCAGAGCCCCGCCAGGAGCCCACCGCCCCCCAGGGGGGCGAGGATGGCCTGGGGCCGGGCACCGACCTCGGCCAGCTGCTCCGCCAGCTCCATCGCCGCGGTGGACTGGCCGGCCATAACCAGGGGATCGTTGTGGGGGTGGATCAGCCGCAGCCCATCCCGGGCCGCGATGTCGGCGGCCACCTGCTCACGATTTTGCCCGGTCACACCGTCGCTGACGACCCGGGCACCGTAGGCGCGGACCGCGGTGATCTTCACCGGAGAGCTGTTCTCGGGCATGACCACCGTAGCCGAAAGACCAAGTTCGCCAGCCGCCAGGGCCACCGCCTGGCCGTGATTGCCCGAGGAGACAGCCAGGACGCCGCGCCTGTCTCCGGCCTCCAGCCCGGCCACCACAGCGTTGAAAGCCCCCCTGGCCTTGAATGATCCCGAGCGCTGCAGGCTTTCGGCCTTGAGCCAGACGGGGCGCCCGACCCTCTCGTCCAGCAGCCGGGAGCGAAACAGGGGGGTCCGGTGGACCCTCTGTGCCAGTCGGCGGCGTGCAGCCTCAAGGTCGTCCGGCGCGAGCGGCCAGGGTGCGAGGTCCACGAGGGGAGCATAGTCAGCTTCCTCCCCTGATGACGGGCAGACACCGCTCCGCCTCCGTACGCTAGGAGGAGGGCGGGGAGTAGGAGGAAGTTGCACCGGAGAGGGGCGTGCAGCCCATGAGCCTGGAGGACGGCGGCCGGCAGCGCGGGCGCCGTAGGCTGGGGACTTGGATCGCCGGCGCGGTGGGCCTCGCCGGTGTGGCCGCCCTGATCCTGGTGATCGACCCCAGCAAGGTGGGCAGCTCGCTGGAGCATTTCGACCTGGCCCTGATCCCGGCCATCGTCGCCTGCTCGGTGGCCTACTACACCCTTCAGGGGGTGCGCTGGCAGTTCCTTCTGCGGGACGTCGGCGTGCACCTCGGCTGGGGCGAGACGGTGTCCATCAACCTCGCCGGCCAGGTCACGACGCTGCTGCCGCTGGGGGAGCTGACCCGGGTGGTGCTGGCCGCGCGTCAAGCCCGGGCGCCCTTCAGCGACGTCCTGGCCACGGTCACGGTCCAGGAGTTGATCTATGGCCTGCTCCTGGTGGTTGTCGCTGTGCCGGGGCTATTCGAGTTTCACGTCAATCCGGCGATCCCGATCGTCGCGGTGGTGGTGGCGGGATTGGCCCTGGCCGTTCTCACTGTGCCCCCGCTGTTCCACCTACTACACGCTATCGGGGAGCGGGTCCTGGGGGTTCGCCGGCTCCTCGATCCCCTGGACGAGCTGCACGCCGAGACCGTGGAGCTGCTCCACCGGCCCGACACCCTGGGCTGGTCCTTCATCGGTCTGGCCCAGGTGGTGGCGATGAGCACGGTCTTTTGGCTCGTGCTCAGCGCTCTGGCTCCCGGGCGGCTCAGCTGGCCGGAGGCGGCATCGGTGTACGCGGTGGCCAGCATCGGCGGGGCGATCAGCCTGATCCCCGGAGGGCTCGGGGCCTCCGAGGCCACCTTCGCCGGCATCCTGATCGTCGCTGGCCTACCTCCGGCGCCCGCCACGGCTGTGGCCCTGATGCAGCGGGTGGCCGACCAGGGAGTGGCCACCGCGGCCGGCCTGATCGCCTATGCATACGCCCGGCGCCGCTACCGGCTGCGACGGCTCTTCGGCTGACCTGGTGGCGTCGGAGGTGGGGTAAGCCTAGAAGCGGACCGGGCGGGAGAACGCTGACTTGCCCGCGAACTGGGCCTGGGATCCCAGCTCTTCCTCGATCCGCAGGAGCTGGTTGTACTTCTCCACACGCTCGCCGCGGGATGGAGCGCCTGACTTCAGATGGCCCGTGTCCAGCGCCACGGTCAGGTCCGCGATGAAGCTGTCGACGGTCTCACCCGAGCGATGGGAGACGAAGGCGCCCCAGCCGTGGAACTGCGCCAGCCGGGTCGCGGCGACGGTCTCGGAGAGGGTGCCGATCTGGTTCAGCTTGATGAGCGCGGCGTTGGCCACGTCCTCGTCGATCCCCCGCTGGATGAGTGCCGGGTTGGTGCAGAAGAGGTCGTCCCCCACCAGCTCGATGGTCTGCCCGAGCAGCCGGTTGAGGACCTTCCAGCCATCCCAGTCGTCCTCGGCCAAGCCATCCTCCAGAAGGCAGATGGGGTACTCGGCGACCAGCTCGGAGTAGTAGCTGGCCATCTCCTCCGAGCTCAGCTCCAGGCCGTCTCGACCCAGGTGGTAGCGACCGTCTCGGTGGAACTCACTGGACGCCGGGTCCATGGCGATACCCACATCCGCGCCCGGGCGCAGTCCCGCCTTCTCGACGGCGGCCACGATGAGATCCAGCGGCTCCCGGTTGGACCGCACCTTGGGAGCGAATCCCCCCTCATCCCCGACACCCACTGACATCTCCCTGGCGACCAGCTCGGACTGCAGTGCCCGGTAGATCTCCGACCCCCATCTCAGCGCCTCGGCGAAGTCGGGAGCGCCGTAGGGGGCGATCATGAACTCCTGGAAGTCCGCCCCCTGCCAATGGGCGTGAACCCCCCCGTTGAGGATGTTCATCATCGGGACCGGGAGGCGGTTAGCGCCCACTCCTCCCAGGTACCGGTAGAGGGGGAGACCGGTCGCTTGGGCCGCGGCGCGGGCACAGGCGACGGAGACCCCGAGGATGACGTTGGCGCCGATCCGTCCCTTGTTGGAGGTGCCATCCAGGCCGATGAGCGTCTCGTCGATCTGAGCCTGGTGGCTGGCGTCCATCCCCCGGAGCGCCGGGAGGATCGAACCTTGAACTTCGGCGAGAGCCCGTCTGACCCCCTTGCCCCCATAGCGGCCCTGCTCGCCGTCGCGCAGCTCCACCGCCTCCTTGCTCCCGGTCGATGCCCCTGAAGGCACCGCGGCCCGGGCGAAGGCCCCGCCCTCCAAGAGGGCCTCCACCTCCACAGTGGGATTGCCGCGCGAGTCGAGGATCTCTCGCGCCCTAAGATCGGCGATGCCAGTATTCACCTGGGGCCCTCCAGAACCGGGCGTCGTGGAGCTGGTTCCACGTGATCGCTTCTATGATCCCATCGGCACCATCCGGGCTGCCCCCTGGATTACACCTGGCCGAGCGAGCGGAGTCTCACCCCCTCAGGCGTCGTAGTCGAGCACGATCAGGTCGGTGAGGGGGTGAGCCTGGCAGGTCAGCACGAAGCCGTTCTCCCTGTCGCTGGCGTCCAGGGCGTAGGTGTGGTCCATCACGACCCGACCCTCCAGCAGGCGCGCGCGGCAGGTGGCGCAGACGCCCCCCTTGCAGGAGAACGGGGCATCCTCGCGGACGGCTGCCAGCCCATCGACGAGAGCGAGGTCGCGGCGGGTGCTGAAGGTCGTCTCGCGCCCATTGAGGCGCGCCCGAACGGTCACCTCGCCTGGGCGGGCTAGCTCCACCGCCTCGGCGGCGGAGCGAACGGGAGGCTCGTCCTCGACGAAGAAGAGCTCCCGCCTCACCTTCTCCAGGGCGATCCCGGCCTCACCCAGGACCTGCTGGGCGTTCCCCACCATTCCCAGAGGGCCGCAGAGGTACCAGGTGGAGACGGACTCGGGCCTTCCGATCTCCTCGATCAGGCCTCTGAGCCGGGCGGGGTCGAGCCTCCCATTGTGGGCCGCCACAGTCTGGGGTTCCCGGGAGAAGAGGTGGAACAGCTGCACCCGCGCCGGCCAGCGGTCCTTCAGCTCCGCCAGCTCGTCCAGAAACATGGTCGATCCCACTGAGCGATTGGAGTAGGCGACCGTGAACTCGGCGGCCGGGTCGGTCCGCAACGCGGTGTCCACCAGGGAGAGCACCGGGGTGATCCCGGACCCAGCCGCCAGCGCCACCAACCGTCCGAGCGGCTGGCTCTGCGCCAGGGTGAACGAGCCGGCCGGGGGCATCACGTCCACCAGGTCCCCCACCCGAAGGTGGTCGTGGATGTGGGTGGAGACCAGGCCCCCGGGTAGCCTTCTCACCCCGACCCTGAGTGGTCCCTGAGGGGCTGGGCTGCAGATGGAGTAGGAGCGGCGCTGCTCCCCGTCTGCCAGTTCAAAGCGCAGAGTCAGGTGCTGCCCGGCCCGGAACTGGAAGACCTCCCTCAGGTCGGCGGGGGTCTCGAAGGTCACGGCCACGGCATCCTCCGCCACCCGCTGGATCTCGGAGACCGCCAGCTGGTGGAAGTTGCCCCGGGCCCTACCCCGGGCCAGCTCCACGGGGGCTATCACCGCAGGGCCTTGAAGTGTTCGAAGGGCTCGCCGCATTCCTGGCAGCGCCAGAGCGACTTGCAGGCGGTGGCGCCGAAGTGGCTGAGCTCCCCGGTCCGGAGCGAACCACAGTGCGGGCACTTGAGGGTGAGCGCCACCGGAGCCTTGCCCATGGGTGGGGGAGGGGCTATGCCCATCGCCTCCAGCTTTTCCCGGGCGTGTGGTCCGAGCCGGTCCGTGCTCCAGGCGGGGGACAGCTCGGTGTCCACCTGAACCGCCGGGAATCCCGCCGCCATCAGCGTGCGGCGCACCTCGTCGGCCATGTGGTGGACGGCGGGGCATCCTGAGTACGTCGGAGTCAGCACCACGCGAACCGCGCCCTCCAGGTTCACCTCCACCCGTCGGAGGATTCCTAGATCCCCCAGCGTGAGGAAGGGGAGCTCAGGATCCGGCACTTCGGCGGCCAGCCTCCGGGCCAGCTCCTCACCAGCTGGCATTGGGGTGGGAGCGGTGCAGGTGCTGCATCTCCGCGAGGAGATGGCCGAGGTGCTCGGAATGTCGCCCCAGGCGGCCCCCGGACTGCCAGGCCGGGAACCCCGGGATCTCAAGGCCCGAGTCCACCAGCAGAGACTCAATCGAGTGCCGCCACGGCTCCTCGATCGAGGAGAGTGGCGGCACCGCACCCTGGTCAGCGGCGCGAGACCAGGACTCGGTGGGCTCGAAGAGCTCCTCGGTATAGGGCCAGAGCAGATCCAGCGCCCGGCACATCCTGCGGTGGCTCTCCTCGGTACCCCCACCCAGCCGTTGGACCCAGAGGCGGGCGTGCTCAACGTGATACCGCGCCTCCATTACACCCTTGGCGGCGATGGCAGCAAGCCGCGGCTCCGTCCCGGTGACCATCCAACGGTACAGAAGCTCCTGGAAGGTGGAGAAAAGCAGCTGGCGGGTCATGGTCACGGCAAAGTCCCCGTTGGGCTGCTCCACCAGGAGCAGGTTGCGGAAGTCGCGGTCATCTCGCCAGTAGGCGAGTTGGTCCTCGTCTCTACCGTCAGCCTCGCCGGCCAGGGTCAAGAGGGACCGCGCCTGTCCCAGGAGGTCCAGGGCGAGGTTGGCGAGGGCCATCTCCTCCTCCAGCTCGGGCGCATGGGTGGTCCACTCAGCCAGCCGGTGGGAGAGGACCAGGCAATCGTCGCCAAACCCAAGGGCCACCTCCCGAAGGTCGACCACCGAGAGCCCGGCCACCCCTGCGGTCAAAGCTGGAGGTCCTCGGGCACCGTGTAGAAGGTCGGGTGCCGGTAGGCCTTGTCGGAGGGTGGATCGAATAGCGGACCCTGATCGTCCGGGTCCGAGGCGTGCACCTCGGTGGAGCGGACAACCCAGATGGAGACGCCCTCACCCCTCCGGGTGTAGAGATCACGGGCGTTCTGCAGAGCCAGTTCCGGATCCGGAGCATGCAGGGACCCCACGTGTTGGTGGGAGAGCCCACGCCGTCCCCTGATGAACACCTCCCAGAGCGGCCAGTCCTCTGCGTGGCTCACGCTGCGGAAGTCCGGCTGTTCTGCCGGACCTCCCATGCTCGGGCCGCCTCGCGGACCCAGGCACCATCCTCGTCGGCCGCCCGGCGAACCGCGATCCGTTGCGCGTTGCAGGCACCGTGGCCCCCAACCACCTGGCGAAACTCCTCCCAGTCGATGGGACCGAAGTCGTAGTGGCCGCGAGCCTCGTTCCAGCGCAGTTGCGGGTCGGGCAGGTCCAGGGCGAGCGCCTGGGCCTGGGGGACCGTCATGTCCACGAAGCGCTGGCGCAGCTCGTCGTTGCTGACGCGCTTGATCTTCCAGGCCATCGACTGGGCCGTGTTGGGCGATTCGGTGTCCGGTGGCCCGAACATCATCAATGCCGGCCACCACCAGCGGTTGACCGCATCCTGAGCCATCTCATGCTGCGCCACGGTGCCGCGGGACAGCTCGGACAGCAACTCGAAGCCCTGGCGTTGATGGAAGGACTCCTCTCGGCAGATCCGCACCATGGCCCGGGCGTACGGCCCGTAGGAGGTCTTGGTGAGGGCGAGCTGGTTGGTGATGGCGGCACCATCTACCAGCCAGCCGATCGCTCCCACGTCGGCCCAGGTCTGGGTCGGGTAGTTGAAGATGCTGGAATACTTCTGCCGGCCGGTGATGAGAAGTTCGGTCAGTTCACCGCGCCCCACTCCCAGGGTCTCGGCGGCTGCGTACAGGTAGAGACCGTGACCGGCCTCGTCCTGGACCTTGGCCAGGAGGATGGCCTTGCGCCGCAGGGAGGGGGCGCGGGTGATCCAGTTGCCCTCGGGCTGCATCCCGATGATCTCGGAGTGGGCGTGCTGGGCGATCTGGCGGATCATGGTGCTCCGGTACCGCTCCGGCATCCAGTCGCGGGGCTCCACCGTGCGGTCTGCGTCGATGGCTTGCTGGAAGGCTAGGTTCCGGCTTTCGTCGGAGTTGGTGGGGGGCATGGCTGCTCCTTTCCCGACCGGTCGTTCGGTTCCCATTTTGGACCGGACCGCAGTCGGTGTCAATTTGCGGCCCCATACTTGGCGACGTGGCTGACCGAGTTCGGGGTGCCGCGAAAAAGCGGCCGCGGTATGACCCGGACCGCCTGCTCGAGGTCGCGGTCCAGCAATTCATCCTACGTGGCTTCGAAGCGACCAGCATGGCCCAGCTGGGCAAGGCGGCGGGATTGGGCAAGTCCTCTATCTACCACCACTTCGCCAGCAAGGAGGCCATCCTGCATCGGGCCCTGAGCCGAGCCCTTGATGCCCTCTTCGCGGTCCTCGAGGAGGAGCAGGCGCGCCTGGGCCCACCTCCCGCTCGCTTGGAGCACCTGCTGCGGCGAACGGTCGAGGTGCTGGTCGACGAATTGCCGTACGTCACGCTCCTGCTTCGGGTGCGCGGGAACTCGCGGACGGAGCTCTGGGCGCTGGAGCGCCGACGCCACTTCGACCGGGAGGTGGCGGAGCTGGTGGCGGCGACGGCCAGCACCGGAGGGCTCCGCCAGGGGCTGGAGCCGGGTCTGGGCGCCCGGCTCCTCCTCGGGATGGTCAACTCCATCAGCGAGTGGTACCGGCCCGGGGGGCCTCTGTCGGCGGCCGACCTGGCCCGCATGGCGGCCTCGGTGGGCCTCCATGGCATCTCCGGGGCGGCCCGTGCCGGCGCCGCCGGGGCTGGCGGCGCGAAGATCGACTGATGGACGACTGGGTTCACGTGTGCCGCCACCCCACCGTGGCCGATCGCCTCGGCCACCTGCGGGCCGAGGCGACCCCCCGCTCCCGCTTCCGGGAGCTGGTCGCCGAGGTGGCCGGGTTCCTCGCCTTCGAGGCGCTTGGTGATCTGGAGACTGGGCCCGTCACCGTCCGCACCCCGGTGGGGGAGGGAGAGTGCCTCGAAATCGTGGAGGCGCCGCTGCTCGTGCCTATCCTCCGAGCCGGGCTCGGGATGGTGCCGGGAATCCAGTTGGTGGCCCCTACCTGTGATGTCGCGCACCTGGGGTTGAAGCGGGACGAATCGACTCTGGCCGCTGTCTGCTACCTCGATGGGCTCCCGGCCGATCTGTCAGGGCGGCGGGTTGTGGTCTGCGACCCCATGCTGGCCACCGGGGGCTCGCTCGTCGAGGCGGTTCGATTCGTGGAGAGGCGGCGGGCGGCTCGGGTCCAGGTCCTCAGCCTGGTGGCCAGCCGACCGGGCCTGGAGCGCTTCCATGCCGAGGCCCCGGAGGTGGAGGTGTGGTGCGCCGCTGTGGACCCCCACCTGGACGCACGTGGGTACATCGTCCCGGGGCTGGGGGACGCCGGAGACCGCCTTTTCGGCCCACCGGGAGATGGTCTGACCTCAAGGGTCCGCACCTCTCAGCTGGACGTCTGAGCGGCTCGTCAGGCGGGGTGCGCTGCCGCATCCGGGATGCTCCTGCATCCCCAGCCGGCGCGGCCCGCTCCTACCTCCGCGTCACCCCGTCCAGCACCAGCGAGCTCACGGCACGCGCTGCGGCACCTGGCGCGTAGCGTCCGGACACGAGGTGGGGCCGCATTGCTCCCAAAAGACCCAGGATCAGGGAAGCGTGAACCTCGGGGTCCAGTTCCGCACGGAACTGCCCCATTCTCTGCCCGGTGCGCAGGCAGTCGGAGACCAGCTCCATGAGCGGGGACATCCGCTCTGCGACGGCTCTGGCAGTGACAGGGGCGACCGCCAGCGTGCCGAGCTGCTCCAGCCCAAGACGGTGGTCGCGGCTGGCGAAGTAGTCGGTCAGCTGGGCAATGATGAGAGTCAGCCGAGCTCGTGGGTCCGGCTCCTCGCCGGCCAACAGCTCGACCCGCGAAACGAAGCGGTCCACCTGTAGCTCCACCCAGGCCAGCAGCACATGGTCCAAGTCCGGGAAATAGTGGTAGAGAGTGGCCCGCGAAACTCCGGCGCGTTCCGCCAGGGAGGACATGCTGACGTGCGCCAGTCCCTGCTCGCCGATCAGCTCCATCGCCGTGGCGGCGATCCGCTCCCGGTTGCGGGAACGATGGCGGGAGAGGGTCGCATCCCACGCCCCCTCTGCTCCCGGGCGGCCTGATGGGCGGGGCGGGTGCTCGTTAGACACTCTGACGCACTATAGACACTCTGTATACTTCATGTGAATCGTCGGACGCCTGCCTGGGTCCGAAGCTACGGGAAGTCTCCATATGAAGTGGTTTGCGTCACTGATCACCGGCCGCCGTTCGAAGTGGATTGTGATCGTCGTCTGGCTGCTGGGGGCGTCGGCCCTGGTCCCGTTCTCGTCCAAGCTGGCCGCGGTGGAGCAGAACAGTCAGGCGAGCTTTGTCCCCTCAGGCGCCCCGTCGACCGTGGTGTCCGAACTCGAGTCACGGTTTCCCGACCTCAATAGATTGGCGGCTCTGGCAGTTCTCTACCGGGCTCGGGGCCTCAGCGAATCGGACCTGGCCTATGCCCACTCGCTGAAGTCGCACATTGACGGGCTCAGGTTGCTGGGCGTGAGCGCCGTCCTGCCGGTCGCGGTATCCGCCAGCCGCCGTGGGGCCATTATCGAGGTGGCGCTCCAGGCCGGAACTTCGGCTACCGCAGTGGCCACCGACGTCAGCCGCCTGAGATCGGCATTGGCCAGTGCACCCCCCGGAGTCTCCACCGGCGTTGGGGGCCCGGCCGCTGTTCTGGCGGACACGGCCTCCGCCTTCTCCGGGATCGACGGGGTCCTGCTCCTGGCAACGGTTCTGGTGGTGACGGTGCTGCTTCTACTGACTTACCGCAGCCTTCTGCTCTGGGTGTTCCCCCTAATCACCGTGGGACTGGCGTCGCTCTTGGGGCAGGCCGCCGTCTATCTACTGGCACGGAGCGGATTCGTGGTCAACGGGATGACC
>JAKAXE010000076.1 GCA_021816695.1 bacterium | reverse complement strand
GGTCCTCGGCGATGATGACTCGGATCGGGCTGCTCATGCTCTTGACCCTCAAGATAGATGGGAGCTCGGCTGACCCATCGGACGGTACCACCCGGCCACCGGCGCGTGATTGCCCCGGCTCAGCTCGCCGCCCGAGCGCGGCGCACCCGGGCCAGGATCAGGGTTCCCCTGGGCCCGATCCCCGAGCAGACCCGGAGCGCACCGCCCAGCAGGGCGGCCCGCTCCCGCATCCCGAGGAGCCCCAACCCCTCCCGGAGCGGTCGGCCGGCCCGGACGGGGAAACCCACCCCGTCGTCCCGGATCCAGAGGAGGAGCCGATCCCCACGCTGGCGCAGTCCGATCTCCACTCGCCCGGCCCGCGCATGCCTCTCCACGTTGGAGAGGGCCTCCTGGGCGATGCGGAGCCAGCCCTTCTCCACTTCCAAGGGCCATCTGGCTCCGCCCTCCTCCAGCACCGCCCTCACCTCCAGCCCCGAGCGCTCCTCAAAGCGGCGCCCCAGCTCGGCCAGGGCCGCCGGCAGGCCTCTCTGCTCCAGGACCTCGGAGCGGAGACCCTCGGTGAGTTGCCGGAGCCCGTCGGCCACCGCCACCGCCAGGTCGCGGACCTCGCCCAGCTGGGCGGCTGCCACCCCGGCCACGTCCGGCTCCGCTGCCACCCGCTCCAGCCTCCGCGCCAGGTAGATCAGCGCCTGAACTGGCTCATCGTGCAGGTCCCGAGCGATCCGGCGGCGCTCCTCCAGGACCGCGACGTGCTGAAGGGTCTCCTGGAGCCGGACATGGTCGATTGCCAGGGCCGCCTGGCTGGCGAAGCTGTCCACCAGGGTGAGGTCGGCATGGCGGAAGGGAGGACGGTCCCGCCCCCCGGCGATCAGGAGGGTGCCCGCCACCTCCCGGTCGACGGTCAAAGGAAGGACCATCGCCGGACCGACGCTGACTCCGGCATCTCCGATCCAAGCCAGCTGGCGACTCCCGGCGGCCACCAGGCGGGGCCGCCCGGCACGGATCACCGCGAGGCTGGCGGTGCCCCTCTCGGGAAGTAGGAGGTGCTCGAGCCGGTGCCCCCGGGGGCCGGCAACGGCTGCCACCCGAAGGCTGGAAGGGTGGTCCTGGTCGGCGAGCACCACACAGGCCAGCTCGGCGTCCGTGAGCTCGCGGGCGGCCCGCACGATGGCCCGCAGCAAACCCTGCACCGACGCGCCCTGGAGCATGGCGTCGGTGGTCTGCT
This sequence comes from bacterium, assembly GCA_021816695.1. Taxonomy (GTDB): domain Bacteria; phylum Chloroflexota; class Dormibacteria; order Aeolococcales; family Bog-877; genus JAJYXT01. The sequence continues at coordinate 8,678 of JAKAXE010000076.1, read as the reverse complement.
GCAGTGCCCTCAGCCAGGTCTCCCGCTGCTCCAGGGCGCGGTACGCGCGGGCGTTCACCACCATTGCCCCCGCCAGCGCCGCCAGGGTCGTGACGGCGGCCTCGTCGTCGGCGTCGAACCCAGCTCCTCCGCCCTTCTCGGTCAGGTAGAGGTTCCCCAGGACAGCCCCACGCCCCCGGACGGGAACCCCGAGGAAGGTGCTCATCGGAGGGTGGCCCGCGGGGAAACCGTGGGCGCTGGGATGCTCGGAGATGCGCGCCAGGCGCAGTGGCTCCGGACGCTCCACCAAGAGGCCGAGGATCCCCCGCCCCTGGGGAGGCGGCCCGATCGCCCGTACCTCCTCGGGCGTCAGACCGTGGGGGATGAAGTCCACCAGCCGTCCGTCCTCACCGAGGACGCCGAACGCCGCGTAGCGGGCGCCGGTAACCCTGGCAGCCAGCTCCACCAGCCGCTCCAACACCCTGCGCGGGGAGAGGTCGGAGGCCAGCAACACCCCGGCCTCGAGTAGGAGGGCCGCACGGTCCGGGGCCGGCGGCGCAGCCGATCCGTGGGCGATGGCGGCAGTGGTTGGCACCTAGCCCAAAGATACTCGCCTCTAGCCGCATCGGGCCGCCGACCGGGCCGGGCTTCGAGCCTTCCCGTAGGCCCGGCGGAAGGTCAGCCGGCGGCTGCCAGGTGCGCGGCCACGGGTTGCCAGGCTTCATCGCGATCCCGGGAGATTTCCGCGGCAGCCCTCAGAATCCGCTGACCGGACCGCGTGATCTGCCGGGCGGCTACCGTGCCGGACCCGGCCCAGCTGACCACGTAACCGAAGCTGTAGGCGGAGCTGTCCAGCCCCATTTGCTGGCAGACAACGTAGGCGACGCTCTCGGCCTCCAACTCAGCCAGTTCCCTGCCGCCGGTGAACTCCGGGCCGTGGAGGATGGCGTGGGCCAGCTCGTGGCCCAGGGTCTTCACCTTGGCGCCCGGGCTCAGGCGCCGGTCCACCCGGATCCGCCGCAGGGCGTGGGAGCAGTCACCCCGGCGCCCGGAGCGGAGCTCGGTGAACTCGACGGTGAAACCCAGGGCCGGGACCAGGGTCAGGAGCCGCTCGAGGATCTCCGGAGGCGCCGCCGCGGGCATCTCCCCCACGGGCGCCGGCAGCTCTGGGCCCTCGGTCTGGGAGACGTCGAAGACCCTGGCAATTCGATAGGTCAAGAGCGGTAGCTCCAGGTCACGGAGCCGCTCGGCTTCAACCCCCTCCGGGCGCTTCAGCGCCACCGGGGCGATGATCGCCATTCCCCTCTCCCCCCGCCGGACCTGGCGGCCCAGCTCCTGCCACTTCCGGTAGCCGGCCACCTGGGACGCCTCGGGGAACTGGCGCAGGATGAGAAGCTGGTTGTGGAAGCTGTAGCGATGGAAGCGGCCCCGGAACTTCAGCCACCGCTCCCACTGCCGAGAGTCAGTCAGCTGCTCCACCCCTTCGCGGAGGGCCGCGAGCACCTCGGATCGACTTCGGAGCAGGAATGGTGGAGCGGGCGATGGGTCAAGCACCTCTCATCGGTCCCGTCACGAGCGCCCCTGGGGCCGCGCCAGGTCGCGTCCCCGACCGTCAGTCCTCCACGGTGATCACCAGGCGGTCCCGGGCGGCCTCCAGCGCCGCCCGGACCCCATCCGGGGACCCGGCGCGGGCGAAGACGAAGCCGAGGTAGCGATCCCCGTCGGGGGCGGGGGCCACAACGGAGCCGGGCGTGGCGGTCAGGTCCACCGCCTCGATTCCGGGAATCCTAAGCACGGCCTCGCTTCCCTCGATCGAGACAAGCCGGCCGGCGCGCTCTGCGGTGAGCATGAGAACCCCCGCCGGATCGGCTTCCAGCTGCAGATCAGGGAGCGGCATGCCCAGTGCCTGGCGCAGGATCAGCTCCTCCAGGGAGGCGCCGGAGCGGAAGCGCAGCACCGCCGAGCAACGGCCACCGATGGAGCGCGAGGCCAGGTCGATCAGGGTGGGAGTCCCAGAGCCCAGGCGGAACTCCGCATGGACTGGCCCCTCCCGCAGGTTGATGGCGGAGGCGGCGGCGGCCAGCACCTCCGCGACGGCCTCCTGGTCGGCGGAGGGCAATCGGCTGGGTAGCTGGTAGATCGACTCTGCGAAGTAGGGCCCATCGAGCGGGTCCGGCTTGTCGAAGACCGCCAGAGGCAGGAGTTCGCCGTCCCGCATCAGCGCCTCCACGGCGATCTCGGGACCCGGCAGGTAGGACTCCACCAGCAGCTTCGCCCGGTCGCCCAGCAGACGCCGCACCCGGGCCCCGGCCAGAAGCAGCTCCTCGCGGTTGTCGGCTCGGATCACCCCGAAGCTGGCCGACCCCGAGGTGGGCTTGACCACGCAGGGGTAGCCGAGGTCCGGGGCCGGGCAATCCGGTGGCCAACCCGCCCACCGGGGCTGGGGCAACCCGGTACCCTCCAGGGCCTGCCGCAACCTGGATTTGTCCCGCGTCGCGATGGCGGCGTCTATGGGGTTACCGGGCAGCCCCAGCCGGGCGGCGATCCTCGCCGCCGGCAACACCGAGGTCTCGTCGACCCCGACCACGGCCACCACGCCCCGCAGGGCCGGGGGGAGCGGCCCAAGCCCCTCGACGACGGGCTCCCAGGCGATGGCCGGGGCGCCCACCGGCAGACCGGCCGGGTCGTCGGTGGCCAGGGTCACGTCCAGACCCAGCCGCTCTGAGGCTCTGAGGAACGCCGAGGCGCGATAGGTGGAGGTGGGCATCACCAGCAGCACGCGCGCGCTCATGGCGTCAGACTATCGCCATGCCCTCTGCCCCCGACCGGCCCCAGCTCGACCTCACCGAGAGGGCGGCCGCACGCATCCGCCAGTTCCGCGAGCGCCAGGGGCACCCCGAGGCCTGGGTGGCGATCTCCCCGGGGGGCCTGCAGGGTGACCGGCTCCAGTACTCCTTCTCCCTGGTCGAGGCGGGTGACCCGCGAGCGGACGAGGTCCTGGTGGCAGGCGCCGAGGACATCACGTTCGTGGCTCCCAAGGTCATCTCCCGTCACGTGGTCGGTGCCCGGGTGGACGCCGATCCCCTCACCGGGGCGCTGGCGCTGGAGACCGACTACAACCCCGATGCCGACCCCTTGGCGAGCGCGGTCCAACGTCTGCTGGATGAGGAGATCAACCCCGCGGTGGCGGCCCATGGAGGGTACATCGGGCTGCTGGACATCGCCGACGGGGTCGCGTACGTGCAGATGGGAGGGGGCTGCCAGGGCTGCGGCCTCGCCGAGGTCACCCTCTCCCAGGGGGTTCGCACCGCCATCCTCGAGCGGTTCTCGGAGCTCAGTGATGTGGTGGACACCACCGACCACGCCCAGGGCACCAACCCCTACTACCAGCCGTCCAAGAAGTGATCAGCCGAGCACCTCGCGATACACCTGCCTGGTGCGGGCGCCCATCCGGGAGGCGCTGAACTCATCAGAGGCCCGCTCGAACCCGGCCCGGGAGATGCGCGCGTACCGCTCATGGTCGTCGAGAAGGGCCGAGGTCACGCTGGCGAGCGCCGCGGGGTTCGCCGGAGGGACGCAGATCCCCGCCCGGGGCGGGTCGAGTATCTCCGGGAGCCCGCCGACCCGGGCGGCCACCACCGGCACCCCGCAGGTCATCGCCTCGCAGGCGACCAGGCCGAAGGGCTCCTGGCGAGAGGGCACCCAGGCGACGTCGCAGGTGGCGAAGAAGGCAGCACGGTCCTCCACCGGACCCACGAAGTCGACCCGGTCGGCCACCTTGAGCCCGGCAGCGAGGTCCAGCAGCCCAGGCAGCTCCGGCCCGGACCCTCCCACGGTGAGATGAAACCGGCTCCCGAGTGGCGTGGCCAGCGCGGTGATGGCCAAGTCGATCCCCTTGCTGGGTATTAGCGACGAGAGCGTCGCCACCCGGTGCCCCTCAGGACCCTGGCGGGGCTCGCCAAGCAGCGGGGGGACACCGTTGGGGATGACCCGGACCCGCGCTCCGTCGACACCCACCTCGTCGACCAGGAACCGGCGCACCGACTGCGAGACCGCGATCTCCAGGCGAGCGGCCCGGGAGAGCCTTCTCAGCTCGCGGGCGTGGGCCATCCGCCGCACCGCCCCCCGTGTGAACCAGGCGTCGAGGTGGTGGGTGTGAACGAGAGGAACACCGAGGTGGGCCCTGCGGACCAGCCCCCCCGCCCTGAGCCCATGGGTGTGGACCAGGTCCGGGCCCAGACGGCGGAGCAGCTGGCGGAGCCTGGCCGGCCCGGATAGGAGATCCCAACCTCCCCGCCCCGGACCGAGGCTGGGGATGCCCACCGCAGCGCAGCGCTGACGCAGTGGCCCGTCCGGGCAGACGACCACCGGCCCCCACCCGGCTTCCTTCAGCTCCAGCGCCTGCAGGAGGACGTGCTCAGGTCCTCCGGTGCGGGAGCTGTCCGCGATCACCAGGGCCACCCGAGGAGGGAAGGGCATGGCGGCATTGTTCCACCCGGGCCACGGCCAGCCGATACCATCGATGGGCTTTGAGTCATGATCCCGGTCCCGGCGCGCCCATCCTGGTGGCGGTGGCCTGGCCTTACGCCAGCGGGCCACGGCACATCGGCCACGTGGCCGGTTTCGGAGTTCCCTCCGACATTTTCGCCCGGTACCAGCGGCTGCGCGGCCGCCCGGTGCTGATGGTGAGCGGCACCGACGAGCACGGGACCCCGATCCTGGTGGCGGCGGACCGCGAGGGGGTGAGCCCCCGGGCGGTCGCCGATCGCTACAGCCAGGTGATCGCGGACGATCTGCGCCGTCTCGGCCTCTCGTACGACCTCTTCACCCGGACCACCACCCGCAACCACGAGAGCGTCGTCCAGGACGTCTTCTCCACCCTATTTGAGAAGGGGTACCTGATCCGGCGAACCCAGCTTGGGGCGTTCTCCCCGACCACCGGCCGCACCCTGCCCGACCGGTACATAGAGGGCACCTGCCCCCACTGCGGCTACCCGGCCGCGCGCGGGGACCAATGCGACAGCTGCGGCCGGATGCTGGATCCCACCGACCTCATCAACCCCAGGTCCCGGATAGACGGGTCGACCCCCGTCTTCCGTGACTCCGAACACTTCTTCCTGGATCTCCCCGCCTTCGCCGCAGCGCTCCGGGAGTGGATCGAGAGCCGCGACGGTTGGCGCCCCAACGTGCGCGCCTTCTCCCTCAACCTCCTCGCCGAGCTTCGGCCCCGGGCGGTCACCCGGGACATCGACTGGGGAGTGCCGATCCCACTTCCAGAGTTCTCGGACCGTCCGGACAAGCGGATCTACGTCTGGTTCGACGCCGTCGTCGGGTACCTCTCCGCCAGCGTGGAGTGGGCCAACCTAATTGGCCAACCGGAGGCCTGGCGGAAATGGTGGCAGGATCCCGACTCCCGTCACTACTACTTCATGGGGAAGGACAACATCGTCTTCCATTCGGTCATCTGGCCCAGCATGCTCATGGGGTACGGCAGCGGAGGCACCTTGGGGGGCGGGCCCGGGCATCCTCCCCTGCAACTCCCGGAGAACGTGGTCAGCAGTGAGTTCCTCACCATGGAGGGAGCCAAGTTCTCCAGCAGCCGGGGCGTCGTCATCGAGGTGCGGGACTTCCTCGAGCGCTACGACCCCGACCCGCTGCGCTACTACCTCACCGCGGCCGGGCCCGAGACCCAGGACACCGACTTCACCTGGGACGAGTTCGTGCGGCGCAACAACGACGAGCTGGTGGCGACCTGGGGGAACCTGGTCCAGCGCACGCTGCAACTGGCGGCCCGCCACTTCGGCGAGGTGCCGGAGCAGGGTGCACTCCAGGAGGCGGATCGGTCGGTGCGTCAGGTGGTCACGAACGGCTTCGGGCAGGTGGCCGGGCTCCTTGAGGAGGCGCGCTTCAAGGCGGCCCTGCAGCAGACCATGGCCCTCGCCGCCCAGGTGAACCAGTACCTGGGGGAGCAGGAGCCCTGGCGGCTGATCACCAGGGACCGGGAGCGAGCCGCCAGCGTGGTCCACGTGGCGCTTCAGTGCGTCGCCGACTTGGGGGTGATGATGGCCCCCTTCCTTCCCTTCACCTCCCAGCGCCTCCATGAAATGCTGGGCGAGGGCGGGCAGCTGGCACCTCTGCCAGAGTTCCAGGAAGCGGGCTCCGATGAGGACCCGCACCTGGTCTTGCGCACTGACCTCAGCACCTCCGTCACCCGATGGGGGCCGGTAGGCCTCCCGGCGGGGAGGCCGATCGCCGGCCCCCTGCCCCTCTTCCGCAAGCTAGACCCCGCCGTGGCCGCCGCCGAGGTGGAGCGGCTCCGTTAGGCTGGGCGGCCTCTTGGCTTCGTTCCAGGGCCTGGGAGCGGCGCGGTGAGCCTGGGAGCAGTCACACTGCCTCTGGCGGTGGCCGCCGGGGCGGCCTCGTTCCTGTCCCCCTGCGTCCTACCGCTGGTTCCCGCGTACCTGGCGTTCCTCTCGCGCGCCGCCGGGGGACGTGGCGACCTGGGAGCGGTCAGGTGGCGGGTGCTCCGCGGGGCGCTGGGGTTCGCCGTTGGCCTGGGTCTCTTCTGCCTCGCCTTCTTCTACGCGCTGGAGCGGCTGCTGGCCCCCTGGAAGGGAGTCCTGGCGCCGATCCTGGGCCTCGCGGTGGTGATCCTGGGCCTCACGCTCATGGGCGTGCTGCGACTCCCCTGGCTGCGGCGGGACGCCCGCTGGCTTCCGCACGGGAGAGGCGGGTTCGGAGGCGGGATCCTCCTTGGGGCCGGGCTGGGTGCGGGATGGTCGCCCTGCATCGGCCCGGTCCTGGGCGCGGTGCTCACCTCGGGCCTGGAGCAGGGGACAACCGCCCAGGGGATGGCCCTCATGGTGGCCTACGTGGTGGGGCTGGCCCTCCCTTTCCTGCTGGCGGCGCTGCTCATGGACCGGGCCACACCGCTCCTGCGCGCGCTGGGTCGGCACCAGCGGGCGGTTTCGCTGGGCGGCGGAGGGCTGGTCATGCTGATGGGGATCCTGGTGATGGCCGACCGCTTCACCATCTTCAACGACTTCCTCTCCGCCCACCTCCCCGCCTTCTTCCAGGACCCCTTCCACCTGTGAGCCTGGTCCGGCCCAAAGGGGAGCGCCCCTGATGTCGCCACGCCCCCGGGTCGAGTTCGACGCCTACGAGGTGCTGGGCGCCCAGCCCACCGACAGCTGGAACGAGCTGAGACGGCACTACCGCGCCCGGGCCAGGGAGCTCCACCCTGATGTCCAGGCCCAGCGGCACGAGACGACCAGGTTGGAGGAGGAGCGGGCCACCAGGCTGTTCACCAGGCTGCAGGCAGCCTGGGCTCTGGTCGGCACCCCCGAGCGTCGCGCCGCCTACGACCTCAGGCGGCAGCCGGTGCCTCCCAAGCGGCCGCGGCGGGCCCCCTCGTGGCCCTTTGGCCCGGTGGCCGGGGTGCTGCTCCGGGCCGGCCCCGGAGACCTCCACATAGCCGTCCCCGGGGGGGGCTGGGACCTCAGCCTGGCCCAGTTCGCGGCCCAGGTGGAGCTGGGAGCCGCGCCGGCGCTGCTGATCGGAGACCTCCCGCCGCACCGTGAGGTGCGCGAGGCCCTTTCCGGTCTGCCCTTCATCGAGCGGGGTCGGCTGGCGGCGATGGTGGGTGTCGAGGTGCCGTTCGAGGAGAGGGCGGAGGCGGGGAAGGGGGTGGACGATGAGGGGGCGTGGAAGCTCGACCAGGTGCGGCGGTGCCTGGGCGCCTGGGCAACGACGGGAATCGGCTCCTCGGGCGAGGTCCCGTACCGGCGGGAGCTGCTTCTGATGGGCCGACTTTCCCTTCGCGGCTTCGAGCTCAACCTCCCGCACCCGGCGGGCCTGACCCAGCTCCAGGAGCCCCGCCCTCGCGACCGAGCCGAGGCCGCCTCCCGGCGCGGCTCTCACCTCTGGAAACTGCTCGTCCCCCCTCCCTCTGTGATCCTTGCCGCGGCCTACAGCGACGACCTCGAGCTTCGGGGGGCGCTGGCGGAGGGGTGGTTCGACCACCACCGTGCTGGGGGCGCCTCCCCCGCCCTCCTGCGCTTTCTCGCCGGACGCCGCCCTCGCGCCGACCACCACGAGCCGCTGTGGGGCTCCTCACTGGACGCGGTGGGGTGGGACACCCCCGGGGCGGGGGAGCTCCGGCGCTTCGCCGCCGCCTTTGAATGGCTCGTCGCCGGGGTGGTCCCGGACCGGCTCCCATGGGGCGATGCCGGAGCGGAGTGCGGTCGGGACCGCAGGCTCGGCGACCACGCGGCCCGCCTGATGGCCCTGGTGATCGCCGCCCTCGAAGGGGGACCGGTAGAGCTGGTTTCCCTCAAGGGGAACCTGGTCACCATTCGCCTGACTGGCGCCGAGGAGGGCCCGGTGGCGACGGCCGCGGTGGAGCAGGCTCTGGAGCGGGCGGTGGGATTCGGAGTGGCTGTCGGGCTCCAATAGCCGCTTACCGTCACACCCCCTTTGCCGCCCTGTGACGGCCCGCTCCGCGCTGCCACTCTAGTCTCGAGTCATGTCCCGAGCACAGCGTCTCTGCAACTCTAAGCGACTCTGAGCGGGACGTAGCCGAGCGCCCTGGGGCCGAAGTCGCCACGAGGGACGACCGCGGTGGCATGGGCGTTGCGGTGGAAGCCGCGCCCGAGGGACACCCATCTGGGCCGGTGCCCAGGTGAGGTCGAGCAGGGTTG